>JBBILC010000032.1:0-39982 GCA_037445115.1 Coleofasciculaceae cyanobacterium bin_20
CAAGGTGAACGGGGAATGACACTAGGAACATTCATGGGGGGCGACAGGGGTTGGGGGGAGCATCGAGACAGGGGGAACCCGTGATCGGGGCAAGTCATTGAAGCGGGGGACGCCTTCAGATAGGGGGGATGGGGAATTCCAGCGGATCGCGGCAAGGCGAAGTCAACAGGCGTTAGGGCGGCGTCGGGCTGTGGAGGCGGCAGTCTATACTTGCCGGGAGGCCCCGACGAACAATCTGGTAATAGCGATAGCCACTGATCTCAGGCGAAAAGTGGGTTTGCAGGTAGTGCCGAGCGGCAGCCCCCAGTTGTTGACGCAGAGGCGGGTTATGGTGCAACTGTTGGATAAAGTTGGCAAGACCCTGGCTATCCTGATGCCGAAAACTTTGCCCACAGTTCGCCTCCTGGATCAGGGTGCGCAAATAGGAGTCCGTCGCACAGATGGCGGCGATCGGACGGCCACTGGCCAGGGCCGCATAGAGCTTACTAGGGGCCACCAACCCTTCCATCCCAGGGCCAATGCTGACCAGGGAAAGATCGCAGGCCGTTAAGGAGTAGGGCAATACCGTCACATCTTGATACGGCAAAAATAGCAGGTTCCCTAAGCCCAAGGCTTCTGCCCGATCCTGACATTCGGGATAGCGGGCACCCCCACCAATGAATAAAAACTTAATCTGCGGTTGGGGCTGCAAAATCTGGGCGGCCCCCAGGATTGTGTCGAGATCATGGCAGCGACCCAAGTTGCCAGCATAGAGCACCACAAAGGGATCGACCAGTTGATGCGCCTGGGCAAACCAATTCTGGTGTTTGGCGATTGGCCGGATCTGCTGGGGATTGGCCCAGTTGTGGATGACGACAACCTTATCGGCGATCGCTGGATACTTGTCGCGCAGACGTTGCTGCATGGTTGCGCTGAGAACTACAACCGCCTGCGATCGCGCCCATACCCGTTGATTAACCCAATCCCAAAGTTTTGCCAGCCAATGCTGTTCGCCCAGCACCCCCAACTCCACAGCAATATCCGGATAGAAGTCGTAGAGAATGCAGACGTAGGGGGTCCCAAAAATGAGATTGATCACATAGCCCAAGCTGTGGAGGAAAGGCGGGGCTGTGGTTAAGAACAGCACATGGTTCCGACCAGCATGACGCAGTAAATGGAGGGCCGATCGTAGATAGAATAAGACGCCAGCAATGGCTTTGCCCCGGATACGACTCGGCCAGAGGTGAACACTGCGGGTGCGCCGAATCTGAAGCTGGACGCCCTCCTCTCGCTGAGCGGCAACTGCCTGCCTAAAGGCATACCCCGGCTGTCCGGTGAAAACACTGACGGACATCCCTTCCCGACTCAGGAAACCCGCCAAATCACGGATCAGTTGTCCCGTGGGCGCGTAGTCAGGTGGAAAAAACTGTGTTACTATCTTCAGCCGAACAGGGGCACTGCTTAGCTCCCGTTTCGTTAGCCGATGCAGAGGTAACCACACACTACCACTCCTCTTCTCATCATCCAACGTTTCTTGGTCTGTATCCAAATCTTCCCAAGAAGAAGGTGCCTTCGCCTGAAGCGCATGGCTATCCAGACGAATACCGAATTCCTGGTTGGACAGGTCTTCCTATCGGCGATGCCCGTAGACTCACCCTACGGTTGACCTTGATGCTAGAAACGCTATCTTTAGTCTTCCCTAGGATCTATCCTAGACCATCATTCTGGATTGATTATCATTTTCCGCTAATATTTCCCGACAATTTTTGACCATTTTTCGACAACAGAGGGTCATCTTGCAAAGCGGGCAGCGGGAATCGAACCCGCATCGATAGCTTGGAAGGCTATGGTTTTACCACTAAACTATGCCCGCGACGGCTGGTGCTAACGATTATCATGGCCGATCACAATATCGGTCCTTAGCTAGGCTAGCATAGAGCTTGCCGTCTGTAGCATGAATTTATCTGTATGTTCTGTTGGCAGCCTAGGGGGGCATCCGAGGGGATAACCTGAGGTGGGGGTGCTGCTATGCCGCAAGTCGCCCCGCCAATGCCAGTCAACAGCCGCTCGGAAGCCGCTAGCCCCTAGTACCGAAGGCGACGATAGTTAGCGACCGACTCGACTAGGCCAAAGGCAATGAAGTTAGCCAACAGCGCCGATCGCCCATAACTTAGGAAGGGTAAGGGAATGCCGGTAATGGGGGCTAGTCCGATCGTCATCCCAATATTGACCGTCACCTGGAAAATCACCATCGAGAGCACCCCGATCGCAATTAGGGAGCCAAAATTATCCTTTGCACTCTGGGCGATCAGCACTAAACGCAGGCAGATGAGCCAAAAGGCCACCAGAACCAGCAGACAGCCCACAAAGCCCAGTTCCTCCCCGATCGCCGAGAAAATAAAGTCCGTATGCTGCTCCGGAATAAAGCTGAGTTGGGTTTGGGTGCCCTGGTGTAACCCCCGTCCCCAGAGTTCCCCTGCCCCGATCGCAATCCGGGACTGAATCAGGTGATACCCCCCACCCAGGGGATCTTTATCTGGATTCAGGAACAGAAGAATCCGATCCTTTTGATAATCCTGGAGCAGCCCCCACATAATGTGGCCCAGTTCACCCGCAATCAGGTTGATCGCTACCGCCGCCAAGGCCCCAATCCGCGGCCAGGGCAAGGTTAGCCAAGCAATGCCCCCCAAAATCACGACCCAGACCAGCCAGATAGGCAGAAAGACGTTGAATAAAATCACTGACACTAGGGGAGAGAGCAACAGCAGTAACCAACCGGGGTTGGCATTACCCCAGTAGAGCATCCCCAGCGTAATCGCCCCAAAAATCAGGGCGGTGCCCAGGTTGGGCTGCACAAAGATCAATACCCAGGGAACCGCCGTTACCGCCAGACTGGTGAGTACTGCCGGAATCGTGGCAGCCGTTCGGGTATGGAGCATGGCGGCTAGGGTGACGATAATCCCCGCTTTGGCAAACTCCGAAGGTTGGACATTAAAGCCCCCGATCGTGATCCAGCGTTCGGCCCCCATTGCCGTGGTGCCGATAAACATGACCGCGATCAACGACAGATTTGTAATGGCATACACCAGCCAATGCCAGCCGAGTAATACGTCATACCGGAAGCGGGCCAGGAGCAGGGCAATTCCCACCCCAAAGCCACCGGTTACCAAATGCTGTAAACCATAGGTCGTGTCCCCCTGACTCAGTTCAACGCTGCGGATCATGACGCCCCCCAGGATAGTCAGGCCCGTGATCAGGCCAAAGAGGAGCCAGTCCACCTGTTGCCAGGGTTGGAGCCAGGTTTGCCAACGCAAGTAGAAGTGGGATTTTTTTAGCATTCGATCGTGGAGGAGAGGAAAAAGCGATGAGGCCAGAGGAAAGAGCACTGAGAATAGAGGAAAGAGCAATTAGGCCAGAGGAAAGAGCAATTAGGCCAGAGGAAAGAGCAATTAGATAAGGATTGGCTGCTGGCCTCTCTTTCCTCTCTCCTCCATTCTCTATTCTCACGTGAGGGCCGCGATCGACACCTTCGCCGCCACCTGTTGGGCGATCGCCACCAATGCCTTGGCCGAGGCGGAATCCGGTTCCCCAACGACAATGGGAACCCCGCGATCGCCCCCCTGACGCAGGGAAATTTCCAGCGGCACACAGCCCAGCAGGGGCACTTGTAATTCCTTCGCCGTCTTCTCACCGCCACCCGAACCAAAAATGTCGTAGTGCTTATCGGGTTGATCGGGCGGGATGAAGTAGCTCATGTTTTCGACAATGCCTAGGACCGGCACCCCCATCTGCTGGAACATTTTTAAACCCTTACGGGCATCCAGCAGGGCCACATCCTGGGGCGTGGTCACGATCACGGCCCCGGCCATCGGGACTGCCTGAACCAGGGTTAGCTGGGCATCCCCAGTGCCCGGAGGCAGGTCAACAATCAGGTAATCCAAAGCCCCCCAGGCGACCTGGTACAGAAACTGGCGAATAATGCCATTCAACATGGGGCCACGCCAGATCACGGGCTGGTCCTTATCGATCAGGAAGCCCATTGAAACCAGTTGCACCCCATGATTAAAGGAAGGTTCCAACACTTCACCCTGTGCTCCCTGTTGGACCATGACTTTCGCCTGCTCTAACCCCAGCATGGTGGGGGCATTCGGGCCATAGATATCGGCATCCAGCAGACCCACCTTCGCCCCGGTTTGGGCTAGGGCCACGGCAATATTCACGGCAACGGTACTCTTGCCGACGCCTCCCTTACCACTGGAGACAGCCACGATATTTTTGACCCCCTCAATGCCTTGGCGATCGGGCAGGGCTTTCTGTTGGGGGGTCTCTGCGGTGACGGCCACATCCACCGTTGTCACACCCGGTAGGGTCTGGACGGCTTGTTGGCATTCCTCCACAATGAACTCGCGCAGGGGGCACGCAGGGGTGGTGAGGACAAGGGTAAAGTTGACGCGCCCAGCTTCGTCGATCGCGACGTTGCGAATCATATTGAGTTCGACGAGGCTTTTCCGCAATTCCGGGTCCTGGACGGGGCGTAGGACTTCTAAGACCGCAGCGGTGGTGAGGGATTGAGCCATGTTTCCAGACAGGGTTACCAATAAGTGTTAATCGACAGACGTATTTCTTCTTATTTCTTTATTATCTGGTTTCCGGGACGCTTACGGTTATTTTTTGCCCAGATCGAGGGCCAGAGACTCGACAGAATCGGAAACTGCTGTATCCTTTCGGGTAACGATTGGCCATCGGGCGATCGGACAATGGTTCGCGATAACGCCTGCCTCATGGGGAGGGGGCTTGTCCTTGAAGATTCCTTGGAGATCCTTACGATTCTTCGGGAGATCCTGAGATCCTGCCGTGAGAGTCAGCGTGCGATTGTGGACGATCGTTCGTATTCCCGGCTCCCTAACTTGCTTATCCTGCTGTTGCTGCTTCCTTCGTGCGATGAACAGTTCCTCTTGTGTTTCTCCGGTTTCCTCTTTAGCCGCTTTGTTACTCCTGAGTGGCATCCTGGGTAGTTTCGCGCCGTCGGCGATCGCAGCGACGTTTGAGCAGCAGGAGGTGGATCAAAGCAAGCTGATTGCGATCGCGGCTCCCGTGGGTAGCGGGCAGGGTTACCAATTGTTAATTCTGGAACAAGTGGCAGATACCCGGCCCTGTTGGCAGGTAGCGGGTAGCCAACCCGCGATCGTTGATCCCTTGCTGCTCCAGTTCGACTTCACCGGTATTTGTAGCCGTAGCACCGATAGTAACGGCTATTCTGTGCGGCTAGGTGGGGCGGATTATGGATTGCAATATAGCCTGCGAGTTCAACAGCGGGATAATGATCTGGTGCTCGTCGCCACATCCTTTCGGGGGAAAGGCGCGCCGGAACTGGAAATTGGCCGTGCTCACGGGGTCCATTCCGGCTTTGTGCAACTAGTGCTCAATCCGGGTTGGCGGTTTACCAAGCGTGCGTTTGAGGGTAAGGTCTTGGGCCACATCTACCTCACCCGCGATCAAAGTCTCCAGGATGTTGCCCAACTCTCGCCCCCTGCCCCCTTGGTAACTGCGCCAGCACTGCCCCCAACCCCTGCCCCCTTGGCGGTCGTCCCTGCTCCGACGGCTGCACCCACGGTTCCGGTCCTCCTTCCAGCCAATGGCGGGACGATCGCCCCTGCTCCCGTGGGAATGGCCCCGCCGGCTGAACTAGCGGTAACGCCAGTGGCCTCAACTGCACCCGTGACCTCAACTGCACCCGTGACCTCAACTGTGCCCGTGACCTCAACTGCACCCGTGACCTCAACTGTGCCAGTGGCCTCAAACACAACCGCTCCGTCTGCTCTACAAGAGATTCTGGCGGCTAGGGCCGCGATCCGTGCCGCCCGATCGGGGGCTGCCCCCACACAACCAGGGACTACCGCAGACGGTACTGCGCCGCCCGCAATAACCTTGGCAGAGACCGATCAGCCGATTATCATTCCGGTTCCTCCGCCCGAATCAGGGCCGATCGCGCCGGGCATCCCTAGTGCCCTCAGTACGGGCATTGGCGGCCCAGTTACCCCCCAACAAATGGCCCTAGCGAGTTCCCAGCCCTCCGCAACCCCCACGATCACGCAGCCGATCCCACCTACCCCAACGCCTGTCCAGGCTGCCC
Source organism: Coleofasciculaceae cyanobacterium bin_20 (assembly GCA_037445115.1). Lineage (GTDB taxonomy): Bacteria > Cyanobacteriota > Cyanobacteriia > B231 > B231 > Trichothermofontia. The sequence continues at coordinate 6,113 of JBBILC010000032.1, forward strand.
CTGAGGCTGTTCCCCTGGTAGCAGCCAACCTGCCCACGGTACGCGTTGCACCAACCCCCGGTGGGGTGCCGCCCTTGGCCACAGCCTCCCCGTCGGTGACAGCAGCTCCCAGACCGGTGATGACTCCCCCGCCTGCCGCTAGCCTCCCCAGTCGTCCGCCCGTGAGTTCCCCCCCCGTTAGCTCGCCATCGAGTCCCGTGACCGCAGCGGGATTTGCCTATCGGTTGGTTGCCTATGCGGATACGGCCCAAGCTCAGAATGTGGTGCGATCGCTGGCTCCCGACGCTTTTCGGGTGATCTACAACGGACAGGTGGTGTGGCAGGCTGGGTTATTCCGAGCGCATGAGATCAACCAGGCGCGATCGCTCCAGCAACAGTTGCAGCAGATGAATATCCAGGCCGTGCTGTTAACGGCGCAATAGTTCCCGCAGGTCAGTTGCAATCCACTGGCTTGGGTGCTCTCAAGCAACTAGATGGATCTGCCCCGTGGGCAGATCTTAGCAACGCAAGCCTTGGGCCAAACCGATCGCGGCCTCACTACCAACCGCGATCGGGATTGCCGGGGCAGCTCCCGGCTCAGCTTCAAATCGGTCAATCTGGGGGTTATATGACCTGTTCGACTTCCACAATTTCCGGGATAAATTCCCGCAGTCGCCGCTCAATGCCCATCCGGAGCGTCATGGTGGAACTGGGACAAGACCCACAGGCTCCTTGTAGCCGCAGTTTGACCACGGGTCCTTCAATGTCTACTAGCTCAACGTTGCCCCCATCTGACATGAGATAGGGACGCAGTTCATCCAAGACTTGCTCCACATTTTCGGGAGTCAGCGCCATCGTAGCCATACCTGTTCTTACCTTAAGCGATGTAACAAAGACAATATTGTTATTCTACCGTGCTCCCTCGATCGCCTTCAGGGGTATCTTGCCGTCGATCCACAGGATGGGCGCAGGATACTGCCCCCACGGACAACTGGCGATCGCCTTCAGGGGTATCCTCCCCTCGATCCGGCCACGATGCCCTAACCCGCGTCCATCCCAGGGCATCCCCTCGCCAGGTTACGATGCCAATCCAACCTTAGGGCAATCGGCACTTTGGGGCGATCGGAACTTTGGGGATGGACCGAGCGTCATGGATGGGCAAGAGAATAATCGTGGGAAGAGCGATTGTGGGAAGAGCAGTTGGCAAGCCAGTGATGTTGAGAACGGTCGCTGCGGCTTCTAGCCAACACTTAGGCAAAGGATCGCAAAGACCGTCAAGAACGTGCAATGCCGACCCTGCCAGCATTGAAGTCATCCCATTAAACCTGATGTGAGGAGAGAATGATGTTGACCCATTTGCGATTCAAAAGGGTTCTTCTGGTCGGGGGGATAGTTGCAACGGCGATCGTCCCCCTGCCACCAGCCCAGAGCCAAATGCTACCCCAGGGCTGGGGAGCCGTCGGGGTCAAGGACAACACAGTCAGTTATGCCGTGGGTGCCCGGTGGATAGATTTAGGGGTCGAGGTGGGTGGCACGGAGCAGGGGGCCGCTGGAGCGGATGTCTTGAAGTTTGTCAGTTTACCGATGCTCTCTCCCTATGCGGGCGTTGGGCTGTATTCAGGGGATGAACCGTTTGCCTATTCCGCTGGCGTACAAGTGCGGCCCCAGGGTAACTGGTTCATGGGGGCAGGTTACCATTCTGTCCGAGGCGTCAATGGTCAACTGGGAATCAAGTTTTAAGCGGTGCAGGCGAGCGAGCGTCCGCAGCCGGACACCCTAGGGTTTGGTCGAACTTTCGACCGGTTTCATCGCTTCACCGATCGCGATCACGGGTTCCTGGAAGAGGGGTACTGTAAACGTGACTGTCGAACCCAACCCTTCGCCCATACTATAGAAATTAACGACGCCTCCCATTGCCTCGACTAGCTTTTGCGAAATCGCCAAACCCAACCCGGTCCCCCCATACTGGCGTGTGCGGGAACTGTCTACCTGGCTAAAGGTTTGAAAGAGCTTATCTTGCTGATCCAGGGACACCCCAATCCCCGTATCGGCAACCCGCACTTTGACATAGCCTGGTAACTCCTGATCTTGAATGGTGACCTTCTTCTTGACAATTTCCGCATCAATTTTTACCTCACCTTCCGGGGTAAACTTAATCGCATTACCGACCAGGTTAAGCATCACTTGAAATAACCGTTGGTAATTACCGAATAGAATGATTTCGTCACGAGTGGCTGGCAGTGAAATTTCGTAATGCAAATGCTTCTGTTCAGCTTGCAAACGAGTCTTATTATCAACATCTTTAAATAGTTCTTCTAGCTTCACGGGACCTCGATCCAACTGCATTTTGCCCGCTTCAATTTTCGCAATGTCTAAAATGTCGTTAATCACATTGAGCAAATGTAGGGCGGAATTATAGGCTTCTTGAACAAATTGTTCCTGCTCCTCTGGATCATCTGCCATCCCATCAAGAACCAGCTTGAGGAAGCCAATCATCCCGTTCAAAGGGGTCCGCAATTCGTGGGAAGTATTGGCCAAAAATTCACTCTTCAGCCGCGAGAGATTTTCCGCCTGGATGCGGGCTTCTTCGGCTTGGCGGCGGGCTTCTTCGAGGGCTTGATGTTGCCGCATTAAGTCTGAGTTGACCCGTTGTAGTTCTGAGGCTAGGGCTTGGCTTTCGGCAAAGAGGGTGGCATGGGCGATCGCGGTTCCCACCTGTTCGGCCAATTCCTGGAGAAATGCAATTTCATAGGGGTGCCAGGAAGGAGCTTCTAGCGCAACTGTAGTTGTTCCCGATCGCGTTGTCAGCCCATCAGGATGTGGGGGATTGGGCAACTGACGAGCTAACAGAATGAGGCCATTGGGTTGGGCTTGATGGTAGGTGGCGGTCACGAGGAGTGTGGCTGGTCTAGCATCTGGCAGTCGTCCTTGTTCAACCACTACCGGCTTCAGGGTGGTAATCGCCTGCGGCAGACAGGGATACTCCAGCCAGGGGAGTTTGGTCCCGATCAGGTTGGTTGTATGGGCTTGCTGGTATTCAGCGACAACCTCAACCCAGGGTGTCAAGCGCCAATCGCCCTCCACGCTGGTGGCGGGGTAGGCACAAAACAAACACACATCGACGGCCAAGGCACTGCCAATCCCCTCAACCGTCTTCCGCCAAATCGTTTGCCGATCGAGGGTACGGCGAATATTGCTAGTGATTTGGGTCAATCGTTTTTGACTAACTTGGGTATCCACCGGATTATGCCACTCAATTATTTCGGACTACTCTCTAGCGCCCTAAATTACCGAACTCCCTGATTACCCAGTTCTCTAAGCGATACAGTACCGTGGCAGCAAATTACCGTCTTGACGACCAGCTCCTCCTTTAATCTTAGTCGTTCCATTCGCCCCGGGGGGGAACGGGAGTAGGGGCTAGGGTTCGGGTCAATTCGTCGTCCCGGCGGGTTTCCCCTCGCAACCATTGGCGCACGGCTAGCTCAATGACTCGGCTAGGATCATTGGTGAGGTGCTTGACCTGATCGACTAGCTCTGAGTCTAAATAAACCGAAACTTCAACGCGTTTGGCCGCTTGGCGCGGATGAACATCTGCATCCTGGGTCATAATTTTAGGTCATCTCCACTAAGGGTTTACAATTTAAATCAACTTAAATCAACCATCATACTGGTCGAGCTACGTCGCCAAACGGTTTGGTTCACGGTCGGCTTCTCTCTATGCTAAGCCGTATCTGTCCCTGCTGGCGGCAGCGGTGTGTGATCGTCTGTTGAGATTCCCGCTGGCGATCGCGGTTGTACATCGCGCCGAAGGCGCTAACCCAATCCCGTATTGCCAGACCTCATTTCCAGCAGCACCGGGGGATCAAGACGCATCCGTTTCTCTGCGGGAGACGCTGCGCGAACGGACTGGGCGGGTCAAGGGCAATCATCTTCAGCCCGACGCTGCCCTCGCCCTTTTCGGACCCTTTTCGGAGCTAGTTATTTTCAGGCAGGATCTCCGTCACGATCGCCCGAAATTGTCCCGTTGCTAATTGCACCGCCACAGTTTGCTCAGGGGTGAGCGATTGGGTCGTGCGCACAATGTCCCCCGCCTCCTGGCGGACAACCGCATAGCCCCGTGCCAAAACGGCTTGCGGATCGAGGTTCTTTAGTTGCTCTTGCAGCCGATGACACTGGTGGGCGGCCTGCTGAAGCTGGTGTTGGGTCGTTTGTCCCAGGCGTTGCCGTAGCCAGCGGGTTGCCTGTTGGTGTTGCTGGAGGGTGCGATCGAGTTGCAGCCGTTGGAGCCGGGTCTGTAGCTGGTGGAGCCGGGTTTGTTCCCCCTGACCGGCTGACTGTAGGGCTTGCTGGAGGTGTTGGCGTTGCTGCTGGTGTGCGGTCCAGAGGTCGAGCCAGCGGGGCACGGCCTGTTCTGCGGCTGCCGTTGGGGTGTGGGCGCAGACATCCGCTGCCAGATCGGCGAGGGATTCATCCCGCTGGTGGCCAATCCCGGCCACGATGGGCAGGGGACAGGTGGCGATCGCCCGCACCACCCGTTCATCATTGAAACAGGCCAGATCCTCGCTGGCCCCCCCACCCCGGCTGAGGATAATCAACTCCGCCCGTCCGTCTGCGATAACCCGTGCGATCGCCGCCACGATCGTCGCAGGGGCCTGGTCCCCCTGCACCAGGGCCGGGGAAAGCAGCACCCGCAGACCTGGATAGCGATGCCCCAGGGTGCGTTGAATATCGCCCCAGGCCGCAGCTTGGGGGGAGGTTACCACCGCGATGGTTTGGGGGTGGGGGGGTAAGGGCCGCTTGCGATCCGGGTCAAATAACCCTTCTACTTCCAGACGTTGGCGTAATTGTCGATACCGCAGAGCCAGCAACCCATCCCCGGCGGGTAACACCTGCCAGATGGTGAGTTGATATTGGCCCCGTTGGGGATAGAGCCGCACTTGACCGAGGGCAATGATTTGTTCACCCACCACGGGTAGGGTTGAGAGACGGGGGAGTTGGCTGCTCCAGATCACCGCTTGGATGCTGGCCTGGGTTTCCGGATCTTGCAACGTGAAAAAGATCCCCCGCTGATGCTGCTTCGCGCTGGACACTTCCCCGGTCACCCACACCTGGCGCAGGTGGGGATCATCTTCTAGCAGGGATTGAATGTAGGCGGTTAGACCACCCACCGAAAGGGCTGATTCTGGGGCAAGGGTCGGAGATTTCACAAAACAAGAATTGGAGATTTCACAGAAAAATATTGACGCAGGGGGATCTTTTTACGCCAACTTTACGCGATCGCAGAGGGAAAGTGCGATGGTGTTTGATTATCGGGGTGTTTGATGATCGATAGATCAGGGTCTTTAACTGGTCTGACCCAACTCCGGTTTGTCGCTTGTGAACTCTAGATATTCACGTTATATCGCCGATGTCGCCGATGTCGTCATCCATCTACCCAGCCCCGATTGAACAGGCTTGGTCCCACACACCCACCCAGCCAGTTGCCCCCTTATGTGAGACCGCACCCATTGGAGCAGTGACGAATGCAAAAGCTGCCCCGGCGGTAGCCAATGTAACGGATGCCCATGAGAGCCAAGGGGTGACGGATACCCCGCCCCCCTTGTTGACTTTCCCGGCAGCGACGCCCATCCCCTTCGTGACGGGACAGGAGCCAGCCGCAACGCTCCTCCCAACCCCGGACTGTCCCTACCCAGGTCTCAGCGCCTTTGTCCAGGGAACGCCCCACTTCCTATTTGGGCGGCAACATACCCTTAACCTCCTGTTGCAACGCCTGGACCAGTTTAACTTTGTGCCGCTAATCGGTCCGGCGGGCAGTGGCAAATCATCGCTGCTGCAAGCGGGTTTGCTACCCGAATTGGCACAGGAGGGTTGGCAGATCCTAGGACCCATTCACGCTGATACCCAGTCTTTCGAGACCCTACTCACCGATTTGCAAGGTTGGGAGCGGCAGGTCGTCGATCGGACAGAGACAACCCCGGTGCCGCCGATTTCCCCTACCGCCTGTCCTGATCGCCGCACCCTGATTGTTCTTGATCCGTTGGGAACAGCCTCTAGCTTCGACCCAACCCGGCGGCGGCAGGCAGTTATGTTTCTCGAATCCCTCTTGCAGTTGCTCTGGGTGGCCCAGGGACGACTGGCGGTGGTGGTGAGTCTGCACCCGACAACAGTAGAAGACTGGTTTACCAGTAGTGCCCTCACTCAAGTTCTCCAAAACCAAGCGGTGTGGATGCCGCCCCTAGAGCAGCCAGCCTGGATTGAGGCGATCGTGCGGCCAGCCCAATTGCAAGGCTACCAGTTGGAACCGGACCTGTTGGCGAGGGTCTTGGCCGATGCCCTGGCGGAAAGTCAGCCTTTACCCCTCTTGCAAATTACCCTCCAACAATTGTGGCAGCACCGCGATCGTTCGGAACACATTCTCTTAACCCAACACTATCGACAAATCGGCGGTGTGGCGGGGGCCTTAAATACCTATGCAGAAAAGGTCTATGCCAACCTCAGCAAGGCTGAACAAGTCTGGACCCAGCACCTTTGCCAAGCCCTTGTCTACCGCCAGCCCCAGGGCGGCCTGGGACGGCGATCGCGCTCCCTAGTCGATCTGATGGCCCTAGCCACGAACGCCCAAGACCAAGCCCTGGTTCAACACGTCATCAACACCCTCATCCAGGCACAAATCCTGACGGTGATTCAACCGGCACAGGCGAGTCCACGGACGATCGCCCGACTGGAACACCCCAATCCCTTCCTGACCTTGACCCAGGAAATCCTCTGTGAACGTTGGCAGCGCTTAGTCAATTGGCTCACTCCTAGCTTGCCTCCCGCCCCTATGGCTCCGTCCAACGATGAACCGGCCCTCGCTGCCGTGGCGGCCCTACCCTTCCTCCCCCATGCAGCCACTCAACTGTCCCAACTGGCAGATTACCTCACCACCCATCCCCTAGAGGGGGCAAAGTTGGTGTTGGCGGCGGTGCAGGCCCCTGCCCCAGGATTCCCCGCTGCCAGCCCCGTGCCCGTACAGGGGTTACTGCGACAGGTCCTAGAGATTGCCCGTGAACAGCAGTGTTTTGGGACACAGCAGGATGCCGTCCAGTCCCTAGCCATCAGTGCTAAGGGGTGCTGGTTAGTTTTTGGGGGAGCCGATGGTCCAGTACGGTGCTGGGATCGACAGGGGCAGGAATGCATCCCCCCCATGCTGGGCCACACGGATGCGGTGGCGGCGATCGCCCTTAGCCCAGATGGGGAACTGATCGTCTCTGGAAGTTGGGATGGGACCCTCCGGATTTGGGATTGGGCAGGTCACGCGATCGCCGATCCCTGCTTAGGCCATACCGACTTTGTAACCGCAGTTGCCTTTAGTCCCGATGGTCAACGCATTGTGTCGGCCAGTGTTGACGGTAGCTTGCGCCTGTGGGATCGCCAGGGTCAACCCGTGGGGTTGCCGATGACCGGGTATCCCGGCCTGGGAACAGCAGTGGCGGTTAGCCCCGATGGCACTCTGATCGTGGCCGGTAGTGCCAAGGGTACCCTCACCTTTTGGAACTGGGCAGGCCAGGTGGTACAGCCCCTAGTCACGGCCCACGCGGCAACGATCACCGATCTGGCCTTTAGCCCGGACGGCAAACTGATCGTCTCGGCCAGTAGTGATGGCACCTTGCGTTTGTGGAATCGCCAGGGGCAAGCCATCGGCCCTCCCCTCCAGGGACATACGGATAGCGTCGAAACTGTTGCCTTTAGCCCCGATGGTACCCTGATCCTATCCGGAAGTGCTGACATGACCCTGCGGCTGTGGGATTGTTGGGGCAATGCGATGGGGCCGCCGCTCCTTGGCCATCAGGATCAGGTGGAAGCGGTGGTCTTTCATCCCAGTGGTCGCCAAGCCTGGTCGGCGAGTAGTGACGGTACGATCCGGTGCTGGGATGTGTGGGGCAACCGGTTGGGGCCTGACCTGCGGGGGCACACGGACCTCATTGAGGCGATCGCGATTAGCCCCGATGGGACGCGGTTGGTATCCGGCGGCTGGGATCGCACCCTGCGACTGTGGGATCTTCAGGGAGGGGCTGCACCTGCTTGCTGGGAGGGCCATGCCGATTTTGTGGCGGCGGTTGCCTTTAACCCGGCGGGTGACCGGATTGCCTCCGGCAGTTGGGATGGTACGGTGGGCCTGTGGACCCTGGCTGGAGATTGTGTTCAGCGATATACGATCGTCACGGAGGCCGCGATCGCCTGTGTGGTCTTCCGCCCAGATGGCCATTGGGTGTGGGCGGGCAGTGCCGATGGTTACCTCCACGGCTGGGATTTGCGTACCCAGGGCAGCGACCTGCGGTACCAAGGGCATAGTGATTATGTTGCTGCCCTAGCGTTTAGCCCCGATGGTCGTTACTTCGTTTCCGCCAGTACCGACGGCACCCTACGCATCTGGGACCCGAATGGCCGCCCATTGCCGTCCCCCGCCCACGGACACACGGCGGCAGTAACGGCAGTCGCGATTAGCCCTGATGGCAGTTTGATTGCCTCTGGTGGACGGGATGGCCACCTGCGGTTTTGGAGTCCCCAAGGGGAAGCCATTGCCAACCTCTGCCCAACCAGGACGCTCTCCCCCCTGATGACCGCTCCCGCAGAGGCCCCCCTGCCGCTGACGAGCCTTGCCTTTAGCCCGAATGGCGACCAAATCCTCATGGGGCTTAGTGATGGGCGTGTTTGCCTGTGGGATGTCGTCGGGCAAGCCTTGCTAGGGTCGCCGTGGCCGGCCCATGCCGATTTTGTAACGACGGTAGTCTTTAGCCCAGATGGCCAGATGATTGCGACGGGAAGCGCCGATCGCACCATTCGCCTGTGGCGGGGTGGTAATTGGCAAGATTGGTTACGCGCCTGTCACGATCGCTTGGCCCAGCATCCTCTCTACCAAGGTTTGGTAAACCCAGATCGGCCCCCCCACGGTTGACGCGATCGCCGCATTGTCCGTCTAGTTGCTCTCTTCCATAAAAAATTAAGTCGATCTGAAGATCAACCTTACCGATCGCACGGCGTTCAATACCGTGTGGGAAAATAGGGACTGAAGTTACCATCACTCGCCTTAGCTAGGGGGAGTGATGGTAACTGATTACGGTTTAACGATATTGTTATGACCCAAACCTATACAGCCCAAATTCATCACCAAGGCCAGAGCTACACCCTCGAAGTGGCTGCCGATCAGACCATTTTGCAGGCTGCCGAAACGGCGGGGCTGAGCTTACCCAGTTCCTGCAATGCGGGCGTGTGTACGACCTGTGCTGCCCTGCTCCTAGAGGGTACAGTAGACCAAGGCGATGGCATGGGCATTAGTCCAGAGTTGCAAAAACAGGGCTATGCCTTGTTGTGTGTTTCCTATCCCCGTTCCGATCTGAAGATTGAAACTGAGAAAGAAGATACGGTGTATCAACTCCAGTTTGGGCAGTTCCAGAAGTCATGAAGTAGGGATGGTGGTTATGGTTACCCATCTGGTAACGGCAGAAGTCCCGCTGCAAGATTCCCCCTCAGCCATGCAGCAGGTGATTGAAGCTGCCCTTGTTAAACAAGGAACTCCCCTGCGTTGGGCAGTCACAGCGGTGAATCTTGAACAGCAAACGGTTTTGGTGGAGGCGATCGTGACCATTGGCGAGGTCAGTACTGGGGTGGCATCTGCCCTAGTTCCGGCTTGAGTCGGCAGTCTGTCTCCCCTCCCTATACGGCGCTACTGCTGGTCCCCACTGGCATTGGTGCGACGATTGGGGGGTATGCAGGGGATGCGTTACCAGTGGCGCGGGCGATCGCGGCGATGGTAGATTGCCTGATTACCCACCCCAATGTTTTAAATGGGGCACATCTGTATTGGCCCTTGCCCAATGCGCTCTATGTGGAAGGGTATGGCCTCGATCAGGTCGCAGCAGGTAATTGGGGCTTGCGGCCTGTCCCCGGTAATCGGATTGGGTTAATTTTGGATGCCGCGATCGAACCAGACCTGCGGTGGCGGCAGTTACAGGCAGCGGATGCGGCCAGAGCCACCTTGGGCTTGGACTTAACCGATTATGTAATCACTGATCAGCCCCTCGGTGTGACCCTGTGCACAGCAACGTCTGGGGCGACTTGGGGCACGATCGCCAACCCGGATAGCCTGCTCCGGGCGGCGGCTACGCTCATTCATCAGGTGGGGACAACGGCGATCGCGGTGGTGGCCCGTTTCCCCGATGACGAGGGCAGTGCGGCACTTCAGAACTATCGTCAGGGCCAAGGCGTTGATCCCCTCGGTGGGGCGGAGGCGGTGATCAGTCATTTGGTGGTCCGCCAGTTCCAAATTCCCTGTGCCCACGCACCCGCGTTGCGGCCCTTGCCCCTAGAGCCGAATTTAGCCCCGCGATCGGCGGCGGAGGAGTTGGGCTATACCTTTTTGCCCTGTGTACTGGCGGGTCTGAGTCGGGCACCCCAGTTTGTAACCCAGGCCCAGAGAATATCAAACTCGGCAGGTTTAGCCGGAGAAATTTGGGCCGATCAGATTAATGCCGCGATCGTGCCTGCCGATGCCTGTGGCAGTCGCGCCCTCCTGCGCCTGAGCGATCGCACGACTCGCATCATTACCGTGGCCGAAAACCAGACGACGATGCAGGTAACGGCGGCTTCCCTGGGAATACGGGCGATCGCGGTCCATTCTTATCTGGAAGCCATCGGGATACTGGCCTGTGATCGGGCGGGGATCAGTCCCTTGGCCCTACGTCCTCATTTGGACCGGATCAAGCGTTTTGTTGCTCCATTCCCTGGCTCATCCGCCACAATAGATTAACGATAGAGATTTAGTCGATCACAAAGTGAACAGAGGATAGCTGTCTGAGTATGCTGTTCCCTCTCTAATGAAGTACTGTCAAGCCTTGCGAACAAGGGGCTTAAGCCCCTTGTCTGTACCTCACCGAGTATGGAAGTGCTGTATCGAGGACTCGGCGGTCTGGGTGGCAGGCAGGATGCCTACCCCACCCCTGTTTTTCGTTCTGCGGAGATTGCGGAGATTAACGATTCAGCCAACGATCGCTTCTTGCGGTTCATAGCCGTCCTGTTTACTCTGTACTAATGTACTACTGCCTACTGGGAGGAAACTGCCCAACATGTCAGCCGAACTTGCGACCGACTTAGCCGACTCGATGGCATCCCCCCCGAAGTGGGCACCCGATTGGGAACCCGAACCCCCACCCGATGACTTGATTTTTGATGACGGAGAACCCTTGGAAAGTAACCGCCACCGTATTGCCATGAATGTCCTGATTCGATCGCTGCAACAGGCATGGGGCGATCGTGATGACTATTTCACGGGCGGCAACATGTTTATCTACTACAGCCGGACCCAGGCCCGTAACCGCGATTTTCGGGGACCTGATTTTTTTGTGGTGCTTGATGTGGACGGCACGCGATCGCGCCAAGGGTGGGTCGTCTGGGATGAGGAAGGCCGCTATCCGGATGTGATTGTCGAACTGATGTTTCCCTCAACGGCGGCGATCGATATCGGTGTGAAAAAAGACCTGTATGCCCAGACCTTTAAGACCCGTCATTACTTCGTGTTTGACCCCTTTGACCCCACCTCCTTGCAGGGGTGGCAGTTAGATGCTCAATGGCACTACCAACCCCTCGTTCCTAACGAGCAAGGCTGGCTCTGGTGCGAGGCCCTCGGATTTTGGTTGGGGCAATGGGACGGCACGATCGATCGGGAAGCGGCAACCTGGCTCCGGTTCTACGATGCCGATGATCACCTAGTTCTCCTACCAGAGGAAGCCGCCCAGCAGCAAGCCGAAGCTGCCCAGCAGCAAGCCGAAGCTGCCCAGCAGCAAGCCGAAGCCGAACGCCAACGGGCCGAACGCCTAGCCGAGCGTTTGCGGGCACTGGGCGAAGATCCAGATCCTCTCTAGTTCTGTTAGCCTCCCCTTGCGATGTCGCACCCGTAACGGAGCTATGTGGCTCATCGCAGGGGGATATCTATCAACCAGGAGGGCCATCAGAAAAAGGGGGCAACGATCTTCCCAAGCCATTCCCGCCTAGCTCTACGGCACCTAGCGGTACACTAGAGGAACACCGTCTCTTAGCGGAACCCGCTATCTCCCGTGGCTAACCAGCACTCGAATCTACCGGAACTCGAACCCCTGACCCGTACCCAAATCCTGGTGGCAATGGGAAGTACTGCCGTTGTTCTCTTGGTCATTGCCAAGCTGTGGTTGCAATTTGGACAGGTCGATCTGTTAACTATCACCTGGCAAGGAGCCGCTATCCTGGCCGGATTAGGGTTAGGAATTGGGGTGACGATAGCCAGTTCCCTGGTGTATCAATTCTGGGGAGCCTATCGCCAAAGTGCTGACTATTACCTGGCTTTGGTGTTGAAGCCCCTGACCTTGCCGGATTTAGTCTGGCTGGGGCTGTTACCGGGTCTGAGTGAAGAACTCCTGTTCCGAGGGGTGATGTTGTCGGCTTGGGGGCTAACCCCGATCGCGGTGGTGATCTCCAGCCTCTGCTTCGGTGTGTTACACCTGAGTGGGCGGCAACAATGGCCCTATGCGATTTGGGCAACGGTGATTGGTTTGCTCTTTGGGTTTAGTGCGATCGTCACTGGCAACCTGTTGGTACCCGTCCTAGCCCATATTTCCACCAATTGGCTATCGGGCTATCTTTGGAAACGCGGTCAGTTCTTAGAAGCGGGTCGTTAGGCGTAGCTAAGGGGGACTAGCGTCGCTGAAAGCGGTAGGGTTCTGCTCTCCAAACCTGATTGCCGTCAGCGTCAACACTACGGGAATCACCAAGATGATACATTGGGGCTGGCAGTTGCACCCTGACCCAATGCGATCGTAGCGGTTAGGGATCGGCTTTGCTGGTTGCTTGTGCATTCAGAGAGGGTACAATGTCGTTCTCCGATGAAGATCCGTTACAGGAACAACCCTCCGATTCTTCTACGGCTGAGCCACCCTTGGGGGGCGGTAACGATCGCCGTCCATCTGGCGCAAACCGTTGGCTGAGTCGCCAATTACGGCGTACGATCGCCCTGCTGGATGAAATCATCGCAGCCCTGGAAACCTACCCCGCCCCGCGATCACAGGTGGGTAGCTGGTTTCAGGCGATCGCCATTCCCCTCCAGATCCTCGGGCGGCAACTCCTGCTGAGCATTCGGCGTCGCTTACCCCCAGGGGTCCAACAGACGCTTTCGGATTCGGTTTTAACCGGCATTACCCTGGCAGTGGTGGTAGTGGGCATCTGGCTGGTGCTCAGTGTATTGCCTGGAAAGCCGACGGTGGCCACGGCTCCCATTGCCCCTAGCGTAGCCACGTGCCCCCCCTGTGACCAAACCCCAACAGCAGTTGCCACGGCTCCCCCAGAACCGGAATCTACGACGATCACGCCCCCCGTTGCGGAACCCGCTCCCCGCCCCGAACCAAAACCCGTCTCCCCGCCTGCCCCCCCACCGCCTGCTGAACTGACGCCTGAACAAAGTCTGCTGGCGGCAATTCAAAGTGATATTGCTGAAGTTTCGGTGCAGTATGCCGATGGATTAGTCCAATCAGTCCAGGCCAATTTCTCCCAAGGTCGTCTGGTGGTCACGGTTAGCGATGAATGGTATAGCCTCGACCTGAATCGCCAGGAACGGCTGGGGGCTGAATGGTTATCCCAGGCTCGCCGTCTTGATTTTGTGCGGTTGGAACTACGCGATCAGCAGGGCACCTTGCTGGCCCGTAGTCCGGTGGTGGGCAGTACCCTGGTTATCCTGCAACCGGTTCGTCCACGATCACAGCCGCCAACGACTCCTTAAAGCGCTTACCGCCAAATTTCGCGACGATTAGGTCATCGTAGGTATCGGCGATCGTCACGACCGAGAGGATGCAGGTTTGTAATTCCAGCAGATCCATGTTTTCGCCACCGAGAACGGTATGGGCAAAAATGACCTGGTTCGCTTCATCGAGATGAAAGGCCCCAAAGCGCATGCGGCGGTTTTCTGCGAGTAGGTAGTGCATCAGTTCGCAGTCAATCCCACTGCCGATGGTGACGCAACTAGAAGCCCGGACGATGGCCAGATCCCGTTCTTCCCAAGGATGAACTTCCCAGGGCAGCACTTCGACTTCAACCATCGTTGAACCATAGCGCAGGGTAAATTGGGGCTGTTCAGGGTCCGATCGGCACGCGTTTTTAAAAAAAGCTGATTGACGCAGGTAGTCATCAACTTTGCGATAGGTAATTTCCTGGGCACGGTTGGTAAAGGTTAGGGACATAGGGGATAGGGAGTAGGGGATAGGGAGTAGGGGATAGGGAGTAGGGGATAGGGAGTAGGGATGCGAGTGCGAGAGGCGGTCATTGATCAACAGCCGCGTCCTAAACCTATGCGCAGACGGCTCTCCCATACCTTCAGTTGCCATCTACAAAGACTAAGTTATTCTCCATTGTTGTCTATGTCCCTGGAAGTTTGCTACACCAGATCGGGTGACTTGGAGGACCGGGATAGGTAAGTGGGGGGACACAAGGGCGATCGCGATCGGGCCGCAGGGTGGCCATAACGGGTTGCTTGACTGCTTAAACGGTTGCTTACCAACCAGGGCGGACCATTCAGTTAACCGACCCACTTGCGGGCAGCCCGATGGTTGCCCCAATCACTCCCCCCGGCATCGTCCTCGCTAGGGGCATCGCCCAAGGAAGTATGGCAGAATAGCTTTTGGGAATGTTCAGCGTTGAAATGATTAGAGCCTCGATCGGGGGGCTGAAACGAACTCTGAGGGTGACAAGCGCCTATGGCTGCGGCTGTATTCATTGAAAAGCTGCAAAAGCGGTATGGGGACGTGGTGGCCGTGAAGGATGTGTCCCTCCAAATTGAGCCGGGAGAGATCTTTGGCCTGTTGGGTCCCAATGGGGCGGGGAAAACCACCACCCTGCGTTGTTTGTGTACCCTGACGCAACCCGATACCGGTCGTCTGGAGGTGGCGGGTATTTCCGTGACGGACGCTCCCAAGGCGGTGCGGCAACAGTTGGGCTATGTGGCCCAGGAAGTGGCCCTGGATAAGATGCTCACCGGGCGCGAACTGCTCGAACTTCAGGCGGCCTTGTACCACCTTCCCCGTGCCATGATTCCCGATCGCGTTACTCAGGTGCTCAACTTACTGGGCATTACAGATTGGGCCGATCGCAAAACCGGGACCTACTCCGGCGGCATTCGCAAACGTCTGGATCTGGCCTCAGGACTTCTCCATCAACCCCAGGTGCTGGTGTTGGACGAACCCACCGTCGGTCTGGATATCGAAAGTCGGGTAGCGGTTTGGCAATTCCTACGCCAACTACGATCGCAGGGGATCACGATCCTACTGACCAGCCATTACCTAGAGGAGGTGGATGCCCTCGCCGATCGGGTAGCGATTATCGATCAGGGGACGGTCATTGCCTGTGGCACCCCTGATGCGTTAAAGGCTCAGGTAGGGGGCGATCGCATTACCCTCCGGCTGCGGGAGTTTGCTGATCCGGAAGAGGCCACCACGGCGCAAGCCGTGCTTCAAGACCTACCCTTTGTCCAGGATGTGATTATTAACCGTGCCCAGGGGAACTCCCTAAACCTGGTGGTCACGTCCCAGGACAATGCCCTGAGTTTAGTTCAGGCGGCATTACAGGCGGCCCAATTGCCCGTGTTTGGGATTGCCCAGTCCCGTCCGAGTCTGGATGATGTTTACCTGGCGGCCACGGGGCGGACACTGCTGGATGCGGAGTTGGCGGCAGCGGAGAGTCAGGCAGGGGGGAAGCGGAAAGCAAAGAAACAGTAGGTGTGTTGTCGGTTGTTAGCACAACGGGTGTCCTGGGACTTTAGCAAGGGAAAGAATCGCTACCAATAAGATGTACCCAGATACCCAGATCGAGATGTTAACGTCCTTATAGAAGCAGTTGTTTGCTGTATGTAACAATAGAGGAAGCGTCTATGTCAGGAGTCCTCCCGTGATTAGAGATCTAGATCGTATTACTCTTAATCCACAAGTGTGTCTTGGACAGCCGACAATTCGAGGAATGCGTATTACTGTGGGATTTGTCCTTAAGTCGCTGGCTAGCCAGTTGTCTATTCAGGAAATTTTAGAGGCTTACCCAGAGTTGGAGGAAGAAGATATTCGTCAGACTCTTAATTATGCAGCTTGGGCTGTATCCGATCGTATTGTTAGCTTCACCTCAGCATGAGTAGGCTGAATTTACTGGCCTTAGTGGTGCAGAAAACTTCTGAAACCTCGCAAAATCCTTATTTTCAATAACTTCTACTGTTGATAACAGCCTTGATTCCAACGAAGATGCGTGGCTTTAGCCTGTAATACATTTGCTCGAATTAAGTTTTCTGCACCACTAAGTTTGCTGGCTGACACTCATATTTCTCCTTTGACAGTTGCAGTTTTAAGGTCGCAAGGCTATTACACAGTCCGTTTCGACGAAGTGATATCTAATTTTGTAATGCCTAACTTTACTACAGCCCTTCCCTCCCTAATGAAGTACTGTCAAGCCTTGTAAACAAGGGGCTTAAGCCCCTTGTCTGTACCTCACTAAATATGGAAGTGCTGTAATGGCCGGTAGACTGTCTACCCCACGGATGAACCCTTGTAATGTCCCTGTAAGTTGGTAAGATTTATGAGTTCAAGTGTGACCCCTTCCTCTGTGTCCAGTGCCTCGGTCCCCAAATCGGCGATCGCGCCAGTCGCGACAAATCTCCCCGGACTATTTTCTGGGGCCTTTCTTCAGGAAACGGCAGCCCTGACACGGCGTTTATTTATTCAACTCCAACGGCGACCGTCTACTCTGATTGCTGGGGTGATCCAACCGTTGATGTGGCTGATCCTGTTCGGAGCGCTGTTCCAGAATGTACCTGAAGGTTTATTTGGTGAAAGCCAGAACTACGGCCAGTTTTTAGGGGCAGGCATTATCGTGTTTACCGCCTTTGGAGGTGCCCTGAATGCGGGATTACCCGTCATGTTCGATCGCGAATTTGGCTTCCTTAATCGGCTTCTGGTTGCGCCCCTGGCTTCCCGGTTCTCGATCGTCCTGGCCTCCGCGATTTTTATTACCACCCTCAGCTTGATTCAAACAGCGGCGATCGTCGCCACGGGCGTTCTCTTGGGGACTGGCCTACCGGGTCCCTTGGGCTTGGGGTTGGTGGCCCTAGTTGTCACACTCTTGGTCTTAGCAGTGACAGCCCTCAGTTTGGGATTAGCTTTTTCCCTGCCGGGGCATATTGAATTGTTGGCAGTCATTTTCGTGACTAATTTGCCACTCTTGTTTGCCAGCACAGCGTTGGTGCCCCTGTCCTTTATGCCGCCCTGGTTACAATGGGTGGCCACGCTGAACCCCCTCAGCTATGCGATCGAACCGATTCGCTACGTCTACCTCCACCCCGATTGGAGCTTGGGGAGTGTGGTGATGCAGGCTCCCTTTGCTGACGTTACCTTGGGGGTAGCACTACTGGTACTAGCGGGATTTACGGCGATCGCCGTCACGGTGATTCAACCCCTCCTCCGGCGGAGTTTGGCCTAAGGGTCAGGACTTCCAGCATTCCCCGCTGCGGGGGCGATTGCCAGTCCCGCACAATCGCGCCTATTGCTGGAATAATTGAGCTAAAGGATTGAGGAACGCTGAACCATGTCCAACAAAAGTGCTGGCCCCTTCTTCGGTGGCTTGCTACTGGGGGCGGCGATCGGGACGGTCACAGGATTGCTGTTGGCTCCCCGCCCGGGCCGGGAAACCCGCCAGTTTCTAAAGAAATCAGCCGACGCTCTGCCTGAACTGGCCGAAGATCTGTCCAGCAGTGTCCAACTCCATGCCGATCGGCTCTCGGAAACGGCCCTACGGAACTGGGATGGCACCCTCAACCGCCTCCGGGAAGCGATCGCGGCGGGGGTGGAAGCCAGCCGTCAGGAACAAGAAGCCATTGCCCAACTTGATGCCGAACCCGAACCCGCCTCCCCAGAAGTGCGTTAGCAGCGTGTGAGCAGGACGCTAATCAATGCTGAGTACGAAACTGAGTAATAAACTGAGTGACGAGACAAAGTGAACAGAGGCTCCCGTTGTGACAGATCCCCTTTTCTGGCTTGGCTGTTCTTTGCTCCTGGTGGCCGTGAGCCTGACGGCGGTGCTGGTGGCTGCGATTCCAGCTCTCCAGGAAGTGGCGCGGGCTGCCCGGAGTGCGGAGAAATTATTTGATACCCTGGGGCGTGAATTTCCGCCCACTTTGGAAGCAATCCGTCTGACGGGGTTAGAAATTAGTGAACTGACGGATGATATTACGGATGGGGTCAAAAATGCGGGTCAGGTGGCTAAGCAGTTGGATCAAAGTCTCAGCAGTACTCGTCGCCAGGTCCACAAAGCCAATATCTCAACCCGCAGTGCCGTTGTGGGTCTGAAGGCTGCCTGGAAAACCTTCACCCGGCCCGCTCAAAAAAGTAATCCCAATCGGTACGGGAGCGTTCGCGCCGCGTCTCCACCGGAGAATCGCCTGCCCCCCGGTCCTAGTACCCATGAATTTCTACCACCGGAGTCGCGGGGAGAGTTGGCCAGTGAGTCCCGCCCGCCTAGCTTTGATGAGGAGGATCGGTTATCGTGAACGAGCGCTCCTCTTTTTGGCGTGGGGATCGTCAGACGATCGGGACCTATGTCCTGCTAGTCGCGATCGCCCTGGTCATGCTGCTGCCCCTCTTGTGGCTAGTGAGTACATCGCTCAAGTCACCTACGGAAGACATTTTCCAATTTCCGCCCCAGTTTTTGCCGGAACGTCCCACGTGGCAAAACTTCCAAACCGTCTGGCAAACCCATCCCTTCGCCCGGTACTTGTTTAACAGTACCCTGGTGGCGGTCCTGACGGTGGGTTTCAACCTGCTGTTTTGTTCCCTGGCGGCCTATCCCTTAGCCCGGTTGCAGTTCCGAGGGCGAGATTTAATTTTCACAGTGATCGTCGCTACGATTTTGATCCCGTTTCAGATTGTGATGATTCCCCTCTATGTGCTGGCGGTACGGCTGGGGTTGCGCAATACCTACCTGGGGCTGATTTTCCCCGCGATCGCGTCAGCCTTTGGCATTTTTCTGCTGCGACAGGCGTTTCAAGGCGTACCCAAGGAACTAGAGGAAGCGGGGCGCATGGATGGGTGTACGGAATTGGGGTTATGGTGGCACGTCATGTTACCGGCAATCCGGCCTGCCCTCGTTACCCTGGCGATTTTTGTCTTTATTGGAGCCTGGAGTGATTTTCTCTGGCCGTTGATTTTGCTCGATCGCCCGGAACTGTATACGTTGCCGCTAGGGGTGGCCACCCTCGCCAGTGCCTTTTCCCTGGACTGGCGGTTGATTGCGGCGGGGTCGGTGATCTCGATCGCCCCGATTCTGCTCCTGTTTTTAATCATGCAGCGCTACATTTTGCCCACAGACACCGGATCGGGTTTAAAAGGTTAAGGAATTCAGCCAGCCAGGGCCAGGAAATCCGCAATTCTAAGGAGAGTGAAACGCGCTCAGACGGGGAACACTGAAAGTGTACTGATAAATCCCTATGGGTAGTCTCCCAGTTATGTGGCGCAGACTTGGAAATTTTTTATATAGCCTCCAAACCTATCCAGAGCTTGGCCCCGATCTGCATATCCGGCAGCAGGTCAATCAATGGCTTTCCCAGCGATCGGCCTTGAATCCGACCGAGTGGTATAGCCACTTTTGGCAAACCCACGGGGTCTCAAAGGCCGTCGCCACATTTGTCTATAACCACCTGACGGACCACTCTGGGCTAGAGATTGCCCGGACATGGCCCACGGATCACTTAGAAAAGGACCTGCACCTAACGTTGGTGTGCTGGTTTGATTGGCACCTGGAACTCTGCGATCACTTTTGTCAGGAGTTTGATGCTGATCAGGATGCGTGTTTGTCTATCCAGCAGATCAAGACCATGCAGGAATTGGTGCTGTTCCTAGAGGAGCGGGCAACTGTCTCGTTATCCCCCCACCTCTGAGTCGGTATTTTAGTAAAAGAGGGAGTGCGGTTAAAACGGCCTTGACCTTTGGCTGTCCTAGGCGTTGTTTTACGTTTGTAGTAGTGACTTTAGTCGCCCAAACGGCCTGCTTCCGGACTTTTCAAACACCCGCTTAGAGATTTTGGAGCAAACCTGTGGCAATGCCCAACAGAATCAGGCTGCCGAAGATCA
This sequence comes from Coleofasciculaceae cyanobacterium bin_20, assembly GCA_037445115.1. Classification (GTDB taxonomy): domain Bacteria; phylum Cyanobacteriota; class Cyanobacteriia; order B231; family B231; genus Trichothermofontia. Next base: position 26,247 of record JBBILC010000032.1, read on the forward strand.
GGCGATACCAGACAAAAACCCAGGTATCGTGGGTTTGTAAATAGCGCAATAACCAGGCGATCGCCAAATAGGAAAAAATTCCCGACGAAATCACGCCCACCGCCAGCACGATCAGATTACCTCGACCCGGATTATCCTTGAGTACCCCCAGCAACTCCACAAGCCCTGCCAGGGTAATCGCTGGGATGCCCAACAAAAAGGAAAACCGGGCCGCTGCTGCCCGCTGTAGCCCGATCGCTAACCCGGCAGTCAGGGTAGATCCCGATCGCGACACCCCAGGGATCAGAGCCAGGGCTTGGGCTAACCCCATACTCACCCCATCCCGCACCGTCAGGCTTTTGAGTTTGCGTTGGTGACTGCCCCACTTTTCCGTGGCCGCTAACAACAGGGACATGACGATCGAGGCCAGGGCGATCGCCCCCATACTGCGCAGAGGAGAGCGATCGAAGTCAGGGATCAACCCTTTGATCAAGAACCCCGCGATCACGATCGGGAGCGTCCCCAGGACAATCCCCACCGCCATCCGAAATTCCAGGGTTTGGTATTGCTGGGTTAGCAGGGCACGAAGACTACCCCGGATAATCTGGACGAGATCCTGCCAAAAATAACCCATGACCGCCACAATGCTTCCCAGTTGGATCACTGCTGTGAAGGCAACACCGGGATCACCCCATCCCAACACAACGGGAACGACTTTCAGGTGGGCAGTACTGCTAATTGGCAAGAACTCCGTGAGTCCTTGTACAAGCCCTAGCAGGAACGCCTGGACGATCGTTAGGGGCGCAGTGGTCGCAGCAGCGGCGGCATCGAGGGCTATCCTCCCAGCAGGCACCTGTCCGAGGAGCAACCCGACGGTCAGCGTATTAGAAGTCATCGAAAAATTTGGGTCTGAAACCCCGTCCTTTCAGGACGGCTTTACGTCTCACAGTCTAGCGGATACACTGAAAAACAATTGTGGGGTAGGCATCCTGCCTGCCCCGGAGACAGCCGCGACGGCTATCCTCCACGCTCAATTTAAAGGCTATCCTCCACGTTCAATTTAAATTTGCCAGATCACTGGGTTTCGCGTTGCAGCCGAATCACATTTTCTGTTAGGTTTTCAAACGTATCATCATGGCTAATCACAAATAGCTGGCGAAAGCTTCGGAGATTAGTCAGGGCTTCGGCTAGCTGTTGTCGCCGCTGGCGATCCATGTTGGTGGTTGGTTCATCAAAAAAGGCTACATCAATCTCGGCAAGCGTTCGCAGCAGGGCGAGGCGGACGGCGAGGGCGGCACACATCTGTTCCCCGCCGGAGAGGCTTTTGAAATTACGCCAATGGCCGGATTCCTGGACCCGGATTTCGTAGTCAGGGGTCCATTCCAATGCCACGTTCTCCCGGTTAAGCAGTTCTCGGAAGAGACGATCGGCCTCGCGGGAGATTTCGGCAAGGTAATACTGGGTAATCCGAGGACCCGCCAGGTTATAGACTTGGCGGGCATCGCTAATAAATTGGCGAATACGGTGGCATTGGGCTAGTTCCTGTTGAGTTTGTTGTAATTGGGCCGCGATCGCAGCGCGGCGTTCCAGTTCAGCCGCAAGACGCTGGTAATTTTCACGTTTAGCGGGCAGCCCTCCTAGGAGTTGATTTTTACGATCGTTGGCCTGGTTAATCTCTGCTTGTAATACCTGTAGACGCTCAGCATCGTGCTGTTCTAGGAGACGATCGTAGGTCGTCTGGACTTCAGTTTGTTGGGCTTCTAAGCGTTCAATTTGTGCACAAATCTCATCATAAGTTGCCTGGTATTCAGTCTGACGATCGGCTTCTTTTTTATTGCCAATAAATAACACGTAACCCGCTTGATAGGCGTGCTTGATTTGGGTTTGATGCTCCATGCGATCGTCCAAGTCGGCAAAGGTTGCTAGCTGTTGCTCCAAGTCGGCAAGCTGTTGGGTGAGTGGCTGTTGCTGGGCTTGCTGTTGGGCATAGCGTTGGGCGATCGCGTCTCGGTGTTGTAATTCCTGTTGGCGGAGGGCCATGCGGCCCCGGGGATCATTGAGGGCTTGCAGGGCGGCCAAGTGGCGATCACGCTGTTGTTGTACCGCTGCTTCCTGGGCCAGCTCGGCATCCAACTCCGTCAAGCGGGTGGCCAGATCTTGCAACATGACCTGTACTTGGGTTTGTTGGGCCTGATGATCGGGCAAGGTTTGGAACTGGGCACGGCTATCGTAGGCTTGGGTTAGGGCTTGCTGGGCTGTTGCTAATTGGACCTGTAGCTGTTCTGGATCGGTTTGATGTTGGAGATCAGTATAAATTTGGGCTAATTGACTGAGTAACTCATGGCTTAAGGTCTGCCCCGTTGCTAGGGCGGTTAATACCTGTTCAATAACCTGGCTGTCTAGTTGGGCGGCTGTGGCTGAGGTTTGGAAGGCGGTTTTTACGGCTTCAATTTGAGCTACGAAGCGATCGTGTTCTGTTTCTCCCCATGTTAGTAATGCGCGTAGTTCCTGCTCAAACTGTTGGGCCGCCCCCAGACGCGCCAATTGAACCTGATATCGCTCGACTTGGGCTTCTAAATCAGGAATGGTCGCCACGATCGGAGCTAGGGTTTGCAAGCGATCGCAGATGACTGTGACCTGGGCTAGACGGGTTTGCTGTTCCTCTTGTTGGCGACTCAGCAATTGACGATCGTTCTGATAAGTAAGAAAGGTTTGTAACTGGCGATCGCACTCAGTCAATTCCATTTCCAATGTCTGTTGTTGCTGTAGGAGCGGAGTTAATACTGCCAGTTCCTGTTCCAGGGTAGTTAACCGTTGCATTTGACTTTGGGACTCGGCCATCTGTATCGTCAACTGATTAAGTTGTTGCTGGCAGAGATCTCGCTGTTTCTGTAGCGTTTGGACTTGTTTTTGCTGTTTTGCTAAAGTCTGAAGCGCCTGCTCTGCCGCCTGGTAGGTGTCATAGCTAACTTGATTGATTTGGCACAGTTTTGTTGCAGCCTGAGCCTTGTCTAGAAGTTCTTGATGGGTCTGCTGAAGTTGGATCTGGCTGGTGATTTGTATGGCTAACTGCTGCCGGATATCGCGATACTCTTGCAGGGTTTTTGCTTCTGTTTGTAGGATGGCTAGTTGCTGGGTTAATTCAGTAATCTGCGCGGTTAAATCACTCAGTATTTTTTCATCCTGTTGTACCTCAGCCCTACACTGGACGTACTGATCCTGTAGGACTTGCCAGTCGCTTAGGCGGGATTCTAGATCAGCGATCGTTCTTTCTAAATCAATCACCTGGGCTTTTGCATAATTTTCCAGTCGCAGGCTCTCTTTATAGACTTTTTTGTATTCTTCAACCTTGAGAATGGGATCAAACACGCGCTTACGTTGTTCAGCCGTTTTCAGGAAATCAACTGTAAATGTACCCTGGGGAATGCCAATGATATTGACAAATAAATCCGATAATTTTGTATGGGTGGGCACGCCTAGGTGGCTCTGGAGCCAGGGTGTAACCTCTTCCTCAACCCGCTTAATCTCCAGGTTAACTTTGGCTTGGGGATCGTAAATTTCATACCCCTTACTTGTACAGCGCCGCACGCGATAGGTCCGGTTATCCTGATTGGAGACAAAGGTCACGATCGCCTGGGTACTGGCTGCGCCCTTACGAATTAACTCCGCTTTGTTGTAGCTGCTGTAGTCAAATAAGGTCCAAGCGATCGCTTCGAGAATACTGGTCTTGCCAGCCCCATTTTCCCCGCAGATGGCATTCGTCCCCATCTGAAATTCCAAATAGCGATCGCGGTGGGCTTTGAAATTTTTCAGGCTAACGGAAAGGATTTGCATACCGAGATGTGAGGATGCGCGACTATCTTAATATACGGCTCAGATTACAGCACTTCTATACCCGGTGAGGTACAGACAAGGGGCTTAAGCCCCTTGTTCACAAGGCTTGACAGTACTTCCCTAGAGAGGGAACGGCTGTAATATACAGTCGCAACCAAGGGGAAGCCTCCCCAGCGGCTGGGATGCGGCTTGAGCACGGTTAGCCCCCAAACAGAATCGATAAAATCACCAGGAGGGTGAAACCGATAATAATGCCGATCGTGCCTTCATTCTCGCGCCCGCGTCGATTCGACTCAGGGATAATTTCATCACAAATGACAAACAACATCGCCCCCGCTGCAAAGGTGAGCGCCCAAGGCAGGGACGCCTGGGCCACACTGACAATCCCCAACCCCAGGAAACTCGCGATGGGTTCGATCGTGGCCGTCAAAAGGCTCACCCACAGGGCATAGCCGACCGTATAGCCTTCGGTAACCAACGACATGGCCACAATCAAGCCTTCGGGAAAATTTTGTAACCCAATTCCCAGGGCCGTCAGCATACCGGTTTGCACATCCTCACTGCCAAAGCTCACGCCCACGGCCAACCCTTCGGGAAAATTATGCAGGGCGATCGCGATAATAAATAACCATACCCGTGCTAGACGGCTCGCCTTCCGGCAATCGACACCCTTAATAAAGTGCTCATGGGGGGCAAACTGGTGGATCAGCGCCAGCATTAAACTTCCGAACCCAATGCCCAGCAGAATCACCAGGGCAACCGCTAACCGATTCCCATAGCGCTGACTAGCCGCATCAATGCCAGGGAGCAACAGGGAAAACGCAGTTGCCGCCAGCATTACCCCGCCCCCGAAGCCTAGCAAGACAGTCATTAGCCAATCGTTGAGCCGTCGGAAGTACAGAACTGGTAAGGCCCCGGCAAAGGTTGCGCCGCCTGCCAATAAAATTGCGCCAATGCTAGCGGGTGATAAAGTCATAGATCAGAGTATACCTAGCTAATCTCCCAACATTAATTCCCAAGCCTCTAGCAAAATGGCTGCCTGCTGTGCCCCACTTTCTGGCAATAGCGATCGCGCTTTATAAAAGGATGTCTTGGCATCACTCGATCGCCCTAACTGTTTGAGGGTCGCACTGCGTAAAAACCAAACGAGCGACCAGTAGGGCACCAGTTGCAGGGCGCGATCGAAACTAGCTAAGGCTGCTTCGTGTTGCTTCACGCGGAAGAGTAAAATCCCCCGATGGCACCACGCTTCGTAGTTATTCGCTTGCAATTGCACCACCCGTTCATAACACCCCAAGGCTTCGGCTGGATGGTTAAGCGTCCGCAGGGCATCGGCTTTGCGACACCAGGCATCGGCATTTTCAGGATTGGCCAGGATTGCCCGATCGTAGGCCGCGATCGCCCCCTCTAGGCGTCCTAGTTTCAATAACATATTGCCCTGGAGCAGACTGGGTGCTCCCCCCAATAAACGGGAGATGAGCGAGGGGGCGGTACCCGGTGTGGCCGTTGCGGTGGTGGCGGCCCCGACCGGAATCCCGATCGGCAGTTTCTTTAACTCTGCCAAGACGGCTGCTGCTGTTTGATAGCGTTGGGCCGGATCGGGTTGCAAGAGGCGATCGAGGATGGCCGCCAATGGGGCACTGACGGGGGTGCGCAGATAATCGCGCCAGACCCAACGACGATCGCTACTGTCGTAGAGGTTAAATGGCTCAATTTGAGTGAGCAAATGAATACAAGTCACGCCCAAACTATAGAGATCGCTGGCAAACACCGCCCAGCCCTTCTCCTGCTCCGGGGCGGCATACCCCAGGCTATAGATGCGGGTGCCAGCCTTGCCAAGGGCGGTGTGGGTGGCAGACTTGGCTGCCCCGAAATCCACCAGGACCAGCTTGCCCACGGCTGGCGCGGGCACATTCTGGCCGTTACTGTTTGTAGGAGGGGTTGGGGCCACCCGACGACGGATAATATTTTCCGGTTTGATATCCCGGTGGATCACCTGGCGATCGTGGACATATTGGAGCACTGGCAGTAGATCGATCAGGACTTGGCGAATTTGATCTTCATCGAAGACCCCCTGTTGTTCTAGCTCCTGTTGCAGATTTAAGCCATCAATAAGTTCCTGGACCAGGTATTGCTGCTTGCCCTCGGAAAAATAGGCATAGAGTTCCGGGATCTGGGCATGGGAGCCAAGTTCTTCGAGTTGCTTCGCCTCATGGGCAAATAGGGCGGCGGCTTTTTCCCAATTTCCGGCTCCCTGTACCTGGGGCAGAAATTGCTTAATCACGCAGGTGGGTTGGGAGGGTTTGTATTCATCCACCGCCAAAAAGGTGCGACTAAACCCACCCTCCCCCAGTTGCTTCAGGGCACGGTAACGGTTAGCCAACCGCAAGCGGGTACCACAGCCTTGGCAAAAGTTGGCAGGGTCAGGGGTGTGGGGACTGGGACAATCGGGGTTCAGGCAGTAGCTCATCGATACCTCAGGTGGGGACTAATTCCCCTGGACGCAGTTTGGCCCACTTCCCTATTTCCTCCTGGAAGCTTTCACAACCCACCACATCCCATTCCATCTCGATGAATTCGCCATCCTGACGAATGTTGACATTGATCGTAGGCGCGATCGCTTCGAAGGTGGGTGCATCCGTCAGGTGGGGTTGCTGGTGTTGGGTCTCGACCGCGTGGTAGGTGGTGCAACGATCGACATAGTGGCAGTTAACACAAATACACATTGCCATTCCGTCCAGAATCAGGTCCAGGTGCCTTTCTGCTAATGTAGCGTATTGCCCAAGATGTGCATCGACCCCGCGCTGAAGCGGCGGGGATTCCTTGCGGGTCACAGACTTCAGGTGAACTGCCTTCAGGCAGGTTAACGGCTCAACGGCCCTAACGCCTATAGCCGACTGGCGGCTCGATCGAACTGCACGGTGTTGCCGGAATCTGTGCGATAGACCCAGCGTTTTTGTTGGTGGGCGATCGTCACCTGCCAACCGGGCACCATTGCGCTGGTGCAAACCCCGCCGGTGGGCAAATCAAAACACCCATTACTCCAGGTTTTTTGTTCGACCCAGTTCACCTGCAATTGACCCACGGAGAGGCGCGATCGCTGGGCGGCATCCCGCAGGGCGGCACGGGTAATGGCGATCGGGACACTGGTGAAACCATTGAGCTTAAACCCCTGGCTGGTGGTGGCATGGTAAAACCAATAAAATTGCCCCCCAGCCACGGCCACCCGCCAACCGGGCAAGGCAATCATGGTACAAGCGCCATCCCTGGGGGCGACACCTAGACAACCGTCAAACGTGTCCGCGTCAACCCGCATGATGCGCAGTTGCGAAACAGGGAGCAAGGTCCGGCGCGACATATCCTGCAAAATGTCATTCTGTAGCGATCGCGGTAAGGTGGTCCGGCGATTGCTCCTAGCTTGGGCGATCGTCGTTGTGGATGATTGGGTCGTTAATGCTGTGGCGGGTCGGGCAATATTTGGGGTTGCCAGCATCCCGATCGCACCTAACGCGATCACACCCCGCACCCAAAAACCTCGTTTCATCAGTCGTTGTTCTCCGTCATCAGAAAGTTTAGGACATCCCACTATTACCAAGGGTTTTGAATCGGCATAGCGGCCCAGATCGGGTTTTGACACAAGCGTCACATACCGAACATACTCGGGTTTCTTTACTCTAAACAGGAACTACACGTTCTTGAGGAGCGGTTACGAATTTTGCAACCTCTGCAACATCTTGGGGGGTATCCATATCAACAGCCCCCGCCGGAAAGGGAATCGCGAAAACGCGGGAACGATGCTGCTGAATGATCGCTTTGGCACCGCGATCGCCCCGCAGGGCCAATAAATCCGGGAAAAAGCACTGGTGGAAGAGTGCTGGGACGCCGAGAGTACCGCTATATTCCGAGGCAACGAGGCGCGATTGGGACCGTTGATAGCCGCTGATTAAGTTCTGAATGGCCAAGGGCGAGATAAACGGTTGATCGCACACCATGAGGATAATGGCTTCCCAATCAGAGTGATAACGCAATAGATGGCATAGCCCCCACTGAATTGAACTGGCCATGCCCGTTTGCCAATGGGGGTTATGAAAAAGGTGAATATCTAACTGGCTGAGATGGGGGGTAATCACATCCGCGTAGGCCCCCAAAACAACCCCAACGGGTTGCTTGCCTACCCCAATCCGCGTGTGGGGTTGCGCTGCGATCGCGACTTCTGCCATGTGTCGAATTAACGGCTTGCCCTGGTAGCGCAACAGTTGCTTGGGCTGTCCCAAACGGGTGGAGGCTCCCGCCGCCAAAATTAGGATACCAATTCTAGACATGGGGCTTGGGGGAAGGTAGGGATGGGGGCATGAATGGCACCGGGGCGATCGCGCAAAGATTGCCCCGTCCGACCGGCCATCACGGCTTGAATTTCCGCCACGATCGCGAGGGCAATTTCCGCTGGGGTTTCGGCCCCGATATCCAGACCAATGGGACTATAGAGGCGTTGGCGTTGTTCCGGCGTTAGGGTGATGCCTTGGGTCGCAAGGTCGTGTTCCAGTTGCTGCATCCGCCGTTTGGGACCTAAAACTCCCAGGTACCGGAGCGGTGTTTGCAGTAGGGTTTTGAGCAACGCCAGATCACTGGGATAGTGATGGGTCATGACCACGGCAACGGTTGAGGATGTCAGTCGTGATCGGTAGGTCTGCGGTTGCGGTGGGGTGTAGGTGAGCAAGTGATCGGCGAGGGGAAAGCGATCGCGGCTTAATAACGCAGGTCGATGATCAAGGACTGTGACTTGCCAGCCCACCTGTTTGGCCAACTGCACCACGGGGATGGCGTCATCCCCAGCCCCAAAAATCAGCAGGGGTGTGGGCGGGCGGATGATTTCGAGCAGGACGGTCATGCTCCCCCCAGCAATGGGATAGGTCTGGATGCGGATTTGCTGTTCGTTGAGCGTTTGGGTGAGATCCGTCACCAGCCGTTGGGCCACGCTTGGGTTAGCGATCGCGGTGATCGGCGGGCGATCGGGGGGCAGGAGGACGCGATCGCCCACGTGTACGTCCGGCACGTTGTCAACGGCAAAGACCGTCGCGATCGCCCCCGGTTCTTGGGTATCCAAACAGGTCCGGATCAGGGTCAGGGGGTTGCCCCTGGCGGCTGGGTCCACCGCCTCCAGCAACACATCCACCACCCCATTGCAGCCCAAACCCAAGCCGAACACGAGGTCATCGCTAGCAGTCGTGTCATAGCGGACGAGGATAGGCGCACCGCCGTGGGTGAGCAAGGAGCGCGATCGCTCGACGAGATCAGCCTCCAAACACCCGCCACTGATGGCCCCCACCCGTTCACCGGTTGCCGTCACCAACAGCCGCGCACCCGGACGACGATAAACGGAACCCTGGGTGTTTACCACCGTTGCCAGAACTATGGGTTGACCGGCCTGCTGGCTTTGCTCAAAGCGGGTGAGGACTTGCTGTAATTCGTTCATTCTCCGGGTTCATTCTCCGGGTCGGTAGGTTGGCGTCGAGCCTGCGAGACCCAACGTTCTCATGGGTGTCATCGATGGTGCCTGTTGGGTCGCACGGTGTTTGACCCAACCTACAACCCATAGGTTTATCGGCTCCCTAGGCCATAAGCTTATCGGGCGTTAAGGGCAGGCTGCGTAACCGTCGGCCCGTGGCATGATAAACCGCATTCGCCACGGCGGCAGCGACGCCGGTAATGCCAATTTCCCCCACGCCGCGTCCGCCGAGGGGATTAAACGCCAAATCCGGTTTGCCGACAAACGTGACCTCGATGCGGGGAATATCGGCATGGCTGGGGTAGTGGTAGGTTGCCAAGTCGTAGACCACGGGATGGCCCGTATGCGGGTCAAAGTGGCACTCCTCCATCAGGGCCGAGCCGATGCCCATGATCACACCGCCCCGGATTTGACTCGCCGCTGCCTTGGCATTGATCACCTGGCCAATGTCCATCACCGATAGCCAGCGCGTCACCCGTAACCGACCGAGTTCCTCATCCACGGCTACTTCACAAAAATGGGCACCCCAGGATTGAAACGCCCACTGTCGGTTCGCAGCATCAGGGGCCGCTGAACCCGTCGCTTCCAAGGCCGCCCGCCCCGATCGCTGGAGTTCCTGCACGGCCTCAGCCACCGTGGCAAAATTCCCCGACTGGAGCAAGGTCTGACAGGCATTTTGGACCGCAGGGGCCAGGGAAGCGGTCATCTGAGACCCCCCGGCTAGACCGCCATTGGGGAAGAGGGAGTCCCCAATCTCCACCGTGATCTTGTCCACCGGCACGCCTAGGGTTTCCGCCGCCACGATCGCGATGACCGTATAGGCTCCTGTACCCATATCGTTAGCTGAAGCCAACACCTGCACCCGGCCATCCGGTAACAGACGGACCTTCGCCGAGGCGTTCCCCCGCAGGGCTGGAAACGTGGAAGCCGCCATGCCCCAACCGATTAACTCGCCGTCACGCTGGCGGCTTCGGGGTTGGCGGGGGCGATCCGACCAGCCAAAGGTTTCGGCCCCAACTTGTAAACACTCGGCAAAATGCTTACTGGAAAAGGGCAGGTCGTTGCGGAGGTTAGTCTGGGTTTCATTCTTCAGCCGCAGGGCCACCGGGTCGAGGTTCAATTTCCAGGCCAATTCATCCATTGCCGATTCCAGCGCCCACATGCCAGGGGCTTCTCCCGGTGCCCGCATCCAGGTGGGGGTGCCCACGTTTAAGGTGGCCAGGGTTTGGCTGATATGCAGCGTGGGGGCGGCATACATCACCGGGGTCATGCTGGTGCAGGGTTCAGGGAAGTCCTCAATCTCGGAGGTCGCCGATTTCGCCGTGTGGCCGATCGCGACCAATTCCCCATCAGGTTTAGCCGTGAGTTGCAGGGTTTGCTCGGTTTGCGATCGGTGTCCTGTATTGGCCGTCATCTGACGACGGTTGACCACCAGCTTCAGGGGCCGCTGGATCTGGCGGGCCACCGCTGCACAGAGAATACTATGGGGCCAGGGGAATGCCTTTGCCCCAAACCCACCGCCGATGTAGGGCGTAATCAACCGCACCTTTTCCGAGGGAATGCCAAATAGTTCTGCGTAGGTCCGCTGCCCCCCAACCACCCATTGGGACCCTTCATAGACTGTGAGGGTGTCGCCTTGCCAATGGGCCACGAGGGCGTGGGGTTCCATCATGGCATGGAGTTCGGTGGCGGTATGGTAGGTAGCTGCCAGCGTGGTGCCAGCAGCGGTTTCCCCTGGACCTCGCGAAAATTCCCCTTTGCGGAAGACCATATCTTCGCCAAATAACCCCATCGCCGGTCGATAGGTGGCCTTAGTGGCATCCACCAACGGGGGTTGGCTGTCGTAGTCCACCTGGACTAGCTGCGCGGCTTCCCGTGCCCGTTCCCAGGTATCGGCAACCACGAGGCCGATGATTTGCCCGCCATAATGAATGCGATCGTCCGCTAGGGGTAAACGGGCTTCGTAAATTTTGCTCGTGACGAAATTATTGGTGGGTTTGAACACCTTGGGCATATTTTTGTGGGTAATCACGGCGATCACCCCCGGTGCCTGCTCTGCCGCCTGGGTGGATATGGACCGAATCCGTCCCTTCGCGATCGCTGCCGTCACCAGACAGCCATGCACCAAACCTGGTAGATCATGTTCCGCCGCATAGGTGGCTTGCCCCGTGACCTTGGCGAGTCCATCCGTGCGTTTAACCGCCGTCCCCATCACCTTGTTGGCCAAACCTGGGTTGGCTGCTCCCGTGCTCATGCGACCCCACCTCCCTTGGCTGCAATCGTCAGTGCCCGTTTAATTGCCCGTTTCGCCATTTCGACCTTGAACCCGTTGTGCGCTAACGGTTTAGCGTCCTGGAGCGCGATCGCGGCTACCTGCTGGAAGGTTTCTCCCGTCGCCGGTTTACCCGCAAGAAAAGCTTCAGCATCGAGCGATCGCCAGGGCTTATGGGCCACTCCCCCCAGGGCCAGACGCGCTGCCCGAATGCGATCGCCCGTAACCTCCACCGCTGCGGCTACGGATACGAGGGCAAAGGAATAGGAGGCACGATCGCGCAGTTTCAGGTAAACACCCGTTTTGGCCAAGGGTAGGGGGGACAAGTGTATGGCTGTAATCAATTCCCCCGGTTGCAGGGTCGTATCCAGATGGGGCGTATCCCCCGGTAGCCGATGAAACTCCGCAAAGGGAATCTGGCGTTTACCCTGGGGACCTTCGACTTCAACCACCGCCGCGAGGGCCGCTAAAGCGACGCACATATCGGAGGGATGGACGGCAACACAGGTATCACTTGCGCCCAAAATCGCGTGCATCCGGTTAATCCCCTGGGCCGCATCGCAGCCACTGCCCGGTTGCCGTTTATTGCAGGCAAAGACGGGATCGTAGTAGTAGGGACAGCGGGTACGTTGGAGTAAATTGCCGCCCACCGTCGCCACGTTGCGAATCTGCTGGGAAGCGCCCGATAAAATTGCCCGCGACAGCAAGGGATAATCCCGCCGAATTTGGGGATGGTCCGCTACAGCGGTATTGCTCGCTAGGGCACCGATGCGAAGGCCACCATCAGGGGTGGGGGTAATCGCCTTGAGATCCAGGCGGGAAATATCGATAAGTTGGGCGGGGGCATCGAGAAAAACCTTGAGACGATCGACCAGATTGGTCCCCCCGGCAATGAATTGGGTGTTGGGCGTGGTGTGCGATCGTTGGATCGCATCCGCCGCTGAGGTCGCCCGCACATAAGCAAAATTCTTCATCCCGCTACGGCCTCCTGGACTAACATCGTCGCCGCTGCCGAGGGGGGCGTCTGCCCTGCCGCCTGCTGCACCGCTGCCACAATGCCGTTGTAGGCACTGCATCGACAGAGGTTCCCGCTCAAGCGTTCCTTAATTTCCGCCTCGGAGAGGGTGGCCAGTTGCGGGGACCGGGTGAGATCGGGGGTGACGACACTGGGACATCCCCGCTTGACTTCCTCCAGGAGCGCAACTGAGGCACAAATCTGACCGGGCGTGCAGTAGCCGCACTGGAGGGCATCGTTGTCAATAAACGCCGCTTGCACAGGATGGAGGTGGGTGCCTTGGGCCAATCCCTCGATCGTGGTGATGTCTCTACCTTCCTGCATAATTGCCAGGGACAAACAGGAATAGACGCGCTCCCCATCCACCAGTACGGTACACGCGCCACATTGGCCGTGATCGCAGCCTTTCTTGGTGCCCGTTAACTTCAGCCGTTCGCGCAAAAGATCCAGCAAGGTGACACGGGGTTCAATATTGACCGTGTGCGATCGTCCGTTAATCGTGAGCGTAACCGGGATGGCAGCTTGCATGGGCAGAGTGCGATCGTTAGCAGCGGTTTGGGCATCAACACTATCGCTATTATTGGCTGCATCCAGGACTTTAGGCACCACGATCGCGGTTCCTGCTGCGGTTAGGGCTTGGCCCAAGAAGCGTCGCCGGGAGGTTCCTGATGGTCGTCTGTCGTCCGATGGCATGGTTAAGGGTCTCCGGAGTTTCGATATACCTGAGGGAGTGGGATAGCTCTCGGCAAGCGATGTGAGCAGGGTGATTATCCCCGCAACGTCATGGTTGCATTGCTTCAATACCTCAATACTTCATGCCCCAATAAGCAAAGCAACCTGACAATGGATTGATTGAGGCTAGATGGCATCTCATTGCGGTTAGTTTATCGGATCAAGTGTTGCTAAAACAAGTTACTGCGGTTCACCCGATCGGGTGAATTAGGTCGCCATCCGCAGATCGTGCAAAACCACGGCTTAGCAGATCACAGGTTGAATGTGGGATGGCCGTCTGAATATATCGAAGACTCGGCTGTCTCAGGAGCAGACAGGATGCTTACCCCACAACATCCAGCTCATCTAAAATCTAAAATCTAAAATCTAAAATCTAAAATCTAAAATCTAAAATCTAA
>JBBILC010000033.1:0-3575 GCA_037445115.1 Coleofasciculaceae cyanobacterium bin_20
AGGATTAGTGTGTCTATTTTTAGAAAATAAAATCTTAAGATTCAACACTTCTGTAGATGATGAATATTCAAAACAATATCTAATCGTTCTTGTAGGTATTCGGCTACTAACCGGCGGTGGCAATGGTGGGGCTTCGCTTCGCTACAGAGCAAACAACCGCCATCGAGCAGTTCTGGGTAAATTTTTGTTTCGATTCTTCTTTCCAGAATCAGTTGATTGAACTTCTGTTCATAGTCTTGCCAGGAGATTTGTTTTTTCTTATAGGCATCAAGCATTTCTTTGGTTGGGGCTAGATCTAAAATGTGAACATATTCAATACCTGCGATCGCCTTTAGAAAATAAGCCAAATCCTTCTGCTTGGCAAAACCTGCTAACTGGGAAACGTTATTCAATCGCGTGTCAATAATGCGTTTTACACCAGCAGTTTTGAGAGTTTCAAAAAATTGCTCAGCCGTCTTCTGCGTAAAGCCGATCGTAAAGAGGTCAAGCGAATGAGGCATCAGGTTCCTCCTGGGTATCGCGATCGGGAGAACTTTCAACATAGGCAATCTTCTCTGCCTGCCGTTGATAGGCCAGTTGCAAAGACGCTTCTGGAGACAGTGGCGGAGAATTTCCTCCCTGTGGCTCATGATTGATTTCTGGCCCCATCAGGTCTAAAAGGCTCAACTGCTGGTGTGGCGGGGAGACGGTTTCTGGATCGAGATGGTGAAGTTTAAGCAACCGTTCCTCTAGCTGCGCATGGGTTTCTAACTCACCAGACTTCAGAATATGCAAAATCTGCAAATCAGGATATTCCAGGTGATGACAAACGAGAATCGCCCGATGACACGTGATGGGATCTTGTTCAGCACACATCAGGGCAATGCGATATTTTTCCAGCCCTTTGTACAACCGCTCCAAACCCAACTTAAATTCAGCCGTCCCTGCAATCAACTCATAACGGGCTTGCCCCTCAACATAGCAGGCCGGATTATCCGGTCGTGCCCCTAGTTGTTGCCCCAGAAATACATAGGCAATTCCGGCGGTGGGCAGCGATCGCTTGAGGGCCGCTTGGCTGAAGTGGGGCAGGTAACGGCTATAGGGGTGGGAACGGACATCGGCTAGCGCCGTGATGCCATGTTGCTGCAACAGTTCCAGAAAACTGGCTTCACTGTGGTTCGAGTGGCCGATCGTCAAAATCTCTGGCATGGTGTCTTTCCCTAGCGGTACCCCAATGCTAGCTTCCCTTACCAACCTATTAGCTATAGTACAGCGATTGGCAGGGACCTGTCAGAATAACCTGGGGGACAGCGAATAGCTAGGCAATCTTGATCTGCGATATCATAATCTGACAGCATAAAACCTTGTAAACACTGTAACGTTCTCATCTCAAAGGTTAAGAAAATTAAACAATGCGCTAAGTACAGAATATCCTAAGTACAGGAGTAGACTGAGCTTGCTAAGCTACAAGGGTTATACAGGACAGTTGGAGGTTGATCTAGATGCCAATATTCTACATGGTCGAGTTTTAGATATTAAAGATGTTGTCACTTTTGAAGGTGAAACCATTGAGGCTATAAAACAGGCTTTTGCAGAATCTATTGACGATTACTTAGAATTTTGTGCGGAATTAGGTGAAGAACCTGATAAACCCTTTGCGGGCAAACTCCTATTTCGTGCCACACCCGAACACCATCGTCTAATTTATCTGGCTGCGGTCAAAGCTGGGAAAAGTATTAATGCCTGGATGGACGAGACCTTAACGCGATCAGCGCAACAATTGATTGGGTCAGACTGATCGAGCTAGGACATTAGGATTGAAAGGCGGTTTCAATAATCTGGCGAATGCGGGCAGACGCTTGACCGTCGCCAAAGGGGTTTGCCGCGATCGCCATCGCTTCATAGGCCGTCGGGTTGCTTAACAGTTCCCCCGCTGCTGCCGCGATCGTCTCGACCGCTGTTCCCACCAACTTTGCTGTTCCTGCCGCGATCGCCTCTGGCCGTTCCGTTGTTTCCCGCAGCACCAACACGGGTTTCCCCAGACTCGGTGCTTCCTCCTGAAGGCCACCCGAATCGGTCAGGAGCAGATAACACCGTTGGATCGCCCCCACCAACTCGGCATAATCCAACGGCTCCGTGAGAAACACCCTGGGATGATGGCCTAATAACGCCCGCAAGGGTTCGCGTACCGTGGGGTTACGGTGGAGGGGAAGTAGCAGGGCCGTATCGGGGAAAGTATCGAGGATTTGTAAAAAACCCTGGGCGATCGTCTGGAGCGGTGCCCCCCAATTCTCCCGCCGATGCACGGTTGCTAACAGCACCCGATACTGGGACCAATCCAGCCCTGGGATGGGACAGTCGGGTTGGCGATCGGCCACCGTCAGCAGCGCATCAATCACCGTATTGCCCGTGTGGTGGATCTGGCCAACAACGCCCGATCGCTGCAAATTCTCCACCGCCATTGGCGTAGGGGCAAAGTGGAACTGGGCCAATTGGGAAATCAATCGCCGATTCGCTTCCTCTGGGTAGGGATTGAACAAATCATCCGTGCGCAATCCCGCCTCCACATGGCCCACTGGAATTTTTTGATAGAACGCCGCTAGGGCAGCCGCAAAGGCCGTCGTTGTATCCCCCTGGACAATCACCACCTGGGGCTGGCTCTCTTGAAATAGGCGTTCCAACCCCTGGAGACTGCGGCAGGTAATATCCGTCAAGCTTTGCTGCGCCTGCATAATCGCCAGGTCGCGATCGGCCTCCAGGTTAAACAAGGCCATCACCTGATCCACCATCTCCCGATGCTGCCCCGTCAGCACCACCTGGGTTTGGCAATGGGGGGACTGCTGAAACGCCTGGATCACAGGGGCCAGCTTAATTGCTTCGGGACGGGTGCCCAGGGTAATGCAAACGCGGATAGACAAGGGACAAGCTCGGAAAATCAACCTAAACTAATGTAATGCTTAAATGCGTAATGAAATGCAGACCCTTGCCAAAGGAGCGATTGCACCCAGCCTGCCGAATAAGACTGGACAAAACAGACTGGGCAAACAAGAATTAATACAACAGGTGATCGGTTCCGGTAAAGTTTCGGGATACCTTGGAATCAGGATCTAGGCCACGGAATGCTATGCCAACAGTCGTTAAACTAGGCATGGGACCCAGCTAGAGAAAGACCGGCGGTCAGGTTGCGGCCTTCAAACGGATCAGGCGTTCACAACCCCATCGCAGGCTATCTGTGTTGTACTGGACCTAGCCCCTCCCGCATCCGCATTCCCCCGCCGGGGCGCTCCTGTTGCGTCTTCGCAGGCGAGGTCGTGGTGTTGGGATTTTGCGCCGTCATCGCCGTCATCTATCGTCAGCATCTCATAGGGAGAGCACTATGACCGAATCCAGACGCCCCCCGATTCCGCCCCCACCCCCCCCGCGTCGTCCTCCAGCCCCGCCCCCGCGATCGCCCTTGACTAACGGGGGTGCCCAGCCCACGGAAACGATCCCCATGCCGCCCCCAGCGGGAATGCCCACGGAAGCGATCGCGATGCCAGCTCCTCGTCCGTCAATGGAGTCTCCACCGACGCAGGTGAGCGCTCCACCCCCTGTGG
>JBBILC010000033.1:3670-38912 GCA_037445115.1 Coleofasciculaceae cyanobacterium bin_20
CCCGGTATCCTGCGGCCCCAAGTTGCGAGTGGTGCCCCCACCCTGGCCCAACTGGTGCGAGAAGCTTTTGACAAGGGGTATTCCGATGTTCACCTAGGCGTAGGTGAGACGCCCCGTTTCCGGAACCGGGGTGAAATTGAGGCGACCAATTATCCGGTGACCGATGATGCCACCTTCTTCGGCTGGCTTCAGGAAATTCTGACCGATGAAGAAATCCAGCGTTTCCGGGAACGACTCGACTTCGACGGGGCCTCGCAATACGACTTTGCCCGTGTGCGGATTAACATCTTTGATTCCCTACGTGGCCCAGCAATGGTGTTGCGGTTGATTCCGGTTAAGATCCTGACGATCGACCAACTGGGCCTGCCCCCCGTTTTCCGCGATATCTGCCACTACCACAAGGGCCTGATCCTGGTGACGGGGCCAACGGGTTCCGGGAAATCGACCACAATGGCGGCGATGGTGGACTACATCAATAATGAGATGCCGAAAAACATCATCAGCATTGAAGACCCGATCGAATTTGTTCACACTAGCCGCAAGTCCCTGATCAAGCAGCGGGAAGTGGGGATTCACACCCTCAAGTTTGAAAATGCCCTGAAAGCCTCCCTGCGGGAAGACCCAGATATCATCCTGGTGGGGGAAATGCGGGACATTGAAACCGTGAGTACGGCCCTCAAAGCAGCCCAAACCGGTCACTTGGTCATGGGAACGCTGCACACCAATAGTGCCGTAAAGACGATCGAGCGGATTCTGCAACTCTATGAGCCGGATCAACAGGAACCGATGCGGGTGTCGATCGCGGAATCATTGGTGGCGGTGATTGCCCAGGGCCTCTGTCGGACAACGGATGGCAAACGGGCCGCCTTCCACGACATCATGATCAACACCGATGCGATTAAGGACTACATCCGTCGGGGTGAGATGGAGGAAATTGAACAGATTATCCCCCGGTGTACCTTTGACGGGATGTGTACGATGAACCAGTCCCTTTATAAGCTCTATGAAGCGGGCCGGATTACGGAGGAAACGGCGCTGGAAATGTCGCCGAAACCCAACGAAATGGCCCAGATCCTACGCGGTCGGGTCTAAGCCAATGCCTAACTCTTGCTAGATCACGTAGATCGCAAATCGAACGTGGAATAGTCGTCTGAGTTTATCCAAGACTCGGCTAGCGGTGGGGCAGGCAGGATGCCCACCCCACAACGTTTTTGTATGCGTAGTGTCTCCGCAGGAGAATCTACTGAGCCTAGCCTTAACGGTTGGGTCATTAGGTAGAAGGTTTTGAGATCAGCGAGGCTTAAGTTGCTTAGTCAATCTTTGGGCCTCGCTACATTTTTACTTAGGTTGAGTAACCAGGGTCAGAACCCATTGCCGTGATAAATTTGAGAACACCGTGTCCGCAAACATTCATCATGCTGGCGTTGACTCCGCTGCCAATGATACCGCCAATGCCAGGAATAGCCTTAGGAATCATTGCTACACTTTTCCAGAAACTCTAGAGATTATTTTCAGGGTCCAGGGACGGGGCATTCTCTTGAGGATTTCCCCAACTACTTTAGGGGTTTGTCTTTTGGCCGCATTAATTGCTGTATTTTCAATGAAGTCCCTTAGCGTAAGCTAGGATATGCAATTGTGTATTGCATACACACTAAACAACTGAGGTCATATATGGCTAACCTAACTGTTTGGAAATTCAGCACGGCTGACGGAGCCGAGCAGGCTCTCGAAAAACTGACTGATCTGAAAAAACAGCATTTAATTGAGATTGTGGATGCTGCGATCGTCACTTGGCCCACGGGCAAGAAGAAACCCAAGACCAAGCAGGCGATCAACCTGGCCGGGATTGGTGCCCTGGATGGAGCCTTCTGGGGAATGCTCTTTGGCCTGATCTTTTTTGTGCCCCTGTTTGGCATGGCCGTCGGGGCCGCGATCGGTGCCCTTTCCGGCAGTTTTGCTGACTATGGCATCAACGATAACTTTATCAACGACATTAAGAGCAAGGTCACGGAAGGCACCTCTGCCCTCTTCCTCCTCAGTGGCGAAGCAACCCTTGATAAGGTCAGTGAAGCCTTTGCGGGTGAACACCTGGAACTGATCCAGTCGAACCTCTCCAACGAGCAGGAAGCCGCCCTGCGCGAACACTTTGGTCTGGGGGAATAGCTCTCCCTACGGGTTAACCCAAAGGTAGCCCTGGCAGTGTAAAGCTCCCGGTTGGATCTGGAGAACGGTTAATTCCACATCGGTTCCCAGATCCAGGGCAAAATCCGCCAGCGGCTCCACCAGCGGCGGTGGTAACTCACCCGCCAAGTTGCAGGTGCTTGATTGGTAGGTGAGTTCTGGCTGTTGAAACTGCAAGCAACGGTGACCCGCGAGATGTAATCCTGCCGTCAGCGTTAGGGTGTCCAGTGCGCCCGCTGCATCTTGCCACGGGGCGGCGAGGGTTAAGCGATCGTCATCAAGGGTAATGTGAGGTGACGGGTGTGGTGCTAGGTGGCCCTGCAAGCCAACCACATGGGCTGCCCGTAACCACTCCGCCAATAAATCCGCGACGGCCCCTGCCAATAGGGGCGCACCCAGCGATCGATTCAAATCTTTTTCCTGTAAACATAAGTCAACCGCAACGGGTACCGGATGCAGCAATTGCAAGGGCTTACCCCGCATCACCTGCCCCAGATTGACCTGGATATCCCGTCCCTGAACGGCAATTTGGCTCAAGTGCAATCCCCGATAAACCGCCTGCTGGGCTGCTAGGGAAACCTGGGGAATACAACCGCCTAGTAGTTGGCGATCGCCGGCCTCAATCTCAACCGTCAGTTCTGCCACCGATTCCATCTGGCTTTGCAACCAGAGCTTAATCGCGGGCCTCAGGAGGCTGCTGATCCAGCGGTGCTGACGGCTGGGTGTAGCAGTTACCGGTGTAGCAGCAGCTTCTGGGGTTGACCGGGCCGACGGCGTGGCCCCCCCTAACTCCTCCCTTGACGCATCCTGGACAGTGGTTGTCGTCACCAGATTGGCTTCAGTCTCTAACGCAATGTCTAATTCAGTTTGGACAGGATCGGGCAGCATAGGGGCAGGGCCAAAGGGGAACTCACTTCCTGTCATCATAGCGACCGGCGATCGCATTTTGCCCCCACTACCCCCACAAAATGATCGGGCGATTGCGGTGTGAGTAACAAGGGAAGGTGACCCGATCGCTCCAGCAGCACCAACTGATCCGTCCGCGACACGTAAAACTCAACCCAACCCCCACAACCGCAAGGCCCAGCCAAAGCGTTGGGAAAAGGCTGTGCCGCTAATCGGCTGTGCCGCCGTAATCGTCGCCAGGGACAATCGCCGCTGCCAGACGGGGAAGACAATCACCAGATCGCGATCGGTCACCTCAAAACCCACCGGACGGCATCCCAACCAAACCCCGGCGTAAAGGATTACCAATGCTAGGGCAACCCCCGCCAGTTCCCCTTGGGGTTGGATCAGCGCCGCGATCGCGAAGCCCACGGGCAGTAGCAGTAGCCCAATCGTCAGACTGCGAATCAGGGGCGACATGGGGGCCAGCGGAAAGCGCTCAGTTGCCATAGTGGACCGTCGCCTTTGGATATCAGCGTGGAAGTGTATAGCTCTTCCTCTTGAAATTGTAACGCCCTCTTGACGGGCCATAGGTCCCGGTACGAAAAAACTCCCCATCATGGATGAGGAGCGGCATTTGAGGATTGCATGAACCAGCAAGAATGCAATTCGTCCGGTCAACTGGACTAGGCCAGAGCGGGCGATAGGGAAGTGGGCATCATTGGGGTCACCGTGCCATAGCGTGCCCCCCGATAGGTCAAGGCCGGGGTCGGCTGGGTGTAGACCGTATCGGTCACGATCGCCGTCACAACCTCTGCACCCCGATACTTGCCGATCAGCTTAGGGGTCGTGGTTGGCAGGCTGTTGACAGGCAGTTCGTAGGCAATACCGCGATATTGGAGAGACATGGGAAACACCTCATTGTGTGTGGGGGAAATCTTTGATACTTCTATCATCGTGAGATCCCCCGGATTCAGCAGTGATGGCAGCCCCCGATCACCGTGATAATACCGATGGCAAGCCGTGAGGGTAGGCGCTGTAGCCAGTGATATCCAGGCAACCGGACGGTGACAAGCATCACTCACCCGGCATCGCTATCGCCCGTCAGTCAGTTAATTATTCAGACCACACAAATTAGGGCGTTATAGTGTTAAGGATCATCGTCTGCTGTCCCCATGCCTAAACGTCGCCAACGCTCAGACACCCCAGCCTCTAGTGGAGACGCTCCGCGAACGCAGTCGGCTATCCAGGGTGCCAGCCCAGAGCCTAACGGCCACCTTCCTGCCAACGGCCACCCCGCCCCCCTATCCAGCCAGAATACGATCCGTGTCCGGGGGGCACGACAGCATAACCTCAAAAACATTGACCTGGATTTCCCCCGCGATCGCCTCATTGTCTTCACTGGAGTTTCCGGGTCCGGTAAATCTTCCCTTGCCTTCGATACCATTTTTGCCGAGGGCCAACGCCGCTATGTGGAATCCCTCAGCGCCTATGCCCGCCAGTTCCTTGGCCAGGTGGATAAACCCGATGTGGATGCGATCGAAGGCTTGAGTCCTGCGATCTCGATCGACCAGAAATCCACCTCCCACAACCCCCGCTCCACCGTCGGCACGATCACCGAGATTTATGACTACCTCCGTCTCCTCTACGGACGGGCTGGGGAACCCCACTGTCCCCACTGCGATCGCTCGATCGCGCCCCAGACGATTGACCAGATGTGTGATCGCATTATGGAACTGCCCGATCGTACCCGCTTCCAAATCCTAGCTCCCGTCGTGCGCGGTAAAAAAGGCACCCATAAAAAACTGCTGTCGAGTTTGGCCGCCGAAGGCTTTGTCCGAGTCCGAATTAACGGTGAGGTGCGGGAACTGGGGGACGCGATCGACCTGGATAAAAACCAGAAGCACACGATCGAAATAGTCGTCGATCGCCTGGTCAAAAAAGAAGGCTTGCAAGAACGCCTCGTGGATTCCCTCACCACCTGCCTCAAACATGCAGGGGGCATTGCTGTCATCGATCTGGTGGGTGATCGGGACAACCCAACCCCAACTAACGTGATTGAACTGTCCCCGCCCCCGGCCAAAGCGGCTGAAGCAGGTGGAGCCTACGCAGCGAAT
Source organism: Coleofasciculaceae cyanobacterium bin_20 (assembly GCA_037445115.1). GTDB lineage: Bacteria > Cyanobacteriota > Cyanobacteriia > B231 > B231 > Trichothermofontia. Next base: position 8,854 of record JBBILC010000033.1, read on the forward strand.
GGTCACGCGGTTGCTGAAATCGATCAACCAACAACCCTGGTTTTCTCGGAAAACTTTGCCTGTCCCGAACACGGCGCGGTGATGGAGGAACTGTCCCCCCGCCTGTTTTCGTTTAACTCTCCCTATGGGGCCTGTCCCGATTGCCACGGCCTCGGTAGCTTGCGGGTTTTTTCGGCGGATTTGGTGATTCCCAACCCTAGCCTGCCCGTCTATGCCGCGATCGCCCCGTGGTCCGACAAGGACAACACCTATTACCTTTCCCTGCTCTTCAGCGTTGGCAATGCCTTTGGCTTCGATGTGAATATTCCCTGGGAAAACCTCACGAAAAATCAGCAAGAGATTTTGCTGAACGGTTCCCCTGAACCCATCTTGATCGAGGCCGACTCGCGCTATCGCCAGGCCAAGGGCTACTACCGCCGCTTTGAGGGCATATTGCCCATGTTGCAGCGCCAGTACCAGGAAGCCAGTTCTGATCTCTATAAGCAAAAGCTGGAGCAATACCTGATCGATCGCCCCTGTGCAACCTGTGGCGGCAAACGCCTCAAACCCGAATCCCTCGCCGTGCGCTTGGGTCCCTATCGCATTACCGATCTGACCGGAGCCTCGATTCGGGACTGCCTGGAGCGGGTGCGATCGCTCACCGGGGAATCAGATTCAGCCGCTGCCCTCCTCTCCCCTCGCCAGATGCAAATCGCCGATCTCGTTCTGCGGGAAATCCGCGCACGGTTGCAATTTCTGCTGGATGTGGGCTTGGATTATTTGACCCTTGATCGCACTGCCATAACCCTTTCCGGCGGCGAGGCCCAACGCATCCGGTTAGCCACCCAGATCGGTTCCGGTCTCACGGGGGTCCTCTATGTCCTCGATGAACCCAGCATTGGCCTGCACCAGCGTGATAACGGACGACTGCTGCGTACCCTCACCAAACTGCGGGATTTGGGCAATACCTTGATCGTGGTGGAACACGACGAAGAAACCATTCGGGCCGCCGATCATCTGGTGGATATCGGTCCCGGTGCTGGGGTCCACGGGGGGCAAATTGTCGCCCAAGGCGATCTGGCAACGTTGATGAATGCCTCTGACTCCCTGACCGGGGCCTACCTATCGGGCCGCCGCCGCATTGAAACCCCGCCCCAACGCCGTGCAGGTAACGGTCGCAGCCTGCGGCTAACCAATGCCCGTCGCAATAATCTCAAAAACCTGGATGTGGAGATTCCCCTCGGCAAGCTGGTGTGCATTACTGGCGTTTCCGGCTCCGGCAAATCCACCCTGATTAACGAACTGCTTTACCCCGCCCTGCAACACCACTTCGGCCACAAGGTTCCCTTCCCCCAGGAGTTAGACGACATTAAGGGCTTAAATGCCCTGGATAAGGCGATCGTCATTGACCAGTCCCCCATTGGCCGCACGCCGCGATCGAACCCTGCCACCTATACCGGCACCTTCGACTCGATTCGGGACCTCTTTACCCAGACGATCGAGGCCAAGGCACGGGGCTACAAACCGGGCCAATTCTCCTTCAACGTCAAGGGGGGCCGCTGTGAAGCCTGTGCTGGTCAAGGGGTGAACGTGATCGAAATGAACTTTCTCCCCGATGTTTATGTTCAATGCGAGGTCTGCAAGGGTGCCCGCTATAACCGGGAAACACTCCAAGTGAAATATAAGGGCTATTCGATCGCCGATGTCCTTAACATGACTGTTGAAGAAAGCCTAGAGTGCTTCCAGAATATTCCCCAAGCCGCCACCCGCCTGCAAACCCTGGCCGATGTGGGTCTAGGCTATGTCCGTTTGGGTCAACCTGCACCCACCCTTTCCGGTGGCGAAGCCCAACGGGTCAAGCTAGCCTCGGAACTCTCGCGGCGGGCCACGGGCAAAACCCTCTATCTCATTGACGAACCCACCACTGGCTTATCCTTCTACGATGTCCACAAACTGCTGGATGTGGTCCAACGATTGGTTGATAAGGGCAACACGGTCTTGGTGATTGAGCATAATCTTGATGTGATCCGCTGTGCCGACTGGATTATTGACCTGGGACCAGAGGGGGGCGATCGGGGTGGTGAGGTGATTGCGGCGGGGACGCCAGAACAAGTCGCCCAAGTACCGGCATCCTATACTGGTTACTATTTAAAACAAATCTTGTCTGAATCTCCGGTTTAAGGGGCCAGTAGATCCTAAGTAAGACGCCTCGATTAATTGGGGATTGGGAGAGTTGAACTGCCCAAACCAACGAGATTACGTTGCTTGTGAGCGCAAGATTTGTATTTTTCGAGGTGTCCAGTAGATGTCAGTCATCTCAAGCTAGGCAAGTTGACATTAGTCGTTTACAGTAAAAGTAGCTGTGCTTCTAGTTTGTTTCTAGATCTAATTTGGGAATAGCTCATGGATGCTCGGCATCCTATCTTACCTTGAAGATTAAATTATCAGAAAAATATAAACTTACAATTTGCAATAAAATTTGCGATAAAAAGGCAAGGACAGTAATCATAGTGTGACGCGTGAGAATTAGTTTCATCCTACGACTAGCCAACTTGAATGGGGGCGTTCGAGTAGTTGCTATGTATGCCAAGCAATTACAAAAACGTGGTCATGAAGTAACCATTGTTTCCTTCAGTCCCTATGTGCTTAGCCTTCGTCAAAATATCAAGCAATTATTGTGGGGGAGGAATTTCTTCAAGGCTAATCAAAGTATTGCTTCATATAGTTATCCGGAGAGACTTAATCACCGCCTTATCTACCATTTTCCACCCCTTAAACCTAGGGATGTTCCCGATGGGGATATTGTTATTGCAACTTGGTGGGAAACCGCAGAATGGGTTGCTAAACTACCCGATAGGAAAGGGGTAAAAGTCTACTTTGTTCAAAATCACGAGACATTTGATTATTTTACGGAGTCACGAGTGCAGGCAACCTATCACTTACCGATGCCTAAAATTACTATTGCCGCATGGTTGCAGGATCTTCTGTTTCATAAATATGAAGGCTCACACGTTTTTTTAATTCCCAATAGTGTTGATACAACCTTATTCCATGCTTCGCCAAGAAGCAGAAATCCAATTCCGACGATCGGGATGTTATATGCCCAACCCTATTGGAAAGGCTGTGATCTGAGCCTCGAAGCGTTTGCGATCGCCGCCCAAAGCATACCCAACCTGCGCCTGATCGCCTTTGGAACTACCGATCCCCTACCGGAATTGCCCCTACCGGCAAATACTCAGTACTTTAAAACCCCACCCCAAACCAGCCTCAAGCATATTTATTCCCAATGTGACGCCTGGTTGTTTAGCAGTCGCACCGAAGGCTTTGGCCTACCGATTCTAGAGGCAATGGCTTGCCGCACCCCGGTGATTGGCACGCCCGCTGGGGCTGCCCCAGAACTATTGGCAGAGGGTGGGGGTATCCTCGTCCCGCCCGAAGATCCCCAGGCAATGGCTGCGGCGATTGTGAAGCTCATGGGTTGTCCAGAGACAGAGTGGCAACAGATGTCCGATCGTGCCTATCGTCAGGCAACTAGCTATACTTGGGAAGAAGCGACCGATCGGTTTGAAGCTGCGCTTCAGACTATCCTAAAAAATTCTGCCCAATAAACGGCCATTCATGGGCTGCATCTAGATGAGCTTATGCACCCGGAGGAGCATCAGGGTGATGGTGCAAAGCCAGTTACTGCGGCTTGACGGAGGACTGAATTTCGCGCACAACGACGCATTTGGCTCACCCTCTGTTCGTTCTGCTTGGCGGCTCTCTACCTCATAGGAAATTTTCCATTGCCCAGTGAATCAATGTCAACAATCTTTAACAGCGAATAGCTAGAGCCTAGAAAATGTCAAAGAAATTTCTACCCTTGATCTTATTATATGGTTTTATCTTTGGCTGCGCATTTGTAGCCAAAGGACTTTTAAGACCGTTTGTTAGATTGATTTTGTATGGTTGGATCTTTGGCGTCGTTTATCTTTTTAAGCGTTTCCCCCCCCAACGAGCACTCATTATTTCTTTTCTTGTTGCTGTTTTATTTCTGCCAGAAACAGGCATTGTTATTCGCAATGATTTTGTGATCAACAAAACAACTGCTACCAGTATTGGTGCAATGCTGGCTACGTTTATTTATTATCCCAATTATTTATTATCTTTCCGTCCGGGATTGCTAGACATTCCGATAATTATCTGGATTTTCTCCATCATCCCTTCCCAACTAACCAATGGTCTCAGTGTAACTACGCCAATGATTCAAAATATATTGGTGTGGCTAACTCCTTATCTATTAGGGCGTATTTATCTACGGAATCTATCAGATTTGAATGAACTAGCGATTGGTATTTTTATTGGGGGTTTAATCTATGCACCCTTATCTCTATTTGAAAACTTTAAAACGCCTAATCTTCATCTTTGGGTATACGGAAGTCCGGCTCGAATTGGTTCCTATTTACAAACATTTCGACTAGGCGGCTATCGACCAACTATCTTTATGGAACATGGTTTAGCCGTCGGAATGTGGATGATGGCAGCGACCTTAATTGGCGTTTGGCTATGGCAAATGAAAGTTCTTCCCAAAAAAATCTGGAACTATCCAACGTCCTGGATTATTGGCGGATTAATATTTGTCTTTATACAAGTTCGTTCCACCGGCGCTTACTATTATATTTTGTTAGGGCTATTGGTTCTGTTGACAGCAAAGTTTGCGCGAACGGCCATTCCTTTAGCCTTGATTGCTCTCATTAGTGTTTCCTATGTCTCTTTGGGAGCAACTGGGCAGCTTTATCAGATTCCCCAAGTCAGAGAGTTTATGTACTCTGGCACGACAAATGCATCTGAAGAGCGGGAAGGTTCTCTTCGTTTTCGCCTGCAAAATGAGGAATTGCTATCAGAGCATGCTCGCCAGCAATTTGTCCTGGGCTGGGGCCAGGGAGCCGGACGTAATCGGGTATTTAACGAGGAAGGGGAAGATATTTCAGTGACAGATAGTATCTGGATTATCGAGTTTGGTGTCCGAGGGATTATCGGTCTTTATGGCTTCTGTCTGACATTTTTATTGCCAGCTTTAAGCTTTGCTTTTTTTCGATATCCTGCCCATACATGGCGATTTCCCAAGGTGGCGGCAGCAGCTAGTTTAGCAATCATCCTGGTTCTATATGTCTGGGATAGCGCCCTCAATGCTTTTCCCAATGCGATCTATACGTTGGCGAGTGGGGGCTTAGCCACGGTGGTGATGAAGCCCCGCGAAAAGCTCAGCTCGAAGCCGTCACGCTCATCCGTGCGAAGCCAGCCCTTACTCCCTGCCCGTTCCTATCGTGCCCAGAAAACTTCGAGTAATTGAGGTGGCAGAGCCGCTCCCCTCAACCCCTGATAATTGCGTGGGCACAGTTGCGAAATTGGTATTTTTCGAGGTGCCCGCTAATGTTTTAAGACTTCGTTTGCTTTAGATAGCTCAGCAACCAATTCGCTGCTGTGGCCCGACGGGTTAGGCGGGGTTTGAGTTCACCAACTTTATAACCAGCAAAACCTAACTCTTCCTTGAGTAATTGTTTATTCTCCGGTGGAATCGATCGCGTTAATTGCACCGTGGCCGGGCGAGAGTCTAAAAAATTGGGCGGTTCCGGATAGCGATCGCGCCACTCAGCCACCACCTGGCGATTATCCCAGCATCGCTGCGCGGGATCATACCGATAACCCAAAGCCTGCCAGACCAATTGATTCACCACCTCATCGGGTAAGGTATCATCCACAATGGCTTGGATCGTCGTGCGATCGAGGGGCGGTAATTCCATCATGCGGGTATCCGTATCTGTCTGTATGGGTGATTTGGGTGATTGGTGTTTGTATTGAGGCGCGGGCGGAATTGAGGCGCGATCGGAGAAACATTCAGCATCCTGAAGGATCAACCATGCTCCCGTCAAGCTACCCCACCGGAGCGCAATCGGCCTTACCGGCCCCGGCCCCTAGCAAGTCACTTTCCCCGAACAGACTACCCTACCCCTTAGAATAGGGACCTTAGAAGTGGACACTGAGGAGATAAGTGAATGGCACTTGAAACCCCAGGCAGCCTGGTGATCGAACAGGGCTTACAAAAATTTCTGCTGATTCTGTCCGTATCCCTGAGCGTAGCCACCTTACCGCAGATTTTTGCGTGGGCACGCCAGATTCCCTATACCCTCCTACTGGTCATTGTGGGCCTGGGGCTGGCAACGGTGGATGTGCGGCTGGTGAACCTCTCCCCGGAATTAATCCTGTCCATCTTTCTGCCGCCCCTGCTGTTTGAGGCCGCCTGGAATCTGAAATGGTCGGACCTGAAACGCGACCTGTTTCCCATTAGTCTATATGCCATTATCGGGGTCGTCTTAGCCGTCATTGGGATTGCCCTGCCCTTAGTTTGGTGGACTGGGATGGCCCTGCCGATCGCGCTGCTGGTGGGAGCCAGTTTGGCTGCCACCGATCCCGTCGCGGTGATTGCCCTGTTCAAGGAATTGGGTGCGCCCACCCGCCTGAAGACCCTGGTAGAGGGCGAGAGTCTATTCAACGATGGCGTCGCCGTGGTGGCTTTTGTCCTCCTAGTGGGCATTCCCCTGGGCTTAGAAACCTTCTCCCCCCAAGTCACCCTGGTGCGCTTCCTCGTGTTCGTGGGCATCGGCGTGGGCATCGGTGGGTTGCTGGGCTTTGGCATTTCCTACCTGACCCAGCGCTTCGACCTCCCCCTGGTGGAGCAATCCTTGACCCTCGTGGCTGCCTATGGAGCCTACCTGGTAACGGAAGAATTGGGAGGCTCGGGGGTGATTGCTGTGGTGATTGTAGGTCTCATTTTGGGGAACTTTGGCTCTCGCATTGGGATGAATCCCCGGACCCGCATCATTGTGAGCGAATTCTGGGATTTCCTGGCCTTTTTCATTAACTCGATTGTCTTCCTGCTGATTGGCGATCAGATTCGCCTCCTCACCTTGGAGAATACCTTGGTGCCGATCGCCGTGGCGATCGCTGCGGTCCTACTAGTGCGCCTCCTGGGGATTTATCTACTGAGCCTGATCGGCAACCTGGTCACCCGCCCCCCGATCGATCTGCCCACCCAAACCGTCCTCTGGTGGGGAGGGTTGCGGGGATCAGTGTCAATCGCCTTGGCATTGAGTGTGCCCCAGGCCATTGCGGAACGGGATGAAATTATCACGATCGTCTTTGGCGCAGTCCTCTTCACGCTCCTGGCCCAAGGGCTAACCATGAAACCCCTGCTGGAACGACTGAACCTCTTGGGAAACCAACCCCTCCGCCAGCGCTATCTGGAGGTCGTCGCCCGCCAGACTGCCCTCAACCGCGTCCTGGAGTACCTGCAAGACAATCGTCAGCGACCGGGCCTAGAGCCAGACTTCTATCGCTACCAAGTAGCCCTCGTCGAAGGGGAGTTGAGCAAACTTCAGACCCAAAGCCAGGAACTCAACCGCCAAGATCCCGAACTACGGACCTTTGTGGCCGAAGAATTTCGCAAGGAGTTGCAGGCGATCGAGGCGGAAACCTATGCTGAATATGTGCGCTCTGGCTTACTGAACCAGGAATTATCGCCTTTCCTGACGGGTAGCCTGAGTAACCATCACGTAAATTAGAAATTTTAGACCTCGGAGGTCTTCCAGACCTCCGAGGTCTGCTGGAAAGTATTATGTGGATTCCGCACCTTTCTGACGAAGCCCTAGATCGCTTAACCCAGGATCTCTATTCCGAGTCTCAGGCCAACCTGGACTATTTGGTGCTGGTCGTGAGTTCCTGTCTGATTGCGTCCTTTGGGCTGTTGAGTAATAGTGCTGCTGTCATTATTGGGGCCATGATTATTGCGCCCCTGATGTTGCCCATCCGCTCGATCGCCTTTGCGGGTCTAGAGGGCGATCGCACCCTGTTGTCCCAGAGCCTACGGGCGATCGTGATTGGGCTACTTCTTGCCATTGGCCTGTCCTGGTTAGTTGGACGGATTGTCAATGTGTCGGAGTTCGGGTCGGAGGTGCTGGCCCGTACCCAACCCAATTTACTGGACCTCGGCATTGCCCTAGCGGCGGGGGCCATCAGTGGTTTTGCCAAGGTGCGCCCCCATGTGAGTGATGCCCTAGCCGGAACCGCGATCGCCGTAGCCCTAATGCCCCCCCTGTGTGTTGTGGGTCTGACCCTCTCCCAAGGGTTGCTGGGCTATAGCTTCGGCGCATTCTTGCTCTATATGACCAACCTCTTTGGCATTACCCTCGCCTGCCAAGTCATCTTCATCACCGCTGGCTGTGCCAAAACACCGCACCTAGGCCGTGACCTCACTTCCTGGATTACAATCCTATTCACCCTGGCCTTGGCCCTGCCCCTGGGGTTCCGGACCTTCGATCTCCTGCGGCAATCGCGCATTCAAGCCACGATCCGTGCCCTGCTCGTCAATCGGACCATTACGGTGGGGCAGCAGACACAACTGAGCCGCACCCGTGTGGAATGGGACCGCAAAGTACCTACCGTTTACCTGTACGTCGCAGCGGATAAACCCCCAACCCCTCGGCAAGTCGGGCTTGTGGAGCAATTTCTGACCAAGGAAATGGGCCAACAGTATGAGGTGGTGTTTGTCGTCAGTGAGGTCAAAGAGGTGCGATCGGGGGTCTATAGCCCATTACCCAAGTGGCTCCAGGTCCCTGCGTCAGAATCCGATCCCTTACGTCTGTCAACCCCCACGCCGCCCGCTTCGCCCCTGTACGACTTCTCGCCGTCAATGCCATCCCCGCCCTCCCCAGAATTGCTACCTCCGGTGGATACGCTTTCCACACCAACCCCCACCCCCTTTCTGGAAAATCTTTCCCCCCGTGAGGACGAGCTACCTCGGTTCGCCCCCACCCGCCCACAGACCAATGGCGCAGAGAAGGGTGCAGAGATCGGTCCCCTCTTGCCCCCAGCCCCCAGCCCTTCACCGCCTGATTCGGGAATGGAACCACGCCAGTAGACTGTCATGCTTAAAATGGTAGATTTGATGGGTCGTAAGTTGGTGTCGAGCCGACCAGACCAAAGACATGCCTTAGCCTTGTTAGGTCGCCCTGCATTTAACCCAACCAACTAAATTAAGCGTGACAGATCACTAGTAGCGTAAAGATCCATCTGTGCAACGTTCGTAGTAACGACTTTAGTCGTTTCATGCCCAAGCTAGCCCGACAAATGGTGCAGAATCTATGGGGCGCGTACTGCTTCGCCTGGATGGGGTAAACAGTTGTCATTCTGATTAGGAGGATTGGGCATTCATTCTACTGGCCAGCCCTTGGTTGACATAATCTCCCCACAACCGGGCCAAATCCCGTGCCCGCTGCCGCCCTTCCGTGGCGACCTGGTACATCCGGCGCGGACGCCCCCGACCTTCCACCTTTTTCCAGTACCCCACGATCGTCATTTCATCCTCCAGAAACTTGAGGGCACCATAGAGAACCGTATCCGATAGGCGATAGGCGGGGTAATGGTGTTCCAATTGTTGAATCAGTTCTGTCCCGTAGGAATCCCGTTCCAGCAAAACCGATAGGATGTAGCACACCGCCAATTCTTTATTTAGATAGATAGGCGGCGGGTCTCGGAAAAACTGATAAATGTCTTCAAACTTCATGGTAAGCAGGTCCATGTGTTCAGACTGAAAACCAAGGGTGGCGGCTCCAGGTGCCCAGCAAGCACCATTTACTTCCCTGGTGGCGGACGCGATCGCAAGCATCGCCCCCACTTGGCAGAGACATTCCCCTGCTATCAGGCAGCCAACGTAGCCTACTCTAGGGCAGCTAACGGTAAATTTCTGTTTCCTGGGCAACCTAAAGACCGCAATTATCCCCACCCCGTCAATGTGGCGGGAGGACCGCAGGCACGCTCACTGGACACGATGGTTTCCTGGACTATCTCTGGCGTGGGACAGGAAAGGAGGCCAACCCATTCAACCAGGGGAGATACCCAGGTCCCTCTCCGAGACCTTAAGGTTGACTGACTTCTCCCAGTCTCATGGCCGTGTCCACATGTCCCTTGGCTCGTCTCAACTTACATGGGAATATTCAACCCACTGGTTAACTCTTCCATCTGACGTCGCATCTCGGCAGTTGACTTGTTGTAGGCATCCTTCATAGCCGTAGTGACGAGATCCGACAGAACTTCCGCCCCTTCGCCCAACGCATTGGGAGAAATTTCTACCCGAATTGGCTCCTGATTACCCGTCATGACAACCTTAACGAGGCCACCAGCAGCTTCACCCTCGATCTTCATTTGTTCGAGATCTTCCTGAAGTTTCTTGGCTCCTTCTTGAACTTGCTGCGCTTTCTTAAAGGCTTCTGCCAGTTCTTTCATTTTGCCAAGACCGAAGCCGAATCCTTGCCCTTGTCCTTGTCCTTTGGTCATAACCTTGTCATCTGTGTCATCTGTACTGCAATGAACACTTTAGCATTCCCACTCACCCTGACTAGGGGAGACTAGGTTAGTTGAAAATCTCCCAGGATCTTAACCTCTGGTTTTAACGATAACGACCAGTGTTCAGCAACCCGCTCCTGAACGTGGGTAATTAGCCGGAAAATGTCACTCGCAGTGGCATTACCGCGATTCAGGATAAAGTTGGCATGGCGCTGTGCCACTTGCGCCCCACCAATTTGATGGCCCTTCAGGCCCGATTGTTCGATTAACCAACCCGCCTTATAGGGATGGGGATTGCGGAACACACTGCCACAACTGGGGAGGTGGTAGGGTTGATTGCTCTTGCGCTGTTCGAGGTTTTGACTGGTGGTGGTCATCAATTGCTGGGGATCAACCCCTGGCGCGAGTTGGAACGTCGCCTGGACAACCAGTTGAGGAATACTTTGGAGACAAGAACTCCGGTAGCTGTAGTCTAAATCCTTGGGGGTCAGTTCCGTTAGGCTTTCCTTCTGGTTGAGGACTTGGGCATTCACAAGGCGATCGGCGGCACAGGCGTCATGGGCACCGGCATTCATCACCACTGCACCACCGACGGTGCCGGGAATCCCCACGGCCCACTCTAACCCTTGCCAGCCCCGTTCTGCCGCCCGCCAGGCTAACCGGGCGATCGGTTCCCCGGCCCCAACGGTCACTTGTCCGGTTGCTTCATCAAAGTGCATGTGCCGCAGATGTCGGGTACAAATCACCAATCCGGACAGGCCAGAATCGCTTACCAGGAGGTTAGACCCGGCTCCTAGCAGCGTGATGGGCAAGCCTTCCCGATCAGCCCAGGCCACACTAGCGGCTAGATCAGGAACCCGTTGGGGTGCAGTGTACCATTCGGCTGGCCCCCCCACCCGGAAAGAGGTGAGGCTGGCTAGACGCACATTGGGTTTGATCACACAGTCGCTTCCTGGCAACTTCAGGGAGGTTCTTTCCGGCTTGAGGATGACGAGGGGCCCCGTCGGTCGATCGTGGAGCGAGGGTTTCGACTTCTCGGTAAGGGACCGGGTTGAGGATTGCAAGCTAGGAGGGTCGTAGGAGAGAGTCATGTTGCGTTCGCGAGGATGAAGGGTGAGCAAGGGGCTAGGACTAGCCAGCTAGGCCAGGAGGGCGGGATCGCGTTGCACGACTGGCGAGTGAGCAGCAGCGGGCGATTGATACCGTGCCACCAGATCGGGAATCACCTGGTTTAAATTGCCCGCTCCCAAAAACAGCACCAGATCACCTGCCGTTAGGGTTTGGCTGAGATAGGCCGTGACCGCTGCCAATGAGGGTTGATAGACGACGTGGGGGTGATGGGCTTGCACCAGTTGGGCAACCTGTGATCCCGTGATGGTGCCTGTATTCATCTCACCAGCACTATAAATGTCCGTCATCACCAGCAGATCGGCATCCCCAAAGGCTTGAGCGAACTCGGCCAGAAATGCCTGGGTGCGGCTATAGCGATGGGGTTGAAACACAGCTACGACCCGCTGAATAACCCCAGTCTCTGGCTTGTTAGGCTGTGTGGATGTATCGGCCCCCGATACCGCATGGATCGGCATACCCAGTTGTAGACGGGCCGCCGCTAGGGTCACCCGTAACTCGCTTGGATGGTGGGCATAGTCATCAATGAAAACAATGCCAGCAGCAGTCCCTCGGTGTTCAAAGCGGCGGCGGGTGCCCGTAAACTCGCCTAACCCTTGGGCGATCGTCGTAAACGGCAACCCCAGCAACCGCCCAACTGCCACCGCCGCGAGGGCATTACTCAGGTTATGGGGACCCAACAGCCGTAGGGAAAGCGTTCCTAACCGCTGCCCCCGTTCCCAGACTTGGGCTTGGGTGCCGTTCGCTCCGTACTGCACTGCATCCACCGTGTAGGTGGCACCGAGGGTCGGGTCTAAGCTATAGCTAATGCTAGGCGGACAGTGTGATCGCACCGTGGGACAGTCGATACAGCCAATGACGGTTTGACACTGTTGGCTAAAGGTTTGGAAGGTTGCAATGACCTCAGCGAGGGAGGTGTAATGGTCGGGGTGATCCAGTTCAATATTAGTGATCACACCAATCGTCGGTACCAGGCGCGTCAACGAACCATCCGATTCATCGGCTTCCGCCACAAGATGGGGTCCCTGGCCAACGCGGGCATTCCCTCCCCAGGCATCCACTTCCCCTCCCACAATCACGGTCGGATCAAGGTTGGCCCGCCAGAGGAGGTAACCAATCAGGCTGCTGGTGGTGGTTTTCCCGTGGGTGCCTGCCACCGCAATACTTTGGTAGTCCTGGAGCAGCGCAGCGAGTAGTTCCGAACGATGAAAGATCGGACATCCCAACGCGACGGCAGCTTGATACTCGGCATTGGCCGCCGCGATCGCGGTGGAGCAGATCACTTGGGGCAAGTTAGGTTGTGGGCGATCGGCTTCTTGGCCAGCCGGATCTGACCCTTGGGCTTGCTGTTCCAGGTAGTGAGCATCTTGTTGCCAGACGACCTGTACCCCTAGGGACTGCAATCGTTCCGTAATCGGGTTAAGCCGCAGGTCTGAACCCGAAACCGGTAGCTTACGTTTTGCTAGGACGTAAGCAAGGGCTGACATACCGATCCCACCAATACCGATAAAGTGGAATGGCCTGCCGCTGAAGTCAATCGCATTCAGCATCCTCGCTCCTTACACACCACACCAATAACACGCGATATCATACAGGAAATTTTTTTAACATGTGAACCTGTTTCCTTGCCGACGGGATGATCGCCCGTGGGAAGTGAGTTCCATTCTTTTCTATCTACACCCAATCGCTTCGGGCCAAAATGGTCCTAAAGTATATCCCCATCTGCCCAGAGTGCCCCGTTGATGCCATTACTGACCATCTTTGTGCGTTGTTCCTTAGTCTCTGCGCTGTTTGGGGAAGGGTGTCCGGAGGGTTTGTGGTAGCCAGTGGGTCAGCCTACCACAACGATGAATCGGGACGATCGCCCCTAGTTTTGGGAGGCGTTTGGGTCGCATTTTGATCGGGGTTTGCCCATGGGGGGGTATCCGGCTGGGCCTGGGAGCCACTGTTTAGGGTTGGGCCACAGACGATTGCTGGCCCAGCCCTAGTCTAACCACGCTTTTCCCAGGATGGTGAAAGTAGAGGCTCACCGCCCTTGCCCTGGGGGCGATCGCTCCCAATTGTCTCAGCCTATGCCGTCCCCCTGTCCCCCCTGCTCCGACTTAACCTTTACGCCTCCCTCCAGGGAGAACGGGAGGAAAACAGCCACTGGCCTGGGGTCAGGATACGGGCGGGCAGGCATTCTGCCTAGGATCACCGGGGTTAAGCGATTTCCGGGCGCAATCCTCTGTGGCAGGGTTCAACCACTCAGGCAAAGCCACCGGGGAACTCTCTGGATGATCGCCGTGCGATCGCTGATCCCCGGTGGGGAAGTTCAGGATTTTCCCGCCGAAGCCCGTACCCCTTTGCGGTATGATCGGGGTCATTACCAGGCTTAATCAAAACTGATTGAATTTTAGAGGGTAAGACGCAGTGGTTAGAGTCGCAATCAATGGGTTCGGACGCATCGGGCGTAATTTCTTGCGGTGCTGGTTGGGCCGCGAAAACTCCAATTTAGAAGTGGCCGCAATCAACGACACTTCTGACCCCAGAACGAATGCTCACCTGTTGAAGTATGACTCCATGCTGGGGACCCTCGAAGGCGTTGACATTGTTGCTGACGACAATTCCATCACCGTCAATGGCAAGACGCTCAAGTGCGTTTCCGATCGTAATCCGGAAAATCTACCGTGGCGGGAATGGAACATTGATTTGATCATTGAAGCTACTGGGGTTTTCGTTAGTAAGGAAGGGGCCTCAAAGCATATCAATGCCGGGGCTAAGAAGGTGCTGATTACGGCTCCGGGTAAGGGTGCCGATGTGGGGACTTTCGTGATGGGGGTCAACCACATGGATTACGACCACGATCGCTATGATGTGGTCAGTAACGCCAGTTGTACCACCAACTGCCTCGCACCTGTGGTGAAGGTACTGCACGAGCAATTTGGCATTATCAAGGGCATGATGACCACCACCCACAGCTACACGGGCGATCAACGCCTGTTGGATGCTAGCCACCGGGATGTGCGGCGGGCACGGGCAGCCGCGCTGAATATCGTTCCCACCACCACCGGGGCCGCTAAGGCGGTCGCACTGGTGTTGCCGGAACTGAGTGGCAAGCTCAACGGGATTGCTCTGCGGGTTCCCACCCCCAACGTCTCCGTCGTGGACTTTGTGGCTCAGGTGGAAAAACCGACCTTCGCAGAGCAAGTGAATGAAGCCCTGCAAGCAGCCGCCCAGGGTCCCCTCAAGGGCATCCTGGAGTACAGCGACCTGCCCCTAGTGTCGATCGACTATCGTGGCCATGATGCGTCTTCGATCGTCGATGCTAGCCTGACGATGGTGATGAGCGGTGACATGGTGAAGGTCGTTGCCTGGTACGACAACGAGTGGGGCTATAGCCAGCGGGTGGTTGACCTGGCTGAACTCGTGGCCTCCAAGTGGCGCTAGGTTAGCTCTGCCATTGCCACCGCACTAGCATCCCTGATTGTAGTTTGGGCATCCTACCTGTTTCTACCCAGAGCGGCAGGATGTCCTCAATCGTTTTTTTCGGTTATTCTGGGGCGGACGGGTTACCTAATCTTCAACCTAACAAGGGACAGGTGACACCTAACCCCCTCCGGGTAGCCGACACTTCCTATGAACCCATCCAGTCAGAATTTTGAATCTTGAATTTTGAAGTTTGAACTCGATCGTCCGTTGGAAAATTTTTCTAGAGAGCATTGACGTTCTTCCCCTCATCAGCCAAAATGAGAAGTTGCGGTACAACACCGTGTCTGCGGAACTGGCGGAATTGGTAGACGCGCTAGATTCAGGTTCTAGTGTCTGATAAAGACTTCCGGGTTCAAGTCCCGGGTTCCGCATTAAAGCCAGAGAGATCCTCATGTTAACCAGCCTGCAAAACCCGCTGGTCAAGCAGCTACGCAAACTTCAGCAGGCCAAGGAGCGGCAACGCCAACACCAATTTTTACTAGAGGGTACCCACCTCATCCAAGAGGCTCTGGCAGTCGGTTATCCCTTACAAACCGTTTGTCATACCGAGGAGTGGCAAGCCCGTTACCCCGATCTGTGGCAACAGGCCACCCAACAAGCGGGCCGGGTGGAATCGGTCAGTCCAGCGGTGTTGGCGGCGATCGCGACAACGGTACACCCGGATGGGGTCGTCGCAGTGGCTAGCCAGGGTCAACGTTCCCTGCCGGTACCGATTCGCCCTAAGTTGGGCTTGCTGGTTGATACGCTACAAGATCCGGGCAACCTGGGCACCCTGATTCGTACCGGCGTGGCGGCGGGGGCTGAGGGCATCTGGCTGAGTCCGAAGAGTGTTGATCCCCACCATCCCAAGGTTTTGCGGGCCTCGGCAGGACAATGGTTTCGGCTCCCATTAACCGTGGTTCCGGACTGGCGATCGACGATCGCCGACTGGCAGGCGCAAGGCATTCAGATTGTGGCGACCTGTCCCACGGCCTCGCTTCCCTACTGGCAAGCCGATCTCCGCCCCCCGACCTTGATTCTCTTGGGCAATGAAGGCGCGGGGTTGTCGGCTGATCTGGTGGCTAGGGCAGATAGACAGGTGAAGATTCCCCACTTTGGGCCAGTGGAGTCCTTGAATGTGGCGATTGTGGCGGCCCTGATGTTGTACGAAGTGCAGCGCCAACGGCAGTCATGGGTTGGCGACGGGAATTAACCGGCTTGTTCAACCGGCTTGTTGTTGTAGGTATTGTTCAATATCGGCGATCGCCTGCTCTAGGTCGCTGGGATCAAAGCCAATGCCTAAGTCACGCTCTGGGCGGGTGGACGATCGGCTATCGGCAGGCGGATGGACAGGGGATGGGGGGCGGGTCGCAGCGGCGGGGGGAGCCGGACTGTCTGCACCTAACGCTTGCAGTGACTCCAAGAAGGCCCGATTGGCCTCCCGACGCAGGTCTCGTGATTGTTGATTCATAGCGTCTCCAAGCTGAATGCCAGCACTCTGCACTCCCTTTCTACTCAGAATTCCCCCCTGGGAGCTAGAAATACCAGTAGTTTTATGTATTTCTTCCCTCTAAATCGTCACGAAACTAACCGGAAGCCCAGGGAATTGCTCATCAAATCTTCATAAAGTCTCACCCACGGGAGCTACTGGCTGGGTGATCGCGTAGCGTCTCCCCCGGACAATCGTCCCCTTGTCAGGAGTCTGCCACCAAGGGGTTAGCCGCGTGATCGGGAACCGCAGGTCGGAGCCGCGATCGCGGGGGATCAGGAAACGTGGGGAGGCGGTCACGATCTGATACATTCAGAGAATTAGGTAAATGCCGGGTGAAGGACACAGGGTCCGATCACTGGCAAGCAGCCCAATGAAAAGCCAATGAAAAGTGCTCTGGTTGTGTGTTCGGGAGGGGAGCGTGAGTCAAGCCTTTGATTACGATCTAGTCATTCTAGGGGCCGGTGTCGGGGGACATGGGGCGGCGTTACATGCGGTCAGCAATGGCCTCAAGACCGCGATCGTCGAGGCAGCGGACATTGGCGGCACCTGCGTGAATCGGGGCTGTATTCCCTCGAAGGCTCTCTTGGCCGCATCGGGACGGGTGCGGGAACTGCGGAACCAGCATCACCTCCAGGCATTGGGGATTGCCGTGGCCCAGGTAACCTACGATCGCCAGGGCATCGCCGATCATGCCAACAATCTAGTCACCAAAATCCGGGGCGACATGGCCGGGTCCTTGAAACGGCTGGGCATTGACGTGATCCAGGGTTGGGGACGGTTGGCAGGTCCCCAAAAGGTCACCGTGAGCACTGATGCTGGGGAGAAAACCGTGACCGCCCGCGATGTGATTTTGGCTCCGGGGTCCGTGCCCTTTGTGCCGCCGGGGATTGAACTGGATGGGCGAACCGTCTTCACCAGTGACGATGGGTTGAAGTTGGAAACCGTGCCCCCCTGGGTGGTGATTGTGGGCAGTGGCTACATTGGCCTGGAATTTGCCGACATCTATTCAGCCCTGGGAGCGGAAATTACGATGGTGGAAGCCCTCGATACGTTGATGCCGGGATTTGACCCTGATATTGCCACCCAGGCCCAACGGGTACTCATTGGTCCCCGCGATATTGAAACCCATGTGGGCACCTTGGCCTATAAGGTAACTCCCGGTTCACCGGTCACCGTTGAACTTGCGGATGCAAAGACGAAGGACATTATCGGCGTTTTGGAAGTGGATGCCTGCTTAGTGGCCACCGGACGGGTCCCCGCCACCAAGGATCTGGGGTTGGAAACCGTTGGGGTGGACCTCGATCGCCGGGGCTTTATCCCCGTAGACGATCGCATGGCCGTCTTGGTCAATGATCAGCCGGTCCCCCACCTGTGGGCGATTGGGGATGCAACAGGCAAAATGATGCTGGCCCATGCGGCCTCGGCCCAGGGAATTGTGGCCGTGGAAAATATGTGTGGCCACGATCGCGTGGTGAACTACCAGAGCATCCCCGCCGCCACCTTTACCCATCCTGAAATCAGCTTCGTCGGGCTAACGGAACCCCAAGCCAAGGAAAAAGCCCAGGCGGAAGGCTTCCCCCTAGGGGTAACCCGCAGCTATTTCCGCGCCAACTCCAAGGCGATCGCGGAGGGTGAAACCGATGGACTGGCCAAAATCATCTACCGGCAAGATACGGGGGAACTCCTCGGTGCCCATATTTTCGGTCTTCATGCAGCGGATCTGATCCAAGAGGCGGCGAATGCAATCGCCCAACGCCAGTCGATTCGCGAGTTAGCCTATCTGGTCCACACCCATCCTACCCTTTCGGAGATTCTGGATGAAGCCTACAAGCGGGCACTTCCCTCGCTAGCAGTATCGGCTTAGCCATGAATAGCAATGTTTTAAAGGCCGAGGGTCTAGAGGTTGCCTAAACAACCTAGAGAACTCAAGACTCTACTCAGGCAGGTAGGCTTTTTGGAACAACCGGGTTAGGGAAGTCACACCCAATGACCACATCCGCTTTAGCACTGCCTGAGCCGAGTTCAACCGCTGCCTGAAAGTTTGTCAGTGACGTTAGCAAGCGATGTCTTGAACAACGCGGATGCTGTCAACATTAAGGCTGCTGGGTCAAGGCTGGCGTTAGGCGATCGGCAGTTCAAGCACCACCTGCTTGTGGAGGAGCAATTGGGGCGGGCGACCGAGGGTTAGAAAAAAGGCGAGGGGAAGGGGAACTGACTTTACCTGGTATCCGGCCTTGAGATAGAGCCGCTTGGCAGGTTGGTTATTATCCAGCACGTGAAGATAGAGATCCTGGAAGCCCCAATCCCGAGCAATCCGTTCGCAGGCTTTGAGTAACTGTTGGGCGGCTCCCCGACGACGGTAGGGGGTGCGCACGGCCAGATTGGATAGGTAAAGATAGGGTTTGCCCTGGGGTTGCCACAGGGGGGCTGCCCGTAGGGTCATCTCGATCGTGCCCACTAGGGCACCTTCTGTGGTTGAGCGTGAGTCTGGCTCGCCCAATTCCCGTACCTCTACCGCCACAAGGCAGGTATAGTAGGGATTGCGTGAATAGAGGCGGCTGCGCAGATCCTCATACATACCCCAGCGGAGGAGAGGATAGAGCAATCGTAACCAGCCCGTTTGGGGATGAAAGCTTTCCACCAGAATATCGGCCAATACCCCCACATCACTCGGCTGAGCCGGACGGGCAATAAAGCGCGAAGGGCTGTATGAGCCAGGGGCAAGTTCCGATTCGCAGGAGGGGGAGGAGGCGTTCACAACAGCAGCAACAAGCGACTGCATAAGATTCTAGACCAGTCCGCTCGGTAAGGTTTGCTCTTTTTTCGCAAAATTTTGAAAAGTTCAGGGTTTACCCCCTACGATCGCGCCCATCAGGAAGACCCGATAGTTCTGGGATAAGGGCCGATCGCTGACCGCACCCTGACCACCGCCCCGTGACGGGCGACTTGAGAAATGATTGCCAGGAACGGAATTAGGAAACCCTCTCCTCGCTAAACTGGATTTCGGCTTGATGGGTATGCCCTATCACTTCGGCGGCGATTGACGGGCGCACCCACCATCAGCCCTGTTTGAGTGATGCCCAACTTTTTACCACCCTTATTTATCGAATCCCAGCATGGTAGACCTAACCCCCAACCCCAGTTTTAGCCTCACGATCCGGATTGAACTGCCCAATCGAGCGGGAATGCTCGCCAATGTCACCCAGGCGATCGCCCAGGCGGGGGGCAACCTGGGCCAAATTGATCTGGTGGACCAAAACCGGCGGGTTTCCGTGCGGGACTTGTGTGTCGATGCCGCCAGTACCGAACACGCGGAGGAAATTGTCCAGGCGGTTTCGGTGTTAGAGGATATTAAAATCCTGACGATTTACGATCGCACCTTTAACCTGCACCGCCAAGGCAAGATCAGCGTTACCTCGAAACTGCCCCTGCGCAACCAATCCGACCTCGCGATGGCCTATACCCCAGGGGTGGGCCGCATTTGTACGGCGATCGCCCAGGACCCGGAACAGGTTTACAAGCTGACGATTAAGCAAAATACGGTGGCGATCGTCACCGATGGCAGTGCCGTATTGGGGTTGGGTAACCTGGGGCCAGAGGCGGCCCTGCCGGTGATGGAAGGTAAAGCCATGCTGTTCAAGTCCTTTGCGGATATTGATGCCTTCCCCATTTGTCTGGCAACCCAGGATACGGAGGAAATTATCCGCACGGTGAAGGCGATCGCGCCCGTGTTTGGGGGCGTCAACCTGGAGGACATCAGCGCTCCCCGCTGTTTTGAGATTGAGGCCCGCTTAAAGCAGGAATTGAACATCCCCGTCTTCCACGACGATCAGCACGGCACAGCGATCGTCTCCCTCGCGGCCCTGTACAATGCCCTTAAATTGGTGAAGAAATCTCTAGACTCGGTGCGAATTGTGATCAATGGGGCCGGGGCTGCCGGAATTGCGATCGCCCGCCTCTTAAAAAAAGCAGGGGCCACCACGGTTTGGCTGTGCGACTCCCAAGGGCTGGTTAGCCAAGAACGAACTGACCTCACGACCCAGAAGCAAGAATTTGCGGTCGATGCGCCCGCTGGTACCCTGGCCGATGCCCTCCAGGGAGCCGATGTGTTCTTGGGGGTGAGTGTGCCGGGGGTCTTAACCGTAGAGAGGGTGCGATCGATGGCGAAGGACCCGATCGTCTTTGCGATGGCCAACCCAATTCCGGAAATCCAGCCGGAGTTGGTCGAGTCGGTGGTGGCGGTGATGGCAACGGGCCGCAGTGACTATCCCAACCAGATCAATAACGTGCTGGCGTTCCCTGGGATTTTCCGGGGTGCCCTCGACTGTCGTGCCCAAGCGATTACCCCCACCATGTACCTGGAGGCAGCAGCAGCGATTGCCTCCCTGGTGACCACATCGGAACTCGATCACGAATATATTATTCCCTCCGTTTTTGATGAGCGGGTGGTGGCCACGGTGGCCGCAGCCGTCCAGCGAGCCGCACGGGATGAAGGGGTTGCCCACTCATGAGCACCGTTATCCCCCCAATCTGAGCCGCCCAATGTTAGCCTAAAAGGCAGCGATGTGAGAAGACGTTATGCGTGTGCTTGTGATGGCGGTCTACGCCCTAGCGGGTCTAGGGGGTGGATGGCTAGTTTGGAGTCAGGGTGCCCGCGCGAGTGCCTCCCTCGTAGGCGTGGCCCAACCCCGTGCGACGGGACCGGCAGTAACCATTGCCCAATACGTGGTGCCCACTACTGCTGCCCCGATCCTAACGGAGCCCAATGCCTTGCGGGCTAACTATCCTGCGCGAGCTAATCCAGCCCAGTATTACCGGGACTATCAGCCAGTCCCAGTAGATGCGTTTCACCTCACCAACCCAGCAACGCCTCTGACCACTGGCCCTTCCTTGTTACAGACTCCGAAGCCTTCTCCCCTCGTGGTGCCCCTCCGGGGTGAGGATGCGCCCTCACCCAATGGGCCAGTGTCACCGCTGGCTAGCCCACCAGTGGTCATTCCCACACGGCCTGTCCCACCGCCCCTCGGTACCCCACCGCCCCCGCTCCCGATCGCCGCTGATGCGGAGCCGATTACCCTGGAACCGGGTAGGGCCGTGATGATTGGAGCGGTGCGCATTGTGGGCGGTAGCCCCAGTATTGAGGCGTTTGTGCGAAATGTTCTGACGACCCAGGCGGGGGGGATGGCCACCCGCCAGCAGTTGGACCAGGATGTGGCGGATCTCTTGGCAACGGGGATCTTCCTCGCCGTTAGCTACCAAACCTATAGCATCAGTGATGGCTTGCTGGTGGTGTTTCAGGTTGATCCGATCGTGGTGCGATCGTTGCAATTAGTGGGCGCTCAGGTTCTGAATCCAGCCAAGGCGGTTGAACTGTTGGGTATCCAGCGGAATGTCATGATTGACCCGATCGCCCTGGATGCGGGGGCGCACAAGATTAACCAGTGGTATCAGGAGAATGGTTACACCCTGGCCAAGGTGCTGGCGATCCGCCCTAGTCGCGAAGGGGTGGTGGTCCTGGAGGTTTCGGAAGGGGTGATCGGGTCGATCCAATTTCGCTTCTTCGATCGCGATGGTAATCCTGTGGATGCGAACGAGCAACCGATCCAGGGGCGGACAAGGGAATCGTTTTTGCGGGAGCAGATCCAACTGCGGGAGGATGGCGTTTTTCAGGAAAGCGTTGCCCAGGCCGATCTCCAACGGTTGTATAATCTTGGCCTGTTTGGGGGGGTTGGCCTCTCCCTGAGTGGCGAACCGGATCGGGTCGGGGTTATCTATGACCTGCAAGAGGTCCTGTCGCGATCGCTGAACTTTGGGGGGGGCTACAGTGACAGCGCCGGGGTGTATGGCACCCTCACCTATGCCGATCGCAATTTCAACGGTCGGGGCCAACAGTTGGGTACGAATTTGCTGGTGGGAACGCGGGATGTCCAGTTTGACCTGAATTTCAAAAACCCCTATCGTGACACGGCTCCCGATCGCCTGGGTTACTCGTTTGAAGTCTTCCGTCGTCGCACCCTGGCCCTCACCTTTACGGGCGGTGATCCCGAAGTGGATCTGCCCAATAATGATTTGCCACGCTTGGGGCGCTTTGGCGGCGGGTTTGCCCTGGAACGACCCCTCAGTCCTGACTGGATGGGGTCCCTGGGCTTGCGTTATGTGCGATCGAGCATCCGGGATAGCGACGGCACGCTCTCCCCTGAGGATGAGTTGGGGAATGACCTATCCTTTAGTGGCACAGGTATTGATGACTTACTCAGCGTCACCTTTGAGGCAGTCAACGATCAGCGGGATAATCGCACCAATCCCACCCAAGGCTCGCGTCTCTCGCTCAGTATGGAGCAATCCATTCCTGTTGGGCTGGGGAATATCCTGATGAACCGTGTGCGTGCCGACTATAGCTATTACTTTCCCGTCGATTGGCTCAAGTTTGCCGATCAACCGGAAGTCTTGGCGTTTAATGTCCAAGGTGGCACGGTCATGGGGGATTTGCCGCCCTATGATGCCTTTAATCTGGGGGGTCTCAATTCAGTGCGGGGGTATGGGATCGCCGAGGTAGGCAGTGGCCGCAGCTATGTGATTGCTTCGACGGAATATCGCTTCCCGATTTACAAAATCTTTGGGGGGGTTGTCTTTGCCGACTTTGGCTCTGACTTGGGTTCCGGGGATACGGTACCGGGGGAACCTGCGGTGATTCGTGGCAAACCGGGCACGGGCTTTGGGATGGGCCTGGGGGTACGGGTCCAGTCGCCTGTGGGTCTGATCCGCGCCGACTATGGCATCAACGATGAGGGTGATACGCTTCTCCAGTTCGGTTTTGGCCAGCGGTTTTAGACGCGCTTAACCGACCCCGACTGCCGCAAGGATCATCAAGCCGATCAAGGGGATAACCGGGTCTAGCAGAAGTGACCGCCGGGACGGTTATCCCACAAGATTGCATCGCGGCTAAGGGAAGTTGGTATGGGAAATGGCACCAACCGCCAATCGCCAAAACCCTTCCCGAACTGATCTCACCCAGCCTCAGCAAACCAACCCCATCTTGATCAAAGCTGACAGCACCCATCACGACGGTTGGCCGAACTAGAATATCCCCATGAGCCATCCCCCCTCATCGTCCCAGGAACCCAGCCCCGATCGCACTGCATCGCCGCCGGAGCAGCGCTCTGATCAGGACTCGCCGTGGAAAGAAATTATCGAACAGTACTTCCTCGAATTCCTCCAGTTCTTCTTCCCCGACGTTCATGCCGCCATCGACTGGCACCAACCCCACGAATTTCTCGACAAAGAACTCCAGAAAATCGTCCCCGCCGCTGAACGCAGTAAACGCTTTGCCGACAAACTCGTCAAGGTCTGGCTACATGACGGCTCCGAAACCTGGATTCTCATCCACATTGAAGTCCAGGGCCGTAAAGATCCCCACTTCCCCGAACGGATGTATGTCTACAACTACCGGATTAGTGACCGTTATAACCGTCCTGTCCTCAGCCTCGCCATCCTCGGTGATGCCAATCCCCAGTGGCGACCCCAGGTTCACCGCCAGGAAATCCTGAACTGCCGCCTCGAATTCCATTTTCCGATTGTGAAACTGCTGGACTACCGCGTTCGCGCAGCGTCTCCACAGGAGAATCGCACCTCGGAGCTAGAGAACAGTCCCAACCCCTTTGCGATCGTCGTCCTAGCACACCTCCAGAGCTTGACCAGTAAACGGAATCTGGAGCAACGTAAAGCTGGCAAGATCCAGCTAATCCGGCGACTATACGAAAAAGGCTACCAGCGTCAGGACATCATCAACCTCTTCCGTTTCATCGATTGGATTCTACAATTACCTCAAGCACTTGAAGCCGAAGTTTGGGAAATCATCACCGCCTACGAACAGGAGGGACAAATGCCGTACATCACCAGTATTGAGCGCCTCGGCATTGAGAAAGGCAGACAGGAAGGCAGACAGGAAGGCAGACAGGAAGGCAGACAGGAAGAAGCCCTGCACCTCTTGCTGAAGGTTCTTAATAATCGCTTTCCGACTGTACCGGACACCATAACAGCCCAGCTAGAACCATTAACACCCGAACAACTAGAGGCATTAGTAGACCTCGCATTCCAGTGTGACTCCTGGAATGGCTTTGTCGCTCACGTGCCAACACTGGAGCGAGAGCGTTCTCCCCAGGCGAGCGATCGCGATTCCCTCACCTGAGCAGGGGAAAAAGAGTCCGAATAAGATCTCGCGGCCTACGAGCACCACGTATCCTTCCATTTAACGGTACCGGCGGGGGCTAGAATCCAGCGACGGCAAACTAGATTTTCGTAAATGGGGGCCTGTCCATCCCGTTGAATTGCGTATTTATAGGTAATGGCCTTACCCGCACTTTCGGTAAAGGGAATTTCCCCAAACCAGGTGTTGGGGTTGATATATTCCAAGTGATAGGCGTGGGCAATATCCCAATTCCCCAGTTCAGGACAGTCACCTACCACCACAATACGTTCCCCCATTTGGGTCGAAACCCCGTTGAGTTGGGCGCGGACGATGGTTTTCCCCTTAACGCGATCGCCGATATCGCTCAAGACCACCATTTCGTGATGTCCCAAGCTGAATCCCAGTAAAGCCCCTTTCTGCACGTCAAAACGCCGTTTAGTCACCATACAGAAGTATTCACCATCTTGAAGATCCGTATGGGGGATATCGATCGTCGTTGGGTTGCCCTTATTCATGGCCACAAAACACCGGGAATCCCGATAACGGCGCACAAAGCAAAACACATCCTGGCTCACATACTTTTGTTGTTGGTTCCCCAGGGAAACGGCTGGATTTAAACGCCGTAGTTTCGAGAATTGTTGAATATCCTTAAAGAGGGGGGTATCCGTATCCCAACGGGTCATCATCGGGCGATTATAGGGATCATTCCCACCCTGGGTATTGTCATACAGGTATTGTTCGGTGCCGTAATAAATGCAGGGAATACCGCGACAGGTCATGATCAAACCAATAGCAAGGCGCAGACGATCGCCATCGGGATTTAGGCTTAAAAATCGCTGCATGTCGTGATTATCTACAAAGGTCACCAGTTCACTGGCCGTGTCATAAACATGATCCTGATCAAACACAGCTTGGACACGCTCAAAACCACCCGGCGCATCCCAGGCTAGGGCTTCCCGAATTGCATCGCACAGACCAAAGTCCAAAATTGACATCCCCGATCGATTGGCAAACTCGGTAGACTGGCGATTTTGAGGTTTGGAAAATCCCCATTCACCAAAGGCAAACACCGATGGTTGATGAGTTTGGATATCGGCCATGAATTCCTGCCAAAACCACAGCGGCATGTGTTTGACCGTATCTACCCGCAGGGCATCGACGCCGCGATCGAGCCATTGTTTGATGGCCGTTTTAATGTAGTGGCGATAGTCGGGATTACTCTCATTAAAGGTGGCTAATCCACACAGTTCATAGTACAACATCTGTTCCGGATTCTCCCAATCGGTAATCTCCGGATTGTGGTGATACCAATGGTTGACATCGTTGTAGAAATCAGCAATCAATTTGCCGTCATCGTAGAGTTCACCCTTGTGGCCATTGACATCGGGGCTACTGTGGTTACAGACAATATCGAGAATGAGCTTCATCCCACGCTTGTGCATTTCCGTAATCAGGGTATCGAAGACGGTACAACTAAAGAGAGAGTTGTCTTCACCAGGTCCTAGGAAGCGGGGGTTAATTCGTTTGAAATCTTTGGTCCAATAGCCATGCATGGCGGCTCGGTCAAATTGGAGATGTTCAACCTGCTCAAATAAGGGAGAAACCCAAATAGCTGTGACGCCCAACGCTTTTAGGTAGTCGAGTTTATCGACAATACCCTGGAGATCCCCTCCCCAATATTTACCCCAATGCTGCTGTGTGGAGTCGAATAAATCTGGATTTGGCCCGACGTTATTGGCGGGATTACCATCGTGGAAGCGATCGACAATGATGAAATAGATGGTTTCCTGGCGAAATTCTAGTGATCGGGTGAATAAAAACTCGAAACCGGCTTCAATCGTCGGGGCGGTTTCATCCGCAAGAAAACCAGCGGCTGCCCGTACTGCTGTCAAATCCGCTACCGGCGATGAAGTCATAGTCATGGGGATAGGGCCTAAAAGATCTTTGGGCACATTATCATATTTCGATTCCGGTCCTTAGGGGTGTTATGACAAATTAACTTTTGTGGATGCTGGCCAGTGGTTTGGGAGTGGGGAAAGGAAAAAACTAGGCACGAAGGACACCCAGGGACACCCAGGGGTTCAAGGGGAAGGTTGATAGCGGCAGAGCAGAAGGGTTTTGTCGTCGTCGGTGCGGGCATTGAGGCGATCGGAGGTGAGGAAATCAACCAGGTAACTCTCGTCGGGTCCAGGCGGCGACGCGGCTTCGAGATAGGCTTCCAAGGGTTGGAAAAAAGGCGGAAAGGCAGTCCAATCCCGAAAGCGAATGGCAACCCGTTCAACACCATCGGTGGCCGCACAAATGAAGCTGGGGGTATCAGCCCATAACCGTACTTGCAGGGTCGCGATCGCGTCGGGGGAAGTGACAAAACTTGTCTGGTTGGCAAATTCGCCCTTGTCGGGTTGAAAGAGGAGTTGATAGGACTGATAGGGACTCCGCACAACGATAAACCCATCGCCAATCTGCATGGCGGCGAGCCAGTAGGGGGTCGCTAAAAATAGCAGTAGGGTACAGGCAAAATCGTCTAAGGTACTGTCGGTTGCCTGGGCTTGACGGTGAAGGGCTTGCCGGGTCCGTTGGACGGCTTTGCTAAACAGACGATGGAGTAAATCAACAGGGGGAAAGTCAGGGAGGGTTGACCAGGAAAATTGCCGCCGTTGTAACCACACTTCGGTCCGACTCAAGTACTGGAGGGTGGTTTCTACCGCGAGTTTGGCCCCCACGTCAGCATAGGCCGCACTCCCGGCCCCATCCGCCACTGCCCCGATCGCTACCTCGCCCAGCACCCGCACAGTGGTTGAATCCTGACAGGGAAGCTGCTGCTCCTGATGTCGGGTCCCGATCGCCGATCGCGCAATGGTTGTCCAACTCACAGCCTACTCCTAGGTAGTAATTTGACCCCAACCCACCGGGGGCAAGGCGACGGCTTCCCCCACCTTCGCACTCGATACCCGCTTCATGGAGGTACTGAGCCACACAAAGAGGGGTTGGAACTGTAGCCCCGTCAATTGGATGGGGGGACGTTCCGGGGGGGCAATTTGGCGTAGGGTTTCCATATCCGCTCCGGCCACCGCCACGGCAAAGAAACAAAACTTGCGATTGGCCTCCCCTTCGCGAATCCGGGCAGCAGCGGCCTGCCAACTATCGGTGGGAGCACCATCCGTGATTAAAAACAACCAGGGGCGATAGTACTGGATGCCATTGGCCTTATAAATCTCCTTGCGCCCTTCCAGTAAATCCAGCGCAAAGTTGATCGCTTCCCCCATCGGAGTATAGCCCTCGGCCACTAAGGGCGGCGGATTGAACTGTTCGATCGTCACGAAATCCTGCAACAATTGCACCGGCCCAAAACTGACGATCGCCACCTCCACACTGAGCGCTGCCTTGGTATCCTGCTGGACCTCCTCGCGGAAGACCTGAAGGCCCTGGGTCAATGCCTGAATTGGTTCTCCGGTCATGGAACTGGAGGTATCCAGGAGGAGAATCACAGGACAGCGGTTTTCTGGATTGTCAACAAACTCCGGTAATCCGACAGGCATCTCCTTTCCTCGCTGCGGTATAAGGTCGGCGGTAGGACGGGGGGCTGAAGGGGGAGCGCAGGGGCAAATACTCATCGCCAATGACCCTACTGCCCCGAAAATTCCCTTGCTGAATTTTATTACGCTAGCGATCGTGGCACCAGTCCCATCCCTTGGTGTTACAGCCGTTCCCTCTCTAATGAAGTACTGTCAAGCCTTGTAAACAAGGGGCTTAAGCCCCTTGTCTGTACCTCACCAAGTATGGAAGTGCTGTAGTCTCCCGGATCGGCAAGATGCGGTTGTTCTCCGGACCAGCGAGATACGGTTCATCCCCTAGCTACAAATATATTCACAATATCCATCGGGGCGATCGCGAGCGTGCGGTCGGTCTGCTCAGGCGATCGCTGAAATCTGCTAAAACGCCCAAATGCTTGCAGAATAAGGATAGTGTTGGGGAAGGATAACGAGGGGAGTCGGCTGGTGGGCTAGGTAACGGCAGAACACACACCATCAGGATAAAAAATTCCTGGCCGGAGACGAGCCGCTGAAAAAAACTCTGTTATCTTAGGGGGCACAATCCAGGATTTTGGCGATGCGCCTGTAGCGTCGTGACGGAATCGCGAGTGCTGTTCGGGGGCAGTCTGTGGACTTGCACACCAACAGTTACCGTAACAGGGGGCGTTTTTCGGTAAGTTTGCTAACCTCACTGGCAACATTACATAACGAAATTTGGGTGATACCTCATGGCAGCAAGCGACGACTTCAAACAACTCATCCGGGCAGGTAATGTCGCTGAGGCGCTCCAGCTTGCCTTTGCCGAGGCGATCGAGCTAACTATCACCACCCGGCTGACACCGGACGATGCGGTGGATGCCACCAGTCCCATCCCCCAAATCCAAACCCGGATTGATCTCCTGGCCGGGACCGTTACCACAGACGTTAGTCCCGATGTCTGCACCCATGAGAACTATGCGGCCCTAGGTCCAATCCATAGCGATCAGGTGCGGGAAGGCTGTCAAGTCATTCAGGATAATCTGGCTAATCTGCAAAGCTTCCTGAGTACCTGGATCGATGTGTTTGGGAAATCGGGTAACCTGCCGACGACCACCAGTATGGCGGGGATAGCCCCACCCACCACCACGATCGTCGAACCCACACCCGTTGCCGAAACCCCTACCCCCCCTAGCGTGATCGCCCCTGAAGTGGCAGCCGCTCTAAGCGCAGCCGCGATCACCCCCGCCCTGATCGAGACCCCCTTACCCGAAACTCCCCAGCCCGTGGTCCCAGTGTCATTGATCGACGCTGGCGAAGCCACTACGATTGAAGCGGGGCCAAGTTTTGAGGAAGAAACCTTTATTCAGAGCCAGGAACCCGCCATTGAGCTTGCCGATCTTTCCCTACCCACACCCCCAACGGAGGCAACCGAAGCTGCCGCCGCGATCGCAATGGATGAACTGTTTGGCGAATCCCAAGCTCTACCGCCAGAGTTAGCGGTGAGCCAGGAAGCCGTGGAAGCAGCAGCGCGTGAACTGGCCAGTGTGGGGGCAGATCTGGGGTTTGACGAGGAAACCTTTGTTCAAGCGTTAGAGCCACCCGCTGGTCCAGAGTTGGCTCCCGAATCGCCCGAATTTGAGATTTCCGACGAAACCTTTATCCAGGACCTAGAAGCCCCCGAACCCTCGTCAGTCCCAGAGTTAGAAGCCCTACCACTCGAAACACCGGAGCTAGAAACGCCTGACACCGAGGCATTTGCCGAACCCTGGGAAACCATACCAGAAGCATCAGAACCAGAGGTAACGCCCGATGAGATGTGGGCAGATGCGGCTGATATGGTTGACGATAGCTGGTTGCAGGAATTAGGCATTGCGGAAACGGAACCAGCGGCAGAGCCAGAGGCCGACTTTGGCCTGGAAGCTGAACCGAT
>JBBILC010000034.1:0-17348 GCA_037445115.1 Coleofasciculaceae cyanobacterium bin_20
AACACGCCCAGGGGAGCGCCCCCCCTGGGGATAGACACAGTTAATGGGGATTACTCAGCCGCGATCGTGAGGATCTGGGGTGGGACGGCATCCGGGGGATAGAGGAAGTCGAGTTGTACCAGGCGCTTATGATCTGGCGGCAGGGTCAGGGTCACGAGGGGATCGCCCTGCTCGCCGCGTCGCTGGGCCAGGTGGAGATACTGGGTTTGGGGTTTGCCCTCGTCATCGTCGTACCGCACCCGGACAGTTCCCCGGAAGAAAACCCGATCGGGGGGGGGATCGAAAAATTTTAGGCTCTTGGCATTGGGTAAATCCTCCTTAATCGGCGTTTGGATCGCCAAGATGACCGATCGTGCGGCCCGACCGGCATTATGCAGGGGGAGGGTCAGACTGTACTGGACCGCGTAGTTCCCGTGGGAGAGATGGGCCGTATCGGGATAACGGGCCAGCAGCGGCGCGCTCTGGACTTGACCGGTCCCCAAAGTGCCCTGGGGGAGAGTACTCAGGCCATAGGCGATCGGTTTCCCTGGTTTCGGGAGGGTTAGGGTTGGGGCCTCTGGACTGTCGGTGAGTTTGGCTTGCCATTGGGAGCCTTGGGAAACCCCGGCCACCCGTCCGTAGATAATTTTGCCGATCGTATGGTCAGGCGGCGTCGGGGGCAAATCCCGTGGTCCTGCCAGACAGCCGCCTTTCAAGAGGGATTGCCATTCCTCCAGGGTGGGCGATCGTTCACTGCCGTCGGTGTGCTTGCGGGCAAACATGGCCAGATCCGCCACATACACCGGCCCACCACTCCAGAGCCGCAGCAGCGTCGAACGGGCATTCGAGGTGGGCACCAGTTCACCATGCCCCGTCGGTAGCGGCAAGCTCAGGAGCATTTGGCTTTGCTTCGGAGCCAGGGTCAGCGTTGCCGGGAAGAGATCCTGACGGTTCCCCTTGAGAATTTCCGTGGTCATGCGGCTCCCCGGTCCCGAAAAGACATCACCAGCGGCATTATTAACCTGGGCCGGTAATTCCACAAACCCCGCATCACTCCCCGTCAAATAGGTCGCCGCCTGGAAAACCTCAATCGTCACCGGTTGATGACCAGGATTATGAAGCATCACGCCCTGAAACAGGGTGCGGGTTTCCTTGGGATCAGTGGTCTTGGCAATGTGGTGGGAAAAGATATCAAACCGGCCCTCAAAGGCATAATTCAGGTGGGCTGCCCCATCCCGCATCTTATCCGGTGGGAAAGTCGAGAGCATAATTCCCTCGGTTTGCACGATTTCTGGGCTGTTGCTGTTAAAAACGGGCACGGCATCCAGGTGTCCCGGTAGGGGACGAATATCCAGGTGAGTCGTAACCGTGCGCTCAACCCCCTCTGGCAAGGCTTGCCAGTTATCATCTGCCTCAAATTGGGGCGCGGCAGTGGGGGTGATCGTTGTCGGAATGGGGCAAACCTGATTGGTGATCGTCTGACCAGTAGACTTCGGTGCATTGGGGTTGAGCACATGGGCATAGACCAGCCAATAGCCAAAGGCAAAACTGGCCATAAATAACCCACTGATCAAGCAAAAACGCAGAAAGTGAAAGGGTCGCTTGCCCGGTTTACGCTGCTTTTGCCGGGGCCGGGACCCCGGTGGGTGGGGACGGGACGGCACCGGGGCAGGATAGGCAGGCGTCGGTGTAACTGTTGCCCGAAAGGCTGGCGCAGGAGCCGCTGCCGGATAGGGGACCGTGGGGGCTGGGGCAGGTGAGGGCGATTTCCCAAGGGAAACGCTTCGCGGACGGGCTGGATGGCGCAGCCGCACCGCCTGCTTCCACAGGACCTTGGCTTGGCCATCAAGGCGGGCAACCAGGTGAATTCCCTGGACCAGATCCAGATTGAGGGCATACAACTGTTCACAAACGAAGCGGACCAGGTAGCGTTGTAAACTCAGGCAGAGATCCCGTGGCATCGACACCTGGAAATACACCGCAATCTCTAGATAGAGGGTCGGCGTGACCTCTATTTCCAAGTACATCCCCTGGGGAATTAGGGAACTGTTCATCCAGTGGGCGATCGCCCAGCAGTCCCCCGCCTGTGCCAACTCAGGGATGGATGGCAGATATGGCGTGTGTCGATCGAACATCCCTTCTCACACCGGTTCGCAGATCCGAGCCGACCCTTGCCGACCCGTAGGGATCGGCTTGCTGGGTATCGGGGCCAATGTTTCAGCTAAAGGGTAACGTATGGATCTGGAATCGGGACAGGCAGCCGCCCAACTTCCGGGCAATTGCGCCAGAAACTTTATAGACCCCCAAATAGGCCTAAGAAAAGGCCCAAGATTCCCCGTCGTGATCGCCGCCTTCAGCCCCTAGGGCAGCACATAGACCGGAGCATTCAACCCAGACGAATTCGATGCCGGAGACTGCGGACCCGCCGATCGCTGCGGGGGCAAATCAGCCCACCGGTTTTGCGCTCCCCCCATCAGTGTGCCCGTGATGGGGCGGCGTTGCTCCCCGGCAAAGGCGGGTTGTCCCGTTGTCAGACTGGTGCCGACGAATTCCCCTTGAATCGTACTGCCCTGCCGGGTCAGGCGCACATCCATCAATTCGCCCTCCATCGTGCCGCGCCAAGTCAGAACATCTCCCGCCACCAGACAGGGAATATTATTGCCTCCCCGCATTTGCACGACGCAGCCCGATCCGGTGGGAGTCTGAACAACCGCAAATTCCCAACGGGAGCCGCGATCGGGATAACCGGGCCATTGGCTTTGCACCCACCATTTACCCACCCAATTAGGACTGCGGACAAAAAATAGGAGCGGATTAGTCGCCGTGACGATCGGGCTAGCACTGGTTGCTCCCATGACCGTTGCTGGGGCGGGGCACTGGACCGTATTGCCCGCCACCTGACACAGGGCCAAGGGGGGCACGATCGCCTCACACAGGCCCGCTTGACTGGGACTCATGGCACTGAACTGCGACCAGGCAGGACCCGGCACCCAACACCGTCCGGACACCCCCGCCGGACAGGTCACCTCCCGCAACAAATCCTGTTGACCCAAGCTGGCAATGGGACTACCGGCTTGGCCCACGCAGACCTCCGATTGCGCCCTAGCCGCTTGACTTAAGGCCACAGTAACCAGCAATCCGAACACCATACCTAGGCTCAACCTCAGCGATCGGGTCAGCATCATAACCTCCTGCAGGACGTTGCTAAAGTTCCTGAAACATGGACGGTAGGCACCCCGCTAGGTTATTGGTCATCAACTAGATTCTGTCAGTCTTTTCTGCCTTCAGTTTACGGGTCAGCCACGATTTACGGGGCACCCACAGCTTAAATTAACGCCCGGATCAACGGGCCAATACAATAATGTTGATATCCAGATCTATCCAATCCAATAGGCCGAAACAAAGCGATCGATCCCGGCCAGATCCGCATGGACTTGGACTTGCCCATACCCCCCCTGCTGTTGGAGGAGATCGACCACCGTGGCCGCCTGACTTGCCATGAGTTCGAGGAGCCAGACTCCCCCCACTTGTAGATAGGCCGGGGCTGTCTGGATGAGATGGCGCACGGCATCTAGGCCATCCATACCCCCATCCAGAGCTAGGTGGGGTTCATGCTGAGTGATTTCCGGTTGTAGGGTAGGAATCAGGGCTGTGGGAATGTAGGGAGGATTCGCCACGACGCCAGACAACTGACCCTGGAGTGCAACCAAGGGGTCAAACCAAGACCCCTGATGGCACTGAATATGGGCCTGGAGGTGGTACTGGGCAATATTCTGTGCCGCGATCGCCAGGGCCGACGGACTCACATCCACGGCGTAGATCCGCGCTTGGGGAAATGCCGTCGCTAGCCCGATGGCGATCGCGCCGCTGCCCGTTCCTAAATCAGCCCAGTGCCCCTGGGCTAGGTCAGCTCGCTGGGGCGAAGCCTGGACCCTGGCGATCGCCAGATCCACGATCAGTTCTGTTTCCGGGCGGGGGATCAGCACTGCTGGCGAGACCGTTAACTGCCAATCACGCCAGTGAGTACTGCCCACCAGATATTGTACGGGCACCCGTGCGGTCAGCCGCTGCTGCCACAGGCTATCTAATTGGGCTAAGGGTACAGTGAGATCAACCGTGGGTTGCTCGGCTAGGGTACCTAACCGTAACGCCAGCCCTTCGATCGGGGCCACGGCTTGTAACAGCCAATCCACCTCCTGGGGGGGAATCTCAGCAGCAAGCGCAGTGCTGATCGCCAGCGATCGCCACTGCCATAGCTCAGTCCCCGTTACCCCGTAAGTCTGGGTCTTACCCATACCACTCCCCCCAGACTTACGGATGTCTAGAGCCGTCAACCAGTTGCTTAACGCCGGGGTTGTGAGGTACCCCCACTCGTCGGCGCGGGGGCTTGGGGCGAGACTGGTTGGGCATTGGGACGTTGGGGTTGCCCTGGGTTACCGCCATTGGCACGGGCTTGATTTTGTAAATAGGCTTGGATTGATGCTAGGGCATCCCGGCTGGGAATGAGGACGAGCTTGTTCAACTGCTGATCATTGCTCTGCTGCAAGGTTTGGATCATCCCTTCCAGGTTGATCACCTCGATTGTCACGTTCACCGCCTCATTCGGCTGCTGTTGCTTGAAGCGATCGATCAAATTCTGCAACCCTTGCTTCTCAAAAAACACGGGGATAATTTGCTCATTCCCCTGTTGGATCGTCAGATACCCATTGTCCCGTCCCCCCTTGGCAATAAACAGGGGGACTCCCTGGAAATTCGCGGCATTCGGGCCGCCCCGCTGGGTTAACAGTTGTTTGGCCACATCCACCTGCTGTTGGGTCGGGATGTAGGCAAATTCCAGGCGGTCTTGGGGATTACCGCGCTGGCGCGACATTTTATACACATCTCCCAACGAGATCGGGACAACCTGTACCCCCCGCACTAGGTCGGGATTATTGCTGCCAAGGCGAGTGAGGAAGGCTTGGGCATCCTGCTGACTCATAAACACCCCAGCTACGGGGGCACCACTCTCCCCCTGTTGCGGGGACGCCACGAGGGGGGCACCTTGCTGGTTGGTAATGGTAAAAACCGGAATCGGTTGCAGTTTTTCGATAATCTGATTATCGGGTAGGGCTTGGGCACGGGCACTGCCAATGACCATTGCCCCCACAACCGCAGTGCCAATCAAGCCGAGGCTGGTACCGAAACGCATCAAAGATTTCATAGTTGCTCCTGGTATGGGATCTTGTGGAAACAGGTCTGGAAATTACGGAGAATCGCCCAATGTTATCGATGTAAGATAGCAGATATCTCCTGGTTTTATCGTCTGGATCAGCATAGTTCTTCTAAATTTATAGTGGGATCTCCCAAAATTTCCGAGGTGCTGTCACCTTTGATGGTCGCTCAGCCATGCGACTTTTCAGGATTACTCTTCTCACTCGATGAGACTTAGGGACTCCGGTTAACACCGATTAGTTCCCTCAAGGCTAGGACTCCAGGTCGGACAATGTGCCCTAGGCGACCCCCAACGTTCGCATTGGGGAAGAGGCTCAACGATGCCTAAACGGGATCGCTTCGCGAATCGCCGCTGTTAATCTAACAAAAAAAAATCCATTTGGCTGGTTTTAACGGGTCCGTGCCGAGGTCGCCCACGGCGGTAACCCTAGTCTCCAGCAGGCCAACCCAGGGGAAATACCGCCAAGGAGCCACAATTTTTGGTATGGTGGCAACCGTGACCTGGTGCTGAGATCCATGACTGACTCTGCTGCTTCCCCTTCGGTGACGCTCACTTTGCGATCGGACGCCAACATCGACTACGCACCGCTGCAAGCCCTGCTGGCGAACCAGGATTTTCAGGCAGCGGATGCCCTGACGTTGCAAAAGCTGTGCGAATTGGCTGGGCCGATGGCCATCCAGCGTAAGTGGCTCTATTTCACCGAAGTCGAAAAGTTTCCTAAAACGGATTTGCGAACGATCGACGCCCTCTGGCGCACCTATTCCGAGGGCAAGTTTGGCTTCTCAGTTCAGCGGCAGATCTGGTTAGGTACGGGCAAAAATTGGGAGCGCTTTTGGCCCAAAATTGGTTGGAAACAGGGTAATCAGTGGCCGCGCTATCCCCAGGGGTTTATCTGGGATCTGAGTGCCCCCCCCGGCCACTTGCCCTTAACGAACCAACTGCGTGGGGTACGGGTGATGGCAGCCCTGCTCACCCATTCAGCTTGGACCGAAGGGGATGCTTAGGCTGTGCTAGCTGCAATCTGGCGATCGCTCACCCTGACCGACCTCTCCCTGCCCCAATGGCAGGCCAGTAGCGCCTTGGCACGGGGGGTGGGCCTGCTCCAGCCCTGGCGGCGCGGGAGTGTGCTGTTGCGGTGGGGAAATGAATTGGGGGTGTTGCTCCTGAGTGTGCTGTTTGCCCTGGCACCGTTTATCACCACTGCCCTGATTGGCAAAGTGTTGCTCGCGTTGGCGGGCTGGTGGCTACTGCTCATGGCGGCAGAGCGCTGGCAGGATTGGCTGACCCCGATCCATCTGCCCGTCCTGCTCTATTGGGCGGTCAGTGCGATCGCGACGGCTTTTTCGCCCGTGCGGACGGCGGCAACGCGGGGCTTCCTGACCTTCACACTCTATGTCCTGCTCTTTGCCCTCATGGCCCAGGTGTTGCGATCGACCCGATTGCGATCCTGGCTGATCGGCGTGTACCTGCTAACGGCGCTGGTGGTGAGTACCTATGGCCTACGCCAGTGGTTTGTCGGGGTGGACGCCCTAGCGACCTGGGTCGATCCGGAATCGCCCCTCGCCCAGACTACAAGGGTTTACAGCTACTTAGGTAATCCCAACCTGTTAGCCGCCTACCTGGTGCCTGCGGTTGTCTTTAGCATTGCCGCCCTTTGGGTGTGGCCCCGTTGGCCCCTTAAGGCGTTGGCCTTGACAATGGTGATGGCCAATCTCGCCTGTCTGGTGTTGACCTTTAGCCGGGGCGGCTGGATTGGCCTAGTGGTGGCATTGGTGGCGTTGGCCTTGCTGTTGGCCTATTGGGGCAGTCAGTTTCTCCCCCCCTTTGGGCGCACCTGGGCGATCCCGATCGCCCTCATGCTCATCGTGGGGGTGATCGGGGGCGCGGTGCTCCTGGTGGGTCCCTTGCGCGATCGCGTGTTGAGTATTTTTCTCTGGCGACAGGATAGCAGCAATAACTTCCGGATTAATGTGTGGCTGGCAGTGCTGGAGATGATCCGCGATCGGCCGCTTCTAGGCATTGGGCCGGGGAATCGGGCGTTTAACCAAATTTATCCCCTCTATGGTCAGGCCCGCTTTACCGCCCTCAGTGCCTATTCAATTTTCCTGGAAGTGTTGGTGGAGACGGGCATCCTGGGCCTAGGGTGTTTCCTCTGGTTGCTGCTGGTGGCCTTTAACCAGGCATGGCAACAGGTGCAGGCCCTCCGTGCCCGTGCCCATTCGGAATTGCCCTGGTTATTCGCCGCGATCGCCGCGATGCTGGGCATGCTGGCACATGGTCTGGCGGATACGGTCTGGTATCGGCCCCAGATTGCCCTCCTCTGGTGGTTGATGCTGGCCCTAGTGGCCGCCTATAGCCGCCTCCTGCCCCTGGCCACGCCGACTGAAATTCCGGTTGATCGTGATCAGCCCCAGGCAACCTAAAGGTCCCCATCCCAGGGCAACACCGGGCAACAGCAATGTGGCAAACCCTGATGATTTTTATGCGCTACCCCCAACCCGGTCGCACCAAAACGCGGCTGATCCCGGCTCTGGGGCCTGAAGGCGCAGCCCAGTTGTACCGTGGCTTGGTGGCACAAACCTTAGCGCAGGTGGCCATCCTACAACGGGAGATCCCGATCGCGGTTGAACTGTGGTTTACGGGCGGGACCCTTGCCGCAATGCAGGCATGGCTAGGGACTGACCTCTATGCCTATCGATCGCAAGTTGCGGGTGATCTAGGGGAACGCATGGCCGCTGCCTTTACGGCGACGTTCCAGTCCGGGACCGAGCGGGCGGTGCTGATTGGGACCGATTGTCCTGACCTAACGGCTGCGCACCTGCGGGCAGCCTTGGCGGCCCTAACTGACCACGATCTGGTATTGGGACCTGCCCAGGATGGGGGGTATTACCTCATTGGCCTGCAACAACCCGTACCGGCTTTGTTTACCCAGATACCCTGGGGCACAGCCACCGTCGCCGAGCGAACCTTAGCGATCGCGGCCCGTGTTGGCCTGTCGGTCCATTGCCTTCCAGTTTTAGCGGATATTGATCGCCCTGAAGATCTACGGTCCGGGTCACTGCTTGGGATTAATTTCTTGAGTAAGTAAATACGCTGGCTCCGTCGCGGGAACTTCTGCCCCAAGGGGTATGGATT
The DNA here is from genome assembly GCA_037445115.1 of Coleofasciculaceae cyanobacterium bin_20. Lineage (GTDB taxonomy): Bacteria > Cyanobacteriota > Cyanobacteriia > B231 > B231 > Trichothermofontia. Next base: position 8,327 of record JBBILC010000034.1, read on the forward strand.
GGGCCATATAGGCACCATTGGCAAGGAGGGTAATGACGGCTGCCAACCAGAGTTTCTCAAACATGGGAGCACTCCTGGGTCGGTTAAAGGTTTTATCGCTACTGATCGGCTGGCAGTTCTCTCGATTACGATCATCGCCCTTCCCCGGATGCCCAGCCTCATCCCGCTAGATCACCCATTTAGGTGAAAACCCGGATCAAGCAGACTGGCTAAGCTTGGTATGAATCCCGTATTGAGACCCTAGATTGCCCCTTATGTCCCCATCTTGCTTTAACGTCGGCGATCGTGTCCGTTTGCAGGAAGCGCCCACTTACCTCAAAACAGCCGAGTCCCGTCCCATGCTGCGTCCCCCCCAGTTGGTTAAAGTCGGGGAGATTGGCGTGATTACCGCCGCCCACCCTGGCAGCCAATGGGCGGTCCGCTTTGCACGCGGTTCCTTTTTGTTGGATAGTCAGCAATTGGAACGGGTCCCCCCCGGCGCGGGGGAGTGAGTCGGCTTAACGACCGGCCACAGCCGCATCAGGACCCACGATCGACAGGTAGGGATCGCCAAAGACGCGGCAGGCCACCCGCTGCACATCCTCGCTGGTGACGGCTTGCACGGCTGTCTGGAATTGGCGATCGAAGTCTACCCCCAAGCCTAGAATTTCGTACCAGCCGTAGATCTGGGCGATCTGGGCATTGCTTTGTTTACCGAGGGCGTATTGCCCCAGCATTTTGTTTTTGACGACCTGAAGTTCGTTGGCATTGAGGGTAACCGTGCGCAGGCGTTCGAGTTCACCGCGTAGCCCCGCGATCGCTGCATCCGTATTGGTCGGAGCTGTCCCCATATAGGCTACAAACTGGGAGGCATCCAGACGGGTGGGATAGAGGCTAGAGACGGAATAGGCCAAGCCGAGCTTTTCCCGCAATTCCACAAAGAGACGACTGGAGAGGCCATTGCCCAGGTAGGTGTTGATCAATTTCAGGGGAATGTAGTCCGGGTCGCCCACGGCAGGGGCTAAATAGCCCACCAGAATGGCTGCCTGTTGCGTATCTTGGGCGGTGGTAACCGTGCGCGGCTGGGCAAGGGGGGTGGGGTGGTCGAGCTGCGGGAAGGGAGGTGTCGGGGGGGACCAGCCACCGAAAACGCTTTCAACCAGAGCGATCGCCGCGTCGGGTTTGATTTGGCCCCAGAGGCTAACGACGAGGTTATCCGGACGGAAATAGGTTTGGTGGAAGGTCTGTAGATGTGCCTGTGTTAGTTGAGCCATCGTAGCTTCCGTGCCCATCCCTTCAAAAGCGTAGGGGTGTTGCCCGTAGAGAGCCTGACGCAATTGCTCAAAGGCAACGGCAAAGGGTTGCTCCCGGAGCGATCGCAAACTCCGCAGGGCCAGCCGTCGCTCCAATTCCACCTCAGCCTCAGGAAAAGCCGGGTAGCGCAATAACTCCCCCACTAAGTGGAGCATATCGGCAAAGTCCGCCGTCACGGTCTTCAGCCGCAGGAGGAAAAAGTCGGCATCATTATCCGCCCCCAGGCTGGCCCCCACCGATTCGACCTGTTCCGCAATTTCCAGCGAAGTCCGATCCTGGGTTCCCTTCGTCAGAACCGCCGCCAGGAGATAGGACAACCCCGCCTGGGCGATCGGCTCATAGCGATTACCCGCCCGTAAAAAGCACCGGGCGGCAATAATATCCACCGCGGGGTTCTCCCCCACGATCACCACCACCCCATTCGCAAGGGTGACCCGTTGCAGCGGCTGGGAGGCGGATGGCGGCGAGGGAGGAGGAGCAGGCAGGGGAGTTGGCACAGATCGTGAGGTCATGCAGGTTTCAGAATCGTAACGGCATAGCGATCGCCCGTAAGGTAGCGCTGGGCTAACTGTTGCAGATCCTCGCGCTCAAAGGCTCGGATATAGCTCGGGTAGGCGATCGCCTGCTCCGGTTGGGCGATCGTGCTGTAGTAGCCGTAGAGGTTGGCGAGCTGGCTAGGGGTTTCCAGGGAGAAAATATGCTGATTGCACAGGAGCCGTTGCGCACGCCGAAGCTCAGCGATCGTCAGCGGTTCAGCCCCTAATTGGGCCAAATGGTCCTGGATTTCAGCTTCGACGGTAGCCAGGTGGTCGGTTTCCAACCACACCGAAATCATAAACAGGCTCGACTCCTTTTGCAGCATGAGGTAGCAACTAATGTCCTGCACCAGTTGGCGTTCCTCCCGTAAATCCCGAACCAGCCGCGAATTGCGCCCATCACTCAGCAGTGCTGCCAATAGGTCCAGGCCATAGGCATCGATCAGGTTATCGGTCCCCGGCCCCACCCAGGCCATCAGCAGGCGAGCTTGCTCCAACCGGGGCAAGGTCAACACCTGACGGCGAACACCTGTCAGGGGGGGTTCCGGGGTAATTGCGGGGGCTGGCGCGGGGGGGACGGCGATCGTCGCGGGAAAGCTATGCTGGACTGCCTCTAGAGCCACCGCCGGGGAAACATCCCCCGTGACCACCACGGTCATATTGGCGGGCTGGTAGTGGGTCCGATGGAAGGTTTGCATCTCCTGGGGAGAATACCCCTGCAACTGGGGAGCCGTGCCCAAGACCGGACGTCGGTAGGGATGGTGTTGATAGACCGTCTGCATTAAGGCTTGGAAGCCCACCCAGTCCGGATCATCATCGGCCTGACGGATTTCCTCCAGGACCACCTCCCGCTCGCGATCAAACTCGTCCGCCGGGATGGCCGCATTCATCAATAGCTCCGCCAGGTAAGGCAAGGTATCGGCAAAGTCTGGGGCGGCAGTGGTTATATAATAGTGCGCAAAATCATGACTGGTGGCTGCATTACTGATGCTGCCCCGACTCTCAACCACATAGTCAAAGTAGCCGGGGGGAATTTGAGCAGTTCCCTTAAAGATCATGTGTTCCAGAAAATGGGCCATCCCGGACCACTCATCGGGTTCAACGATCGCCCCCGCCTTCACCCAAACGTCCACCACCGCCACGGGCATCGCTAGGGGTTGATGAATCACCGTTAAACCGCTGTCTAACTGGCAGACAGTAGCAGGGAAGGGAGGAACTGAGATTGTATTAACCAACGGATGCACTCAAGCAAGTGTCGGGAATTGAAGCAATGGAGCCGTGGAATACCCTGAGAGGATCGGGGGAAGGGCATCGGAGTGTGAGTCCAATACCACCGAGTAACCCAAAGCAGGCTTGGTGCCCTAGTTTGTGCTTTGCTTTGTACCCTAGGAAGGGTGGTTCCCCGCAACGCCGTCTTACCTCAGTCTTCGACCTGGGTAAACCAGGTGGGTACCAAAGGACCAATTTGAAGTTTCCGAGTCGAAGCTCGGTTTACTGCCATCAGCCGCATGGTTCCCATGTAGACAAGACTGTAGATCGTAAAACAGTATTGGCAGTCACCAACGCCGCAGTGGAACCTTGCTCACCATTGTAATGACTTTTGGGCTAACCCTGGTAATTTGTGTGACATTTTGCCCCCAATACTTTTTGATCCCCATGCTTTTCAAACACCCTGGCCGGGCAAAACCTGGCGCACCTGGGCTGTCGTTAGCTGATCGGTCACGGTGGCAGCCCCGATTTGGGTCGGTAGCACAAATCGTACTTTCCCATCCTTGACTTTTTTATCGGTCTGAAGGCTGGCGAGGATGGCCTCTGGATCGAGGTCGGCTGGGATTTGGGTGGGTAGGCCCGCTTTTTTAATCAAGGCCAGTTGACGATCGGCCTCGGCGGCAGTCCAGAAACCGGCAGCCACCGCCAGTTGGCCGGCTGCGACCATCCCGATCGCGACGGCTTCTCCGTGGTTAACCCGCCGATATCCGGTCAGACTTTCAACCGCATGGCCAATCGTATGGCCGTAGTTGAGAATCGCCCGTAGCCCCCCTTCTTTCTCGTCCTGGCTCACCACCTCAGCCTTGGCCTGACAGGAACGGATGAGGCATTCCTCTAGGGGGGAGTGGGCCTCTCCAGGGGCGATTCCCCCTTGGGGACGCTGCGCGATCGTGGCCAGGGAACGATGTTGATCCAAGCGGGGCAATTTCTCCAGCATTTCAAACAAACTGGCATCCCAGATCACGCCATACTTAATCACCTCCGCCATTGCTGCCCGGAACTCGCGGGGGGGGAGGGTTGCTAACACATTGGGATCGATAAGGACGAGGCGGGGTTGGTGAAACGCACCGATCAGGTTTTTACCCTGGGGATGGTTAACCCCAGTTTTGCCGCCGATCGCGGCATCTACCATTGCCAACAAGCTCGTGGGCACCTGGACCACATTAATCCCGCGCAGCCAAGTGGCCGCCGCAAATCCGGCCATGTCGCCAATGACACCTCCCCCCAATGCCACGATCGTGGACGATCGCTCCAACCGCTGGGCCAGGGCTGCATCGTAGATCTTCTGCACCGACTTCAGGGTCTTGTAGCGTTCCCCGGCTGGCAGCAAACAGTAGCCCACGGCAAACCCAGCCTGGGTCAGAGCGCTCAGCAGGCGATCGCCGTAGTGGCGAAAGATCATCGGGTTAGACACCACCAGGATCTGCTTACCCAATTTCAGGGCTGGCGCAGCGGGGGGTGCGGGCGACACCGTAGCAGGTTCCCCGGCAGCATGACCCGTCAGCCAAGCACCGAGGGCTTCTAAACTACCGGGGGCAATCACAATGTTGTAGGACTGGGGACCCAGATGAACGCGAATAAGAGAGGGCATAGGGGCAGGGAGGACAAACTGTTCCCAGCAGGCTTTCCCAGAGGAGACCGCCGAGAAGTGGATAGACAGGGGGGCAGCGCGATCGCTCGGCAATTGCGAGCTGAGTCATCGACCGCAGGCTGTATTTTACTCCAGTGAATGGTTCAATAGGTTGAAGATGTCTTTTGGTGAACTGTTATGGAGCTATCTGGTGTGTTGGCCTATGTCCTGTTTCTGAGTGTGGCAATGGGAACAGCCCTTGTCCTGTTCTTTGGGCTGAAGGCAGTCAAACTGATCTAACTAACGGATTGATCTCATTGAGGTAAAGACTGACTCTCAATAAAACCGAATATTGAGACTCATACTCTGTCAGCCGTAAAGTGTAGGGGGGCCGATCGGCTCCAAGGCCCTTCGACAGCGCTCTCAGGGTGAGTGGGGTTTGTCCGTTCAGGCTGAGCCTGTCGAAGCCCTCATCTTAGGTTTGGTGCGGTACGAGTGACTCGCGTGGGCCTCGTATCGGTTCTTGTTGGGTCTGCACACGGGTTGATCCAACTGGCGCTTGCGAATGAAGACTTTCTGATGGGTCAGTGCCATCCAAAGCGTTCGCGCAGCATCTTCGCAGGAGAATCGCCCACCCCTCAATACACTTCAAATTTCAAGGCAAAACGGCTGGCCTGCGGTGCAGCCACTTCCACCATATAGTCGCCTGCCTGCGGGAGGCGGGTTTGCCAAGTTTTAGTATCGGGTGTGATCGTGCCGAGTTGCTGCCCATTGGGAGCGATCACCCGCATCTCGATATGCCCCAGTAACACCTGAACCCCCATCAATTGCTGGGCTTGGGCGGTCAGTAAATAGCGCTGCATCTGCCCAGGCGCAATTTCCCCCGTCACCGTCGTGCTGGTTTCCCCTGGGGCAAACTTAACCCAGCCCGAAACGGGTTGGGCCAGTTGGGCTGTCGCCGGACTCAGGGCCACCTCCAGCGTGTAGGCCCCACGACCACTCACCTCAATCTGGTAGCGATCGTCCATCGGCAGTTGACCCGACCAACGCTGGGTCCGATAGGCTGCCGCATCGATCGCTTGCCCGTTACTGTGCAAGAGATTCATCATCGTCCCCGCCCCATCTAGGTGAACCGCCAATACCTGACCCTGGAGGGCTTCTAGGACATAATGCTGACTGGCGGTTTGTTCCAGATTCCCCCGCACCAGAGTTGATACCTCCCCGGGGGCAAAGCGCAGGGAGCGGGCCAGTGCCCCAGCGGCGATCGGGGTTGGGTCTACCGGCGGCAGCGGGGATGGGATAGGGGGGGAAGGGGGAGAGGTCGTCGCCATTGGATCGACGATCGGGGCAGGTGCGGAGGCGGTCCAGGGGAGGGAGGGGGTCGGGCTGGCCACGCCATTGGGGAGCGAGCGCGATTCGCCAATGGAGACGTTGCGCGAACGCAGCAGGTTACTACTGGCCCACACCAAACTGAAGCCCCCAACTAACCCTAGCCCCAGGATCACCCCCGGGCGAACATAGCCCCGTAACCGTCGGCGCAACCTTTGCCAAGCGGGGAACCAACGCCGCCGATGGGGAGAGACGGGTTCATAGATCAGGGTTACTGGGGCATCGGGTAGCGGGGAGGCGGGGAGGTTCGCAAGGGAAGCCGGGGGCCGCGTGTCTAGGTGGGGGAGTGGCGTTACTGGGGGGATGGTGAGGTCAGGCGCGATCGGGGTTAGCGGATTCGGTGAGCTAACCGTGTGCCGAGCAGCCTCTGGTAGGGGCTGGGGAATCGGCGGCGAAACGGGTTGAGGGACTAAGGTGGGCGGATTTGCCGACAGCCTTGCCGGTGAGGTCAGGTTTAACGCAGCCAGAACCGCTGCCGCCGATTGATAGCGATCGACCGGTTTCCACGCCAGCATATGTTCCAAAACCTTAGCCAGAGGTGGACTGACCTGTTCCCTCGGCCAACGCCACGTCAGGGTAGCCTGGTCAAATAACTGCTCTGGATCTTGTCCTGTCAAGAGGACCAGACAGGTTGCCGCGAGGGCATAGAGATCGCCGTGGGGATGGACCTCCACCCCGTGGAGCTGCTCCGGGGGCATAAAGCCCATCCGGCCAATCGGGAAGAGGGCCTGACGGAGGTGGCGAATATCAAGGTCGGTCGTACTCTGCTCTGATTGGCATAAACGCCGCAACAGCCCCCCAGGGAACGAGCCAAAGGTCACCAACATCGGCTGGGTGTCGGTCAGATCTGCTACGGCTTGGGCATTCGGAATGGCGAGATCCAGGGACTCGGCAAGGGGGGAGGTCGGTGAGATCCGGAGGACGATCGCATCCGGGGCCAGGGTCCCCTGACTTAAATTCTGCTGGTGTAGGAGGTCTAAACACGGCAGCAGAGCGTTTAACAAGGCAAGTACTTCCGTTTCCGAAAAAGTTTGTTGCTGTTGACGACGGCTGAGCAACAGTTGACGGCAGGAAAAGCCCGGAATAAACTCCTGCACAATAAACAATTCCCGCTCTTCCATAAAGGTGGCCCAAAAACGCGGGATGCAGGGATGCTGAAGTTGATACAACCGATTAACTTCCTGCTGAAAATAGAGCTTAATCTCTTCTTGTCGTCGGGGTTTCTCTATCTTGGGCAAATGAAATTGCCGCAGCACGCACCGCTCTCCAAATCGCTCTTGATCCAGGGCTAAATAGGTATATCCCCACCGTCCTTGTCCAAGGAGGTGTTGGATTAAATAGCGTTGTCGTAGGCAGATCCCGGCTGGTAGGGGTGATTCCATCCGTCGTTCGGACTTGTTCGCAGGCAGGGCACGGTAGGGGTCACATGGTAGACCTAAGGGTTATTGTCCGCAGGAGATGAGCTAATTTCCTAGGGAGCCTAACCCCCAAGGGGTCTGATCCGGTAGAGGCAGCCATTCAACCGCGATCGCCCCATCGCCCAACCGAGGGGCAGCCCGAAATGGGTGCTTGACTGTGTTGGGAAGTTAAGCGAAACTAGCATCCAATAGCAGTGACTAATCTAGTCATTGGATCAATTTATTAAGTTGCTATGAGATTTTCGTCTTTATACTGAGAAGAGTTGAGGGTTCACTTGGCCATTGGTCACTGACCACCGGTTAGGCGATGCCCTGACGACGTTATGGGTACACGATCGTGTGTACGCAAGTGCTTGTTAAGTGCAATTACTCAGTGTAGACCATTAACTCCACTGGGTTTGAGGGACCTACCCATCTGTAGGGCGTCTCTGTTCCACCATCCCGCTTTGTTATCGCCTGTTAAGCACTATGGAAACGCTGGAATTTGTCATTTATCCGGATGGCCGTGTGGTTGAGAAAGTGACTGGAATTTCGGGGTCTTCCTGTGCCGAAGTCACCGCCGCGATCGAAGCGCAATTGGGACAAGTCCTGAGTCAGACAACAACGGCTGAGTATTTTGCTGTGGTTTCCCAAGCAACTGCCCCCACGGTGGCCCAGTCCATGTATGGGCAATGGTGATCGGCCAATGGGGATGCCTGTTGTCGGCGACGTCGGGTGATTTACCCACCGAACCAGCCGCATCACGACTTGTCCTATGCCTTGTCTAAGCCTATTAACCCTAGTCAATATTGAGTGTCTAATCCGCCATGTCACACTTTAGCAACATCAAAACCCAAATCCGTAATCTGGAATCCTTACAAACGGCCCTGACCGATCTGGGGGTTGAATGGAAGGCAGGGCCGCATCCAGTGCGCGGGTACCAAGGGCAAACCACAACGGCGGAAGTGATGATTCCCCAGGACAATGGCTATGACATTGGGTTCCGCTGGAATGGTCAGGAATATGAGTTGGTGGCCGATCTGCAATTCTGGCAGCAAGCTTGGTCCGTCGATCGCTTCCTCAGTTTGGTGAAGCAGCGCTACGCATTTCAGACCGTCCTCGCCACAACGGCTGAACAAGGTTTCCAGGTCAGTGAGCAAGAACAGCATCAAGACGGTTCGATCCGCTTAGTGGTTCAACGCTGGCAAGGTTAGTGCCACAAAGGTTGGCCTTGGCATGAGCTAGCGGTAGGGCATTGCCGCGATCGTATTGGGGCTGTCCTAACTCTTCAAATTTACTGTCACTTCCTACCAGGACATTGTCCTAGGGGCAGGCACCTTGCCTGCCTGATTTGTTGGGAATCACAACCGAGTATGGTGATAGGAGCGTTCCTGGATGTCTGACGTTAGTCCTGATCCTGGCTACTCTGGTTTGGCTGACCCCGTTGGTCCCGATCGCACGGGCTTGGAACCTGAGTTAGGCAGTGAATATCAAGCCGCCGCCGATCGCACCGGGTTAGAGCCAGAGCTTGGGGGTGGGTTACGCCAAAAGGGGGTTTATGTCGATGA
>JBBILC010000034.1:17358-37315 GCA_037445115.1 Coleofasciculaceae cyanobacterium bin_20
CATTGTGCCCATGTGGCCCGTAATACGTTCTACATTGAGCCAGAGTACGGTCGATCGCGAGTGGTGCGCCAAGACGGGGACTCGGAGGCGCTGATCCAGGAGGCGATCGATACCTGCCCGGTGGACTGTATTCACTGGGTAGACTATACGGAATTGAAAAAATTGGAAGCGGAACGTCAGTATCAAGTTGTCCCGATCGCCGGGTTTCCGATTGATCAGGCCGTGGTACGCTCCCGAATGCGCAAAATTCGCAAGGGCGATCGGCACGCCTAATGGGTGCCAGTTTGGCTTAAATTCAGCGGCGATATCGGTGATTTTGCCGCGATCGCGACCAGAGTTGATCGGGGTACATCCCACTTTCGCTGCCCTCATCCTAGATCCCTCTCCCACAAGGGGCAAAGGGACTTCAACCCCAAAACCTGGTTCGGAAGCCCCTCGCCTGCTCTGGGAGAGGGGTTGGGGTGAGGGCGGTTCGAGTTTTGTCAGCCAATCAGGGCTGAGGATTCGTCTATATAGACCCATTGATCACAGACAGAAGGGTCAGGGACTATCGGCTCGGATAAAGTGGCAAATTCCCCGTTGGGAAGCGCGAATAAATTGGCATAATTCTGTCACTAGGGGAGAATCGAATTCGGCTTCGAGGCGATCGAGGGCTTGCGACACGTTTAAATTAGACCGATACAGAACCCGAAACGCCCGCTTCAGAGTTTGGCGCTCCTCCTGGCTCAGCCCCGCCCGCCGTAGCCCTACCACATTCAGGCCCATCACCGTATTCGTGCTGAGGCTGGTGGTCATACAAAAGGGGGGGACATCCTGCTGGACTGCCGCGCCGCCGGACAACATCGCCAAGCGGCCAATACGCACAAACTGATGGACTAAACAATTGCCACTAATAAAGGCCCGATCGCCCACTTGCACATACCCCGCCAGCAGGGCATTGTTGGCCACGATCACCTGTTCCCCCAGTTCGACATTATGGGCCAAGTGGCTATTGGCCATGAGCAAACAGCGATCGCCCATCTTCGTCACACTTTCCGCCTGGGTGCCCCGATGGACAGTGACCCCCTCCCGAATGACGCAGTGGGAGCCAATTTGCACATAACTGGGCTGGTGCTTAAAGGCTAAATCCTGGGGCAATCCCCCCAAAACGGCTCCGGCATGAACCTGACAGTCGGCCCCGATCGTGGTATGGGCCAAAATCGTGACCTGGGGACCGATCACCGTACGATCGCCAATGACGACATCGCGATCGAGATAACTAAAGGGACCGATTGTCACCCCCTCTCCTAACTGGGCACCTGCCTCAATCACTGCTGTGGCATGAATTGCCATAGACTGTAGCCTTGTACTTGTCCTATGCATCGTTGTCCTATGCATCTTACGGCATTCCCGATGGGTTACGGGCGATTGTCCCCAGGAGGCAGATATGCCCTCGTGATCGCTGCCAGAGGGTAATCAAGACCCTACCGTTGATGGGCGATCGCCCTCCGGAGGACGGGTTTATCCCCATGAAGAATTTTTAGACAAGATTTAGGTACAACCCGCCCCTACTGGGACTTCTGCTTCCAAGACACCTGTTGCGCTAAGGATGTGATCAACCAAGGACTGCTATTTTAGATTTGGGTTAAATTTGGTTGCGATTGCTTGTACTTGCTCCCTGCCACTGCTAGGGAATTGTGGCCGACCCTATTCGCCCGTTCGCGCAGCCCCTCTGCACGAGAATCGATCACACATGCTTACGAAGGAGCGCAAAGATTGCATGGCAACCTATCAGCGTATTTTACTCAAACTGAGTGGGGAGGCCCTCATGGGCGACCTCGCCTATGGCATTGATCCGGATATTGTCCAAGCGATCGCGGAGGAGATTGCGGGGGTTGTGCAAAGTGGCATTCAGGTCGCGATCGTCGTCGGTGGCGGTAACATTTTTCGCGGGGTCAAGGGATCGGCAGCGGGGATGGAACGGGCCACGGCAGACTACGTGGGGATGCTGGCCACGGTCATGAATGCCATCACCCTGCAAGATGCCCTGGAACGGGCCGGGGTGCCCACACGGGTGCTGACGGCGATCGAAATGAAGGAGGTGGCGGAACCCTATATCCGGCGGCGGGCGATTCGCCATTTGGAAAAATCACGGGTGGTCATCTTTGGGACGGGTTCCGGTAACCCGTTTTTTACGACGGATACGACGGCAGCCCTGCGGGCAGCGGAGATCAATGCCGAAGTCCTGTTCAAGGCCACCAAGGTGGATGGCGTTTATGATTCCGATCCCCGGACCAATCCCCAGGCCAAACGCTACCAAACCCTCACCTATGGCCACGTCTTAACCCAAGACTTACGGGTGATGGATGGGACCGCGATCGCTTTGTGCAAAGATAACAACATCCCCATTGTGGTGTTTGACCTCGCCGTGCGCGGCAACATTCGTCGAGCGGCAATGGGTGAACCGATTGGAACGACCGTGGGAGGTTTCTGTGAAGTTAGCTGATGCTGAAAGTCACATGCAAAAGGCGGTGGAGGCAACCCAGCGCGACTTTAATACAATCCGGACGGGACGGGCAAATGTCGCGATCCTGGATCGGGTGATGGTGGAGTACTATGGCTCCCCAACCCCCCTCAAGTCCCTCGCCAGTATTGCCACACCGGACTCCAGTACGATTACGATTCAGCCCTTCGATCGCAGTAGCCTCAATTTGATCGAAAAGGCCATTCAGATGTCCGATATTGGCCTGACACCGAATAATGATGGGTCAATCATTCGCCTGAACGTCCCCCCCCTCACCAGTGAACGCCGCAAGGAACTGGCGAAAATGGCGGCTAAGATGGCGGAGGAAGGGAAGGTTTCCATTCGCAACATTCGCCGGGATGCGATCGAGGCTGTCCGTAAACTGGAAAAGAGCGGGGAGATGTCAGAAGACGAAGCCCGCGACTTACAGGACAACATCCAAAAGTTAACGGATAAGTATGTGGTCAAAATTGAGGCCATCCTGGCAGAAAAGGAAAAAGATATCATGACCGTTTAGGTCACGAGGAGAGGTTGTTGGGGAAAATTGCTGCGAGCGGTGGCCAGCAGGGAGGTCAGGATGGCATTTAAGAAAATTCTCGTGGCGATCGATCGATCAGCCCAAGCGGATAGCATCTTTGCCCAAGCCCTCGACTTGGCCCAACATGACGCGGCCAAACTGCTGCTTCTCCACTGTCTCAACTTCGATACCCATGATCTTTCTTCGGATAATCCTCTCTTTGGCGTGCGCAGCCGCACGACTACCGTGCGAATTCAGGAAGAGTGGCTATTGCAGGAATTAGATAAGGTGGATAACTGGCTGGCAACCTATGCGACCCAGGCCCAGCAGGCAGGGGTTGCGGTGGAGTCGATGTCTAAGGTGGGCAATCCGGCCAGTTGGATACGGGATCTGGCGACAAGCTGGCAGGCTGATTTAATTGTCCTGGGTCGGCGGGGGCGATCGTTGGTCACGGCGGTCCTCTTGGGGAGTGTCAGTAACCATGTCATTCACCACGCCCCCTGTTCAGTATTAATCGTTCAGGGAGTTGCCCCCTTAAGATAAACAAAGGGTGTACACCGCCTAGATAAACAATCGACGCATCTGTATTTCAACCCTATCTAAACCATCGCTCAACCCCACACAACAACCATCATGCTGGAGGAAAAAGTAATTTTGCGGAACAGTTTGCTAATCCTGGGAAAAGGATTGATTGGCCTCGGACTCTTAGGTAGTGTTGGTTTGGCAGCCATCGCGCCAGCAGCAGCCCAAGCGCCCCCCCTCTTGGCCCAAGCCAGCACCCCGGATAACAAACGGGCGTTGAATGAATTGCTCCGTCAAGCCCGTCAGGCGATCAATGCGAACAATTTTCCCCAGGCGATCTCCCTGTATCAGCAAGCCCTGCCCCTCGATCCGCGCAACGCCAAACTCTACTCCGGCATTGGGTTTCTCCAGGCCCGCCAGGGTAATTACCGGGAAGCTGCCGCTGCCTATCAGCAGGCCACAGCCCTTGACCCCAACAATGCCGATTTTTTCTACGCCCTGGGCTACAGTCTCGCGAACCTCGGCGACTATCCCGGAGCCACCAGTGCCTACCAGCGCACGATTCAACTGAATCGCAACCACGTCAAAGCCCAACTGGGGGTTGGAACTGTCCTTTTCCGCCAGGGGGACTATAACGGCGCGATCGCGGCCTATCGTCAAGTCCTGAGTTTAGAACCCAATAACTGGGAAGCCTACGAAGCCCTGGCCACGACGCTGATGCGGCAACAGAAATTTGCTGAGGCCCTGCAATTGCTCACCCAGGCCGTCCGCGTGGCTCCGAACCAGCCCCAGATCCAGGTGGCCCTGGGGATTGCCCAGTTGGGGATGGGGAATTCGACAGCGGGGATGGAAGCGTTGAGTGCAGCGGCACGGTTAGCGCCCCGTGATGCCAATGTGCAACTCAAGATTGGGAAAGTTCTCCAGGTCCAGGGCAATCTGGAGGGGGCCATGTCGGCCTATCGGCAAGCGGCAGCCCTCGATCGCAATAACCGCGAAATCCGGCTCCTGATCGGTGATGTCCTTATGGAGCAAGGAAACTACCTGCGGGCGATCGTTCTCTACCGCCAGGTCCTGGACGAGGAACCCAATAATGCTCTGGGCTACTACAAGCTGGGCTTGGCCCTCCAGGGGCGGCAACGGGGCCAGGAGGCGAAGGATGCCCTAGAGCGGGCGCGGGATTTGTACCGTAGTCAGGGGGACCAGGCCGGGGTCCAGGCAGCTGAGGCAGCCCTGCGGGGCTTGCGATCGTAGGCGTGATCGTAGACATGGGGGACAGCTTGGCAAGGCCACCCGCCGATCCTCTGGCGGAGACGCGGCAAGAACACGGCCACTTTCGCTTCGAGTGTCAGGCGGAATGCACCCAAACCCAGGCACGGGCTGGGTGTTTTCACACCCCCCACGGTCCCGTAGAAACCCCTCGGTTTATGCCCGTGGGCACCCAGGCGACGGTGAAATCCCTCACCCCTGCGCAACTCCAGGCGACGGGGGCGCAGATGATCCTGGCCAATACCTACCACCTGCATCTGCAACCGGGGGAGAGCCTGGTGGCCCAAGCGGGAGGGCTGCATCAGTTCATGGCCTGGGAAGGTCCCATCCTGACGGACTCTGGCGGCTTTCAGGTCTTTAGTCTCGGACGGGGACAGGCGGGCGATCGTCCCCTGCAAAAGATTACGGAAACGGGGGTGGTGTTTCGATCACCCCGCGATGGCCGCTTGATTGAGCTAACCCCGGAGCGATCGATCGCGATCCAGAACCAACTGGGGGCGGATGTGATTATGGCCTTTGACCAATGTCCCCCCTATCCCGCCAGTCGTGAGGAAATCAGGTTAGCCACCGATCGCTCCTACCGCTGGCTCGAACGGGCGATCGCAGTCCATCAGCGTCCCGATCAGGCGTTGTTTGGCATTGTCCAGGGAGGCACTTACCCGGATCTGCGCCAAGCGGCTGCCGTCGCGTTAGCAAAATTGGACCTACCGGGGTATGCGATCGGCGGGGTCAGTGTGGGGGAACCGGCTCCCCTGATTCGGGAAATTGTCCGGGTGACCGCACCGCTCCTGCCTGTGGACAAACCCCGCTACCTAATGGGCGTGGGAACCTATCGGGAAATGGTGCAGGCGATCGCGGCGGGGGTGGACTTATTCGACTGTGTGATTCCCACGCGGTTGGCCCGTCATGGCAGTGTGTTGGTACAGGGGGAACGCTGGAATATCAAAAATGCCCAATTCCGGGAAGATTTTGCGCCCTTGGATGAAACCTGTCCCTGCTATACCTGCCAAACCTTTAGCCGTGCCTATCTCAACCACCTCTGGCGGATGCGGGAACTGCTCGTCTATACCCTGTTAACCCTGCATAACGTCACGGAATTAGTGCGCTTCACCCAACGCATTCGGCAAGCGATCCTCCAGGGGGAATTTAGTCAACAGTTTGGCTCATGGTTATAGGGAGAAGCAACCCCAATTCAACCTTAGTCCAACCCCAATCCAGCTCTCATCCAACCTTAATCAATGGCAGGTCCGGCGTCCGATCGCCCCAAAGCGCCTGAAGTGGCCGTTAAGTGCTGATCTGTTAAGCTGAGGCAACTGTAACGTCGTTCAGCTTAGCCAGGGCTTGGACACTAGCTTGGGCACTAGACTGAACACTGGACATAGGATGGAGGAGAGATTAACGGTATGGCACTGACAGTAGATTCCGTCAACGATCGCCTTTTAGGAACGCTAGGTCCGGATAATGAAACCCTGACTTTTGGGCAGTTACGGGGATTTTCCAATGGCGTTTGGCTCCTCAGCGGCGATGATACGCTGCTGGGGTCTAGTGATAATGAGTTAATTTTGGGGAATCGCGGCAATGATAGCCTCAATGGTGGCTCTGGGTCCGACAGCATCCTGGGCGGCAAGGGACTGGATCGTCTCTTTGGGGGTAACGGCAACGATACGCTGCGGGGGGATATTGGCAGCGATGAACTCTTGGGTCAGGATGGTGATGATGTACTGCGGGGGGGGAAGGATAACGACTTCCTCTTCGGGGGAGATGGCAATGATACGCTGGTGGGGGATTTGGGACGCGATACCCTCGATGGTGGGCTGGGACGCGATACCCTGGTGTTGCGAACTGAGGAAGCCGACGCCAACATCAACCTAGTCGATATCTTGATTTATGAAGATGATTTTGACTTCATTGGCCTGACCGATGGCCTAAATTTCTCCGATTTACGCTTTGAGAATGCCGGGGATATTGTGGCCGGGGCGGGCGATGATGCCATTATTCGCCTGGGGGATGGCCGGATTCTGGGCATCGTGGCCAATACTCCCACCAGCGACTTTGATTCCGGTGACTTCATCAGCGTCACCAATAATCAGTTAAATAACCTGTGGACGATCACCCTTTAGCAACGTAATGACTACCCAACCCTTAATTTTTCTAGCCGGTGCCAGTCGCGGTGTTGGTCGAGAAATTGCCCTGCGCCTTGCCGCCAATCCATCCTATGCCATCAAGGCTCTCCTCCGCAGTGAAGTCACCCGCCCGGAACTAGAAGCAATCGGTATTACCGTTGCGATCGGGGATGCCCTCGATCCTGTTGCCGTTACCCAAGTCATGCAAGGGGACCCAATCGCCGTGGTGATTAGCACGATCGGCGGCCTTCCCCAGGAGGGGCAGCGATCAGACTATCTGGGTAACCGCAATCTCATCGATGCCGCAGTCGCCGCCGGGGTAGGGCAATTTATCCTGGTATCGTCGATCGGCAGTGGCAACAGCGCCGTTGCCCTCGCGCCCCATATCCTCGAAGCCCTAGGTCCGGTACTGGTTGAAAAGGACAAGGCGGAGCAACACCTGATCGCGAGTGGTTTGACCTATACGATCGTGCGTCCTGGCGGTCTCAAGTCAGAACCGGCAACGGGGAATGGGGTGTTGATTCAGGACCCCACGATCGCCGGTAGTATTCATCGGGCTGATGTGGCGGATCTGGTCTGTCGGTGTATTCAGGCTCCGCCAGCATTTAACCAGGTGTTTTCAGCGGTCGATCGGCAGATGCTTTATGGGGCACCGGAACTCCATCCAGTCATTATTTAACGTGGGTTATTCTGAAAGCGTGACTGAATTCTCACGGTTTGGCTAGCCCTATGACTGACGTGCCCCATCCTGACATAGACCCTACCCCCACTGAACCATCAGAGCTGGTAACCGATGTCCTCATTCGGGAGATGGAGATTGATGACCTAGCTCCTGTCTACCATCTGGGGGATAGCTTATTTAGCAGTGATTTGTATCCCTATATCTACCGCACCTGGGACGAATGGGAAGTTATCGGGTTATACAATACTGATCCAGACTATTGTCTCGTGGCCGAGATTGATGACCAGCTTGCGGGGTTTGTTCTCGGCAGCATTATCAGCAAAGATGCGGTCACCTACGGTTATATTTTGTGGCTGGGGGTCAATCCAGCCTTCCAGCGACGGGGAATTGCCGACAGTTTGGTAGACAAGCTCATCGAGCGGCTGATCAATGATGGTGCCCACATCATGATGGTAGACACCGATCCCGAAAATATCCCGGCAGTGAATTTTTTCACGCGCAAAGGGTTTGGGGATATTCGTCGCCATGTGTTTTTGTCTATGAACCTGAGCGAACACCCCTATTATGGCCGCTTAATTACCTACGAACAGGAAAAGGCCGCCCGATCGGTCTGGCAACGCCCGCGACGGCGACCCAGTTCCAAGGGGTAATGGCCGCTTCCCCTTGAACAACGACTATCCCTAGGGTAAGTCACTAAGTTTGCTGACATTCCCTAGTTTCAAGCCTGCACAGGTCCGTTTCAGCAGACCAGTCAACACATTCCCAGGTCCCACTTCCCATGCTTGCTCAATGCCCAGTTCCGGCAGTTGTAGACAGATTTCCTGCCAACGCACTTGCCCGGTCATTTGGGCCGCTAGCCGTTGCTTGAGTAAGTCGGCATCGGTCGTGGCGATCGGTTCCACGTTAGAGAGGACGGGAACTTGGGCTGGTTGGAAGGCAATGGGAGCAAGGTGTTGGGCGAACTCAGCAGCAGCCTCTGCCATCAGGGGTGAGTGGAAGGCCCCAGAAACATTCAAACGCACAGCCCGCTTGGCTTTAACTTTGGCCAAAACGGCATCAACCGCAGCAGGGGTTCCGGAAATCACCACTTGGGCTGCGCTATTGTCGTTAGCCAAAACCACATCGGCAGTGTTGGCTAAGACCTGCTCTAGTTGGTTGCGATCGGCGCCAATCAGGGCCGCCATTGCCCCATTGGCGCTGCTATCCATCAGGGCCGCCCGCTTTTGGATCAGCCGCAGACCCGTTGCAAAGTCAAACACCCCGGCAGTATAAAGAGCCACGTATTCCCCCAAGCTATGCCCTGCCACTAGGTCAGGCTGATGGCCCCGATCGCGTAGGAGATCCACCAGAATAGTTTCAATGACATATAAACAGGGTTGGGTATAGAGGGTGCGGGCCAGTTCGGATTCATCCCCTTGGCAGCGATCGCGGACCGACCATCCCAAAATCGCTTCTGCTTCCTGGAAGCGCGCCATCGCCAGGGCAACCGTTTGCAGATCCAGCCCCATTCCAACCGCCTGCGACCCCTGTCCAGGAAATACCCATGCTGTTTTCATGCGTTCTTTTCATTGTAAAGACCGGATCAATCCTACCGTTTCTTGACATAGGTATTGGGAGAATCCGAGCGCCGTGGCCTGGCTCCGGGCGAGATACGCGTGTTTGAGCGTAGGAATGGGCAAACTGAGTCTAGGTAGCCACAGCAGGGAGTTAAAGGGATGGGGCGGCAAGTAGTCCATAGGCAGAAGCGCCAGACTTTGATGGGGATAGTGGCGGTAGTTGGAATGTTGCTGGGGATGCAGCTATTCTCCCGCACCCATCGGACTGGCTCGGTGTACTGGTACCGGAATTCCCCCAAGGATCTCCAGGCGGCGTTTGCCTATGTGAACCAGCTACGTCAGGAACAGGGCCGATCGCCGTTGCAGTGGGACGAACGGGTTTATGCCTTGGCCGAAGCCCGTGCGATCGATATGAACACGCAGGGCTATCAGGATCACACCAATCCGAAAACCGGGGCCTGCCCCGATAATATGAAGACCCAGTTTGGGCTACAGCCATCGGAATTTATACCGGAAAATATCAGCGGTTACCCCGACTATAAAGCCCAAATCGGCGATCGGGTGACCTGGCGCTCTCCCAAGCAGGCCATTGAAGGGTGGATGGGCAGCCGGGGCCATCGCTACAACCTGCTCTATCCAGAACACACTGCCGGGGCGATCGCCTGTGCGCAGGATAAGTGTGTCTTCCTGGGGTTGAATACAGTGGGGTTTGGTCAGGGCTGTACTACGGCAGCCCAAGGACGGGTTTTTTGGGACAACGCCCCCCTCCAGCCCAAGGAGGTGCTCCAGTCCCAGCGATCGCGCCAGTCCACCTGGGATATCCCCTAACCTAGCGATACCCTTCCCACGGACTGACCTGTAACACTCCTTTAGGCGTAAAGACCACCTTGAACGTAGCAATGGCCTGGGGTGTACTGGCGGGAGGCGCACTGGCCGCCGCCTGCTGTAACTGGGGCAGGGGAATTTCGGCAGCGTACCGGGTAGCGTCCGCATTGGTTGGCTCGTAGCGTAAAACCTGGCCGTCGGCGGTCGCCTCCACGCGATAAACCAGATCAGCCTCAAAGGTCGGCCTGGCCTGCCACTGACGATCGATCCGTTCGTATAAATCCGGCACGATCGCCGCGATCGCCACCGGATCGGTCATGGTCGTCGTGCCAACATTGGTCGATGCATCCGTGGCCGTGGGGGAAGCCGTGGCCGTGGGGGAAGCCGTGGTTGGGGTCGGTGCGGTGGCGGTGGGCGTGGGGGAGGCACTGGCCTCTGGTTCTGGTACAAGGCCGCGCCAAGGACTCACTTCCAAAACGCCCCTAGGGGTAAAGACCACCTTGAACAGGGCGATGGGTCCCCGGACTGCCGTCCCCCCTTCAACCGGGATAAAGACCAGTTCCGGCAGGGGGGTACGATCGACCTGAAGCCGGGACGTTTCATCCTCCGGCCCATAGCCCACGATCTCGCCCTGAAGGTCCACACTCACTTTGTAGGTCAGTGTTTCGTCAAACTCCGGTTCATTCCATTTCTGATCAATGGCGTCATACAGTTGGGTGCGTAACCGACGCAACTGATCGACATCGGTGATCTCAATACTGGCAGCAGCTCCCTCATCCACATTGGGGCTGGCAGTGGGGGAGGGGCTAGCGGTAGGTGAGGTCGTGCTGGCCTCGGTTCCCGTCCGCCACTCCGGTTGGCGAGGACGCTGGGTTTCCGGTACGGGCAACAGGAAGAAGGCAGCGGCACCAGCAATGGCAACACTGGTAACCCCCAGTACGATCGGGGTGGCCTGTTCCCGGATCGGAGGCGTCGGCGCATCCTTACGGGAAACGGGCTGGAGTTGAATCTGCACATCGGGCAGGGTGCGGGCATCGGCGCGAAACTGATCGATCGCCTCCACCAGATCGAATAATTGCACCGTGGTAATATCCGCCTGCATCAGGGCTGTAGGATTCGGGGTGGCAATCCCCTGGGGCTGGATCGTGAGGCGGTGCAAATTACCCGCCCGTTCCAGGCGCACCAGGGCCGCTCCAGAACGTTGGGAATTGACCGATCGCACCCCACTAAAGAGTTCCTGAACGTAGAGATTGACAGCTTGGACCAGGTGTTCAAAGAACTCGCGACCGCCGATCAAGGCATCGTGTTCGCTAATGTGGCATTCGGCATTCAGTAACGTCGCCATCAGGGGACGGGTTTCGCCGATCGGCTCCAGTTCTGTGGCATCGCCTAAGCCCTCCAGAAGCAGGGTGCAATTGGGCAAACGATAGTGGCGCTGAATCGTCATGAAACTTCTCCGTCAAACAGACTGACCCAAAAACGCTGCATCCCGGCTGTCCCCGTACAGAATAAAAGCTGTTCAAGCAAGCTCAGCGCCAGTTGGTTCAATTTTTCATCGGTGTCGTAGATCAGCACCCCGCCTCGGCGAGGGTTCATGCGGGCACGGAAGTGCGCCCGGAAGCGTTCCAGGTAATGGGACAGGCGAAAATGGTGGTCGGTCGAAAGATCTTTTTGGCGGAGTTGCTGATAGTCCAAAAGCAATTGCCGAATAATCACCGTCAGGCGACGGGCTAGTTGACAAATCAGCAATACCAGGGCCTTTGCTTCCGTGAGGCTCAGGGGGCGTCGCTGGCTATAGCGGCGTAGGGGGTTAGTGCTGCGTAGCCGCCAGAGGTGGACACGATTTTTGATCAGGCTTTGCAATCCCAATTCTTTTGACATATAAAGGATAGCTTCTGAACCGTTGAGGTCCAACGCTTCGATCGCCAAGAGCATGAGGTCAATCTGCTGACGTGCCCGCTTAGGACAGGTCGCCTCGGACAAGGGCATATCCGGCAGACTGTCCAGGATCAAAGGAATAGAATCAGACACTTGGGTGGGTGTGGGCATTGTGCTGGCAGAAACATTCATGCGAACCGATTCGACCCCAGTATGTGGAACATCCAGCAGCATTGTATCGGAATCCGGATCTTGCTCAGTATAGTGCAAACTTCGTGAGGTAGTCTTCTAGTGTACGATCGTCTCTGCTGCGTTGACGGTTATTCTCGGCGATTCGTTTCCCTATGGACCTAAGAGCACTGATTCGTGAGATTCCTGATTTTCCCAAACCGGGCATTGTTTTCCGCGATATTACTACCCTGCTCCACAACCCGGAAGGACTCCGCTATACCATTGATCTCCTAACGGAGCAATGCCGCGACTGGGGGGCGGATCATGTGATTGGCATTGAGTCGCGGGGCTTTATTTTCGGAGTTCCCTTAGCCTATAACCTGAGGGCAGGCTTTGTGCCGGTGCGTAAGCCGGGTAAGTTACCGGCTGCGGTTCACACGATCGAATATGACCTGGAGTACGGCACCGATCGCCTGGAAATTCATCAGGATGGGCTGCCACCGGGCTGTAGGGTGATGATTGCCGACGATCTGATTGCGACGGGCGGCACGGCACGGGCTACAGCGGATCTGGTGCAACGCATGGGCTGTGAATTGGTGGGCTTTAGCTTTATTGTCGAGCTATCGGCGCTAGGGGGGCGGCAGCAGTTGCCCGATGTCCCGATCGTCAGCCTGGTGGCCTACGATTAGTCGCGAACCCACGTTCTAGTTAGTGGGCCAGCCCACCTGGGTGGGTTGTTCATAAATTCGTTTCAGCGTATTGAGATCCCTGGCGGAAATCGGGGGAGGCTGGCGGACTTGGGCATAGTAAAGGACATCGCCTGGATCAGGGCTGTGTCCCCAAATGCCGAGGGCATGGCCCAATTCATGTCGGGCGGTCGCCTGGGTAAAGGCAGCCGGTTGATGGGGACTCAGGTAAATATCAAAGCGATGGTGCAGCAGGGGTGTCCCGTCGGCTTGGGGCTGGGTGGTATACAGGGCATAACGGGTTTCGGCAGCCCGTATCCGGGCCAAACGGCCATCGGGATGGCGTTGAATGGGGGGGGCCGATCGCCAAATCCGAATATCTGCGGTTTCAGGCGTTTCGGCTAGGGTTAGGGGTAAAACGGGATGCCAGACCGTGATCGCGGTGGCGATCGCCTGTCGCCAGGTCTCGGCCTGGGTGGCGGCAAACCCGCTGAGGTTCGGTTGGGGGGGTTCGACATACACGGTGATCGGAAAGGTTGACCACACCAGATACCCAACTTCTGAGGGAGTAATCTGGTCGAAATAATCCCCACGCTAGTCTGGGTCCTGCCACTGGGCCAAAAAGGGCGGCAAGGGATGGGGGCGAGCAGCCAGTCTCGATCGCTGGGAGGCGGATGGGGGGGACATGGCTAGGGTTACCGCTGGGAAAAACGATCGCGATCCCAAAGTAAGGCTGGCGATCGTCAGCCCGATCAGTCCTAGGAACACTAAGCATCGTCGTTGCCGTTGCCAAAACCGTGCGTTCATGTCAAATGGTGCGACCTTCTGGTGTTTTTCTATTATGTAAACGCAATCACTTCAGCCGCCGATCGCAGGAACTAGGGGTAAATCAGCCGCCTGCTCGAGATTGGCCATATTGAGTGTATTAATGGCCCCCGTGGTGAGAAATCGGAATGTCTCTTGGTATAAGCTTTGCCAGAAGCGATTACTCATTCCCTGGCTGACTTCCGTGGGATCGATCATGGGATGGGGCACCATATCAGCGACTGGATACAGATAATAGCAATTGCCCTGTTGCTCCGATCCCATGCGGGCATAAAACTCCTGGTTCGTCTTAATATCTGCGGCATCCTCGTTTTCAGTTAATACCATCAAAATCGGGATATTTCGCAGGGTACGTGTCGATTGATTACTCATAACATGACTCATGCCAAAGCGATGGGCCGCCGTCAAACACCCCACGGGAAACTGGAGATTAGGGTCCCATCCCGTCTCCTTAATATCCAGGGGACCTGCCAAATCGACATATTTTCGGTTCGTCTCACCGTAAATCTTGAGGAGGGGGGCATAGGCCACGACCTTCTTCACTTGCTCTGGGTAGGCCGCCGCCAATCCTAGGGCCACCGCACCTCCGACGGATAATCCGACAGTATAAATCGGACCCGGTAGGGCAGCCAATTCTGCTAATCGTGCTTCTGCATCCTGCAAAAAGGCCATATGGCTGGAGATAAAGTAGCGATCGAAATCTGAATCAGTTGGCGACTCAAGCGCTCGAATGATATCGAGTGAACGGGGTTCGATCGCAATCAGGCGGCTGACAAGAGCCATTTTCTGGAGGGGATTCAAACCGCGACCTTCGGGGTGGATCAAGCGGTTTTTCAGAAAATTTTGTAGGATTGGGTCCTTCGCGACCTTTTCCTTCAAGGGGATAGCAATTTCTGGTTTCAGATCTACCTGCGGCCAATTAACGGCGGGATTCGTATAAGCATGGCCAGCTAGACCACATTGATACACATTAAAACGATTCCGGAATAAGTAGTCCGCCAGTCGCCACATTTGGTGGGGTTTGGCACTGAACCCATGAAAGATCATCACCGTCCCAAAAATGGGTTGACCAGGATCATGGAAAAGATAATAAGGATAGGCTCCCTCGCGGCGATCGGGATGGCGATCGAGGCTATGGATATAGGCATTAATGGCCTGTTTGGCCTGATGAATCTGCGCAACCGTAGGTAAGATGCTAGGCGTTGGCAGGACACTGGGACTCGTCATGGCAGATCGCTCCTAGGGGCTGAGGTCAGGCAAATTAGAAGTCCGACTCCTACCCTGATCATATAGCTGACATCCAGCTAGCCATACTCAATCAATCAAACGCGATCAAAAAGTAGTGAGTGCTAGGCATCCCGCTTGCCCCCTGGGGCAGCCAAGTTCTCGATCTACCCAGACAGCGCTCCCGCATTCAATGGGCACGCTACTGATATGGGCTGATGACTTTGATGGGGAATCAACTTGGCCTACTGATACACGGGGATGCGATCGATCCGAACCACCGGTCCACTAGTCTCCAGCAGGTACTCCATAAATGCTTGGGCAATAACCGATAATTGCTTACCCGCCAAGTGGGACACATACCAGCGCCGATTGATCGGGAAGTGTTGGATATCCAGAATGGTCAGTTCGTGGGTCATGGCCGCTTCGGTGATCAGGGTATGCTTCGAGAGCACCGACATCCCCAACCCGCCCGCGATCGCGTGTTTAATCGCCTCATTGCTACCCAACTCCAGGCGAACTTTGACCGTGACACCGTGGTGATCGAATAATTCCTGAACAGCCTCGCGAGTGCCTGAGCCAACCTCACGCATGATAAACGGCTCATCATTCAGACAGGAGATGGGAATATCTTGCGCATGGGCAAGGGGATGATCCGCGCGGGCCACCACCACTAGCGGGTTTTCTAGAAACGCCTGGGAGGTTAAATCCAAGTCAGTGGGCGGTTGGCTTAGGATATAGAGATCGTCCTCATTGTTGATCATCCGCTGGACCATCTGCTCATGATTAGTTACCTGGAGGGAAATGTCGATGCCGGGGTACTGCTCACAGAAGGCTCCCAGGATGCGGGGGATGAAATACTTGGCCGTCGTGACCACCGCTAACCGCAGGCGACCCTGGCGAGTGCCCTTAAAGTCAGCCACCTTCATCTCAAAATTATCCAGTTCCTCAAACACCGACTGGCAGGTGGTCAGCAATGCCTTCCCCGCCTCTGTTAGATATAACTGCTTACCGATTTGCTCAAACAGAGGCAGACCCACGGATTGGCTTAACTGTTTCACCTGGCTGGAAACGGTTGGCTGGGTAATCGACAACTCCTCAGCCGCTTTGGTGAAACTACCGTGACGGGCAGCCGCTTCAAAAACCTTTAACTGGTGCAGGGTAGCGTGAATCAACGATCGTTCTCCCTTGACTTAGCCTAAACAGCGCAAATTCATCAACTGGCGACACCTTCTGCGTCCAACCCGACCGGGTAAACATTACCGAGTAAACAATGACCGGGTAAACAATGACCGGGTAAACAATGACCGGGTAAACAATGACCGGGTAAACAATAGGTCAAACTTTATCAGGCCAATACAGGCAATAAGCAAGCCCTATCATAAGGATTAGTAAACATCAAATGTTAACTTGTATTTACTAGATTTTACTAAATGCATGAACTGTATTTTATAGATATAAGCAAATTCTTCGAGCCAGGTTGGCAGCTACCCATCGTACTGTCCCTGCGTGTTCAAGTTGCTGAGGACCGAACCGCATGTTGATTGCTCCTGTATTCGCCCAAACTGCTTGGTGGATTCCCCTTTATCCCTTGATTGGCATGGCCCTATCGCTGCTGTGGTCACCAGCCGTGATCCGGCGCACGGGACCCCGACCAGCGGGCTATGTCAATCTCGTTATGTCCTTGACCGCCGTTGTCCACGCCCTATTGGCTCTTTGTGTCTTGTGGCACCAACCGGCGATCGACATCTCTGCCTCTTGGTTGCAAGTGGCAGGGTTTGAGATTGACCTCACGATCGAAATTTCCAGCCTGACGATCGCGACCATTCTGGTAATCACGGGGCTGAACTTCCTGGCCCAACTCTACGCCGTGGGCTACCTGGAGATGGATTGGGGCTGGGCGCGGCTGTTTTCCCTGCTGGGATTGTTTGAGGCCGGGATGTGTGGTCTGGCCCTGTGTGATTCCCTCTTTTTCAGCTACGTCATCCTGGAAATCCTGACCCTGGGTACCTACTTGCTGATTGGTGTTTGGTACAACCAATCCCTGGTGGTGACGGGGGCGCGGGATGCCTTTTTGACCAAACGGATCGGTGACCTGTTCCTGCTGATGGGGGTGCTGGCGATTTATCCCCTGGTCGGGAGTTGGAACTACGACGACCTCGCCACCTGGGCAGCCACAGCGGACGTGAACCCCACCCTGATCGCCCTGATTGGGTTGGCCTTACTGGCGGGTCCAATGGGTAAGTGTGCCCAATTCCCCCTGCACCTCTGGTTGGATGAGGCGATGGAAGGTCCCTACCCCAGCACGATTTTGCGGAATGCCGTCGTTGTGGGCACCGGGGCCTGGGTGTTGATCAAGCTGACACCGATTTTGACCCTATCCCCGATCGTCTCAGCCGTTGCGATCGCCATTGGGGTCGTGACGGCAGTGGGGGGGAGCCTGATCGCGATCGCCCAAATTGACATCAAACGCGCCCTCTCCTATTCCGTCAGCGCCTACATGGGCCTCGTGTTCATCGCCGTGGGTACGCAGCAGGTGGAAGCCGCTTTCTTTCTCTTGCTGATTCACGCCCTCTCAATGGCGCTGTTGGTAATGAGTACCGGATCGATCGTCCTCAACAACATCACCCAGGATCTCACCCAGATGGGGGGCCTGTGGCGGCGGCGGCCCATTTCCGGCCTCAGCTACCTGATCGGCGCAGCGGGACTGATTGCGCTCCCGCCCCTGGGGGGATTCTGGGCCTTGGTGAAATTAGCCGATGGTTTATGGTCTACCTATCCCTTGCTGGTGGGTATCTTGTTACTGGTCAACGGCTTAACCAGCCTCAGCCTCATGCGGGAATTTTGCTTGATTTTCATGGGTACCTCGCAACAGATGACCGTGCGATCGCCGGAAAACATTTGGCTCATCACCCTGCCCATGACGATCGCCCTGGGGTTGGTTCTCCACGCCCCCCTCATCTTGCTGAACCTGGGACTGTTGCCCGATTGGCTAACCTTAAACCGCAGCCTCGCCTTCCTACTCGTCGCCTCTAGTCTGGTGGGGGGAACCGTCGGAGCCTTGCTATATCTGCGACCTGGGGAACGCCAACCCGTGCAACTCCCCTGGCAATTCGTGCAAGACCTGCTGGCCTATGACTTCTACACGCCTAAGCTCTATCGCTCCAGCGTTGTGTTTGGGGTAGACATCCTCTCGCGCATTACCGACTGGTTCGATCGCTACTTTGTCGATGGCATCGTCAACCTGGTGGGACTCGCCTCCCTATTTGGCGGGGAAACCCTGAAGTACAGCAACTCCGGCCAAACCTGGTTTTACGTGCTAACCATTACCATCGGCCTCGCCGCGATCGCCAGTTTCATGAGTTGGGGCCTGATTTCCCATCTCTTCGGCACCCTGCTGGGTTGAAGATTCAGCCCCCCTAGCTATTGCCTCCCTCTCTCCCCTCTCCTCTCTCCCGACTTCCCGACCCTCACAAGTAAGCGACTACCATGCTGAGTGTATTGATCTGGGCACCGATCGTCGGAGCCGCGATCGTGGGCCTTCTCCCCCAATCGGTTTCAACCCGAAACGTGCGGTTAGCGGCCCTCTGCGCCGCCGGGGCAATCCTGCTCTGGAACCTGTGGTTAATGACCCAATTTGACCTAGGGCAAGCAGGACTGCAATTCCAGGAATTCCTCCCCTGGTTACCGCAAATTGGTCTGAACTATCAAATTGGGACCGATGGCCTGTCCTTCCCCCTCCTGGTCCTGAACAGTCTGTTAACCTGGATTGCGATTTACAGCAGTCAGGAAAATACGGAACGTCCCCGCCTGTTTTATGCCCTCATCCTCCTGGTGAGTGGCGGGGTCGCGGGCGCTTTTCTGGCCCAGAATTTACTCCTCTTCTTCCTGTTCTACGAAATTGAACTGATTCCTTTCTATCTGCTGGTGGCGGTGTGGGGAGATGCCAAGCGCAGTTATGCCGCGACTAAGTTTTTGCTCTATACCGCTACGTCCGGTGCCCTGATTTTGGCCGGATTCCTCGGACTCATTTGGCTCACGGGGGCCTCTAGCTTTGCCTACGAATCGCTCCTGGGGCAGACCCTCCCATTGGGCGTACAAGTGGTCCTGCTGGGTGTCTTGCTGGTCGGGTTTGGTATCAAAATCCCCCTGGTACCGCTGCACACCTGGCTCCCCGATACCTACGTTTCCGCCTCCACCCCGATCGCGATCCTCTTGGGGGGTGTTCTGGCGAAACTGGGAACCTACGGCATTTTCCGGTTTGGCCTGGGTATGTTCCCAGAAGCCTGGAGTGCCCTTTCTCCCTGGTTAGCGACCTGGGCAGCGGTGAGTGTGCTGTATGGGGCAATGGCCGCGATCGCCCAGAAGGATATCAAGCGTATGGTGGCCTATAGCTCGATCGGGCACATGGGCTATGTCCTGCTGGGCGGAGCCGCCATGACCGGGTTAAGCCTGTCGGGGGCGGTGTCCCAAATGGTCGCCCACGGTTTAATCCTGGCGCTGCTCTTCCACCTAGTCGGATTGGTTGAGGCGAAGGTGGGCACCCGTGAGTTGGATGTTCTCAACGGCCTGATGAATCCCATTCGGGGGTTACCCTTGGTCAGCGCGCTGCTGGTGTTGGGTGGCATGGCCAGTGCGGGGATTCCCGGTCTGGTCGGATTTATTGCCGAGTTTCTCGTTTTCCAGGGCAGTTATACCGTTTTCCCGGTCCAAACGCTGTTCTGTGTCGTGGGGACGGGCTTAACAGCAGTTTACTTCGTGATTTTGCTTAACCGCACCTGTTTTGGTCGTCTGGATAACGCGATCGCCTATTTCCCCAACGTCGCATGGTCCGAGCGGGTCCCGGCCCTGATCCTCATGTGGCTGATCTTCCTGTTGGGAATTCAACCCAAGTGGCTCGTGTGCTGGAATGAGCAAACGACCGTCGCCCTTGTGGCTTCGCTACCCACCGTTGGCCCTGGCCATCTGACCGATTTGCACCCCCTCGCCGCCCAACCGCTGCCCCTGGTTACCCCCGCCATTGCCCCCCCGGCGCAACTTCCGGGTTAAGGCATCCGTAGGGGCTAACGCCCCAACTACCAACGGTTCGTAGTGACGACTTCAGTCGGCAGGGGCTAACGCCCCAACTACCAACGGTTCGTAGTGACGACTTCAGTCGGCAGGGGCTAACGCCCTAACT
>JBBILC010000034.1:37415-38700 GCA_037445115.1 Coleofasciculaceae cyanobacterium bin_20
GACGACTTCAGTCGGCAGGGGCTAACGCCCTAACTACCAACGGTTCGTAGTGACGGCTTCAATCGGCAGGGGCTAAAGCCCTAACTACCAACGGTTCGTAGTGACGACTTCAGTCGGCAGGGGCTAACGCCCTAACTACCAACGGTTCGTAGTGACGACTTCAGTCGGCAGGGGCTAAAGCCCCAACTACAAGCGGGATGAAATTCACAAGTTGCTGCACTGGGGCACTCAACGATCGCCCCTACTCCCTATTCCCTACTCCCTAAACCACTATGACGATCGCTACTCCAACTCCCACCAAACTTCCCCCCTCTACCCACGAATTTGCGGAGGTGATTCATCGCCTGGAAGCTGGGGGAGCGATGCTTCCCGATACGCCCGAAAACTTGATGCAAATCATTGGGCTTTATAAAGCCTATGCCGTGCCGATGGATTTTTACTGGCGTGATCTGCTGTATATTGCCGAACGGGTCTTCCTAGAACCCTTACCGGCCTTCAAATATTTCCTGCCCCAGGAATATCTCGATCTGCACAACCACTACGCTGGGGATGATGCCGATCTGCGGATTTGGCGAGGACAGGCAACGGCCCATCCAGAACTCCTGGAGTTTATGGGAAAGGGCGAAATGAAGAAAAAGCTGCCCAAGTTAATCCATCACCTTTGGCACGATCGCATCAATATGGAATTCGCGGAAGCCTGTATGCGGGCGATGCTCTGGCACCGGGATATGGGCGGTCGGTTTGATCCCTATTTGGACACGGAGGAATACGTTGCCAACGCCGATCGCGCGATTAAAGCCTACTTCCAGGGCAATCCTTTAATGTTGGGGTTATACCAACTCTTCCCCGATATGTTCATTGAGCAGGTGCGCCAGTTATCCTACTACGCCAACCTGGGCCTGTTCTGGGAGGTGATGGCTCCGGTCTTTTTTGAGATGTCTGATCGCTACGATGAAGGGACAATCACCAGCGTACCGGAAGCAATGAATTTCCTAGTGAATGGGATTTTTGCGATCGCGGGTCGTCCGATTTATCACCACGTTTATATCCGTGGTGAGTGCTACGAAATTATTCCCAAATCCAAGGGGTTTATGTGGCTCTATGAAGCGGCCCTGCCCTATGTCGAAGCGGTTTTCTATCGCACGGCTCCCTTCCGGGGCACCAAGTCCTATAACGCCCAAGCGAAACAGGTCCCCAGCGATCAACGGGATTTCCACTTCGGTATTCTCTACGCCGATGTTTTCCCCGTCGGTTCGGCTGGCATTCCCCCGACGCTGTTAATGCA
>JBBILC010000035.1:0-6022 GCA_037445115.1 Coleofasciculaceae cyanobacterium bin_20
GATTAGTGTGTCTATTTTTAGAAAATAAAATCTTAAGATTCAACACTTCTGCTTAAAAACTCATCCTTGAGGCGATTAAGCTGTTCCAATTCTTGGATAGCCTGCTGGAGTCTAGTCTCATTGGCTTTGCGATCGCTAATATCCATTGTGGTACCAAATAGTCGAATTACTCGACCTTGTTCATCCTTCACCGCATGACCTTTCACTGACATCCAGGCGATCGAACCGTCCGGGCGGTTAATTGGAAAATCTTCGTCATAGGGTTCACCCGTAGCCAAGATCTGCGTGACAACACGATCGTGACGTTCCCGTTCTTCTGGCGAAAAACTTTGGGACATCCGTTCATAGGTGGGGGCTGGCCCCGTCGGTGACCAACCAAAAATCCGAAAAACCTCATCGGACCAGGTGATTTCCCTTGTGAGAACATCAAATTCCCAATCCCCTACGTGGGCGACCCGTTGCGCTTCCTTGAGGCGGGCTTCGCTCTTGCGCAGGGCAGCTTCCGTCTGCTTACGCTCGGTAATATCACTAAAGAAAATGGCAATGCCATCCTCTAGCTTTACGGTCATATTCCGGAACCAACCGGTAATCCCTTCTGATTCATAGGCTAATTCAATATCATGGGGTTCGCCTGTCTCAACAACGCGCACGTATCGCTGAAATAATTCGCTATTCTCACGATTGCCGGGTAAGACAAGCAGGAGGCGGTTACCGATCAGATTCTCTAGGGAGTGTTGTAAGATTTCACAGGCTTTAGGGTTAGCATAGGTCCAAATAAAGTCAATAATCTTCCCCTGTTCATTGCGAACACATTCAAGCAAGGTAAAGGCATCTAGCGAAAGTTCCTGCGCAATCCGAAACCGCTCTTCAGTACGGCGTAATTGTGATTCAATTTGTTTGCGATCGCTAATGTCGATCAAATAGCCGATAAACTCAAGAGGTTCTCCGTTATCGCCTCGAATTAAGTTCAGACGTTCATAAAGCCAGTGATAGGTACCATCAGCATGGAGAAATCGGATCTCATGTTGATGAAATTCATGCTCAAAAATTTCAGGAATTCTCGCAAGAACTGCATCACGATCGTCAGGATGGATATGATCAGCCCAAAAATTGGGTTCCTCTAGAAATTGACTGAAGTGATATCCCAAAATCGCCGTAACATTCTCACTAATATAGGTGGCAGCATAGTTCCCAGAAGGTTCGCAGGTGAAAATGACGGCAGGACAGCGTGTTAGTAAATATTGCAAGCGATCACGCACGGTCCTTAGTTCAATTTCGGTTTGCTTCAACTGGTGAATATCCCGGCCAACCGATTGAATTTCGATAATCTCCCCTTGGTCATTCGAGATTAAGTGATTCACCCACTGGGTCCATCGAATTTCCCCGGTAGCATGATAGACTCGGCCCTCAATGACTACCGTGGGATGTTCAATCGTCAAACTCTGGATGGCTTGGGCAACGCCTTCCTGATCGTCTTCATAAACAACCGGGATAAAACTTTGGCCAATGACTTCCTCCGGATTTAAGCCAAAGTAGCGGTAATAAGCTTCATTCACAAAGAGCATTTTACGATCGACGGTAAATCGCGTAATCATTTCTGTTTGCGCTTCAACGATCGCTCGATAGCGGATTTCACTTTCTTGTAGAGTTTGTTCTGCCTGTTTGCGATCGCTAACATCCATGATGATGCCCACCAGTTTGACCACCTCTCCCTGGCTGTTAAAAGTACAAGCGCCTCGCTCGAACACCCAACGAATTTTTCCGTCATCTAGAAGTAAACGACATTCAACCTCAAATGGCGTTCCCTGAGCAAGAGCATCTGCTTCAACTTGTCTAACGTATTCACGCTCGTCCGGATGGACACAATTAAAAAATAAACCAGGGTGAAGATGGGTATCTAAAAACTCACCTTGCTGATTGAAAATATAACCACGATCGTCCGTGTGTAAATCCAAAATTTCGTAGGTTTCAGGTGACCAATAATCCGTATTCGTGGTAATATCCCACTCCCAAATTCCCATCTTGACCGCCGCCAGGGCCACTTGCAACCTCAAGCTCTGGACTTGCACCTCTGCCGCAAGTGACTGATTGAGTTTTTGGAGTGCCTGTTCCGCTTTTTGACGTTCGCTGAGTTCTAATTGGACCTGCTGTAAAAGGACCGCTTGTTGCATCGCTACAGCCAGTTGATTCGCGATCGTCGTCATTAATTCAATCTCTGCCTTTGGCCAAACCCGTTCTTCTCCCTGCTTGGCAAGGGCGATCGCGGTCAAGGGATAGGCGTTAACCTGAATCGGCATAATGAACCAGGCTCCCGGAAACATCGCCGCAATCTGGCGATTAATCTCATCTTCTAAGGTATTGGTGTCAGTAATACAAACGGATTTTCCCTGTTTGAGTTGAATAGTGATGGGATTATTAGGATCGGGAATATCTAGCTCTAAAAAACTAGGTAGCGACGGCCTCTGGCGATATTCAGCGATCGGTTTCCAAATCTCGCGTTCCTCGTTCAATTGATGAATCAGAACATAATCAATCTGCAAAAACTTTCCAACTTCAGTAACTGTTGCCTGAAAAATACTGTCGAGATCTAAGGAGTTGCGAATCGCTTGAATAACACGATTAAGGGTTTTTTCACGCTGAGCCTGTCTTCGTAATTCGGCTTCAAAGTGCTTGAGATCACTAATATCTTTAGCAAGGGAGAGAAATAACACTAACTCCCCCGCTTCATTCAGCAACACCGAATTAAACCATTCGCAGTGAATAACACGGCCATCCTTACAGTAGTTACGATTCTGACAAATCCCCGATCCTCCGGTTCGCAACAAGACGTGCGCGTGGTCTGTCACCTGCTCGATATCCGCCTCAAAGATGAAAGGCCAGTCATACATGGTCTTGCCCACCACCTCCGCCGCTTGCCAGCCGAACAGTTGCTCAGCCTGAGATGACCAGCGTTGTACCCGAAACTGCTCATCCCAGACGATCGTGGCGAGGGGAGAATGATCCAGCAGGAAGGTCAATTGCTGCCATGCCTGCTGGAGATGGGCAACCGTTGTTTGTTGTTCGGTCTCCACCTGTTGCAGCTGTTGCTGGCAGTCCTGCAACTGACGGACTAGAGCTTCGTTGCTAGCTTGTAGGGCGGCAATTTGCGCATCGGTTCCTTCAGACACAGCAACAGCATCCTTTGGGAGAAAACTGGATAAGCCTAGGAGGTGGCACACCTGCATCCATAGTAATGCCTCATGCTGGCTGAGGGATCAGGTAAGGTAGAACAGGGGCAGGGGGACTGAAGATACCCCCTAGGGCAACCTGCCGAGGTTACGGATGTTAGCCACCCGTTCTTATGTTCAACCCACAAAAATAAGGCAAGGACCTCCATGCATGAACTAAGCTACTACACAGTTATGGCAGAGTACAATCAGTGGATGAATGAGCGACTGTATGCCCTATGTGCCACGCTGCCTGATACCCTTCGTAAGGCCGATCGTGGTGCTTTTTTTGGTTCAATCCACAAAACACTTAACCACCTTGTGTATGGCGATCGCGTTTGGCTGGGTCGCTTTACGGGAAAGCCTTTTTCTGCTCCGGAGATGGGCTGTCATCTCTTCGATGAGTTTGCGCACCTGCGGCAGGCCCGTGAAGTCATCGATCGCGACCTGATTGCCTGGACTAAAACGTTATCCGTAACCTGGCTACAACAACCCTTTAGCTATCACAGTAATGTGGATGGGAAAACCCGAATCTTGCCCACCTGGCTATTAGTTGTCCACCTCTTCAACCACCAGACCCACCACCGAGGTCAATTAAGTACCCTGCTGGGTCAATTAGGGTATGATCCAGGGATCACAGATCTACCGTGGTTACCCACTTTAGTTGCAGAAATCCCCTAATCCAGATGGCTAACCAGTGGACTTCCGCCGCCCATGCCCTTGATTATCTGCGTCGAGCCGATACCATCCCCCACCGTACCGAGGGAGAAGCGGCTCTGCTGGAACAGGTTCCCAAAACTGTGCAGCGTATCCTCGATCTCGGTACAGGCAATGGTCGCTTATTATCTCTTCTGAAAATCGATCGCCCCCAGGCCACCTGCATCGCCCTCGATTTTTCCCCGACCATGCTCCAGGCTGCCCGCAAGACCTTTGCCCAGGACCCGCAGGTAACCGTTATTGAACATAATTTGGATCATCCCTTGCCCGACCTAGGCCAATTTGACGCGATCGTTTCCAGTTTTGCCATTCACCACGTCAGTCACGATCGCAAGCGATCGCTCTACCAAGAAATTTACGATCGCCTGACTCCTAACGGCATCTTTTGCAATTTGGAGCACGTTGCTTCTCCCACCCCCAAACTACACGAGCGTTTTATGGCTGCGATCGGCTACCGCGTTGAGGACGAAGATCCCTCCAATCAATTGCTCGATGTGGAAACCCAATTAAGCTGGTTGCGGCAGATGGGTTTTACTGATGTTGATTGCTATTGGAAATGGCTAGAAATGGCTCTGGTAATTGGTATCAAACCCTAGAGAAATTCGTCTTCAGATAGCAGTTAGCATGAGGTGACTATCCGCAAGGTCACAGGATCTAGGAGTCTATCAAGGTTAATTTTTTAGATTGGCTCAAACGCAGTGTAATCCCAAAAAGTCAATGATTGTGTTGGGTCCCGCAGGCTCGACGCCAACCTACAACCCGTCAGCTTAGGCATGATAGACCTTATATAACAGTATCTACCTAGGGTAGGCTGGCGCGGGCGATCGCTAACCCTAGCGCGGCTGGCAGTGCCCTGCCCGGATCAGCCCCACCCGTTTAGCGACGGCTTCGGCCTGGGTTTTATAGGGTCCCCAACGCTTTAGGGAGGGAGTCTCTGGCTCCGGGGCGATCGGGGAGCCATCCTTGTCCATTTGGGCGGGCTGAAGGGTGCAATGTCCGTCGGGTTGTTGGAGGATATACCACGGTGGTGAAATGTCGATCATAGGTTGGGTTAGTAAAACTGCGATCGGGGTTAGCAAAGGGCCGAAGGATTGGTTTAGTCAGGGTATTTAGGTTCGTATGACTGGGCAGAGCATTTCAGTCGCTTACTGGGGTCGGGTGAATTTGAGGGTGATGCCGCCGCTGTTGCCCAATTTGCCGCCGTTGCCGACGAGGCTGATCTGGCCTTCGGCGTTGATTTCGACAGAGAGTTCGACTTCATCGAGCCGTAAGCCAGTGGTGGTGTCGGCTTGGCTAAAGAGGTCGTTGACGATCGCGATCATGTTTTCCATCTGGACTTTGAGGGTCTGGGCATCGAGGGCGACCCGTTTGCGCGTGGCGAGGGTTTTCTCGGTTGCGATGGTTCTAGGGACAAAGCTGCCACCCGTATCTTCTCCCGATCGCTCCCCGGTAATTCCAGTGGTTTGTTCAACTGCTGCTTCAGTTTCCGTTACGATCCAGAGTTGGTTTGTGTCTGCCATCTGTCCGATCCTCGCTGTTTTGGTACTTGGGTAGTCTACACGGGTGGCTTTCAATCGCCTGCTGAATTTGGATTGTTAGACGGTTGAATGATGCGATTTTTAGCGGCTTCTAATTTTTGACGAATGGCAGCTTGAACTTTCTCATCAAAATCAGGATCATCGGGACTGGCAATAATTTTGAGCGGACGTTGATTAATTCTGTCTAAGTAAGCCTGAAAGGCAGCCTGATCGCCACGATGTTTAAGGAAGTACTGTTTTAACTCAGGCGTAGACATCGCCTCATAATTAACCTGGCTCATCAGCGAATTCTCCAGTGGTTAATTGATAGCAGATGCGGTACAAGCTCTCCAACTGTTTAGCAGTAGGCATTCTAGGCACTCACTACACCTGGCACTTATTCTAACAGTTCCTCACTGGAGCTTCGAGTGTTACTTTTGAATAGGCATCAGAATCGCTGCTATTGAGCAATGTTGAGTCGAAGGGTGTTTGACCCAACCTACGGATGTTGTCTTGTAGGGGCAGGTTCACCGAAATCTTTACTGCCTCACGAATTAACTCGATAAACCTGCCCCCTAGGCT
>JBBILC010000035.1:6122-15487 GCA_037445115.1 Coleofasciculaceae cyanobacterium bin_20
TCACCGAAATCTTTACTGCCTCACGAATTAACTCGATAAACCTGCCCCCTAGGCTGTCGGGGCATACAGATTGTCGGTGGCTGGTCTAGATGGATTGGGCGGGTTCATCAACATTGTCGGTAACGGGCAAGGATTTTGGCGCAACCCGCCCCTACGTCAATCCAGGAATCTGCCCTCTTGCGGGTAAACATTGATGTGGGTGTGATCTTGTAGGGGCAGGTTCACCGAGATCTATGCGGCCTCACGAATTAACTCGATAAACCTGCCCCCTAGGCTATCGGGGCATACAGATTGTCGGTGGCTGGTAAACATTGATTGGGCGGGTTCATAAACATTGTCGGTAACGGGCAAGGATTTTGGTGCAACCCGCCCCTACGCCAGGTATTGAATTTCCGAATTCCGCGTACAGAATTGATCCAGAAAACCGTCTTTGTGTCTTTGTGTCTTTGTGGTGAAAAAACCTGAATCCTGCGCCACGATGCCTGTGGAAAACGCCATTTTTTGAAAAAATTTTTTGGCGCTTCGCGCCGGGAAAAGGGCAAAGTTAAGAAGTGCAAAGGGCAAAAGTGAAAAAGTGTAAAGGGCTACTAAGTCCCCGCCGCCGAACACGCCAAACGAAAACCAAGGAAGTGGTAGTGGAAGTCGGGTTGGTAGCGGATACGGCAGGCCGAGCGACAGCTCCTCGGATTGCTGCTCCACGAACCGCCGCGCAGCAGGCGAAATCCAGAATTCCCAGTTATCCAAGCACTGCCATCCGTCGGGGCACCATCATAATTGTCATGCCAAACATCCTCACACCACTCCCAGACATTGCCATGCATGTCATAGAGGCCAAAGGCATTAGCCGGAAACTTCCCAACCTCCGTCGTTTGCTCTCGATATCCCCCTTTCGGACCCGAACCATAGGTATAGTTACCGTTGTAGTTGGCCAGGTCAGTGGTGATCGTTTCGCCAACATGAAACGGGGTTTGCGTTCCGGCCCGACAGGCATATTCCCACTCGGCTTCACTGGGTAAGCGATACTCCCGCCCCGTCTTCTTAGTGAGTCGCTGACAGAATTCCACCGCCTCATCCCAACTCACCTGCTCCACCGGACGGTTATCCCCTTTGAAAGACGATGGGTCAGCGTTGAGATCCCGCGCCACCTTGGGTAAAGCCGCCACCACGCGCCACTGGGCTTGGGTCACAGCATATTTACCCATCAAGAATGGTGGCACCGTCACTTCCCTCTGGGGTCCTTCATTATCTCTACGTCCTTCCTCATTTTCTGGGGAACCCATAGTAAAAGTACCGCCGGGAATCACCATCAAATCAAGCGTGACACCCCCACCCAAATCTTCAGTGCGAAATTCTGCACGTTTGCGCTCTACAGTGATGCTTTTGGTTTGGATATTTACGGTCGCAACATTGAATTCTGCGGTTGTCCCCGTGGTCGTTGCGGGTTGGAGATCCGGTAGTTTCCAGTTATTAAGCTGCAACAAAGCCCGACCTAACCACACCGTACCAATCCCGCCACCCGTAAAACCCAAAATCTGAATAACCCGGCGGCGGCTCAGACGGACTTGTCCCAGAGCGGGCAATGGCCGAGATTGGGAAGTAGAGGTAGCAGGCGGTGGGGATGGGGCGATAGGTTTCGGACGCGGTTTGGCGGGAGTTGCGGGTGGAACCGCAGGGGGCTGACTGCGACTGGTGGACGGGGGTACGGCGGGTTGCGGGCGGGGTGCGGGTGCCGTCGGTTGCGGGCGGGGTGCTGCCGGTGGAGCCGCAGCGGGTGTCCCACGAGCAGTGGACGGGGGTGCCGGTACAGGTGCAGTTGGTGGAGTCGGTTGAGCGCGAGGGGGAGCCGGGGGATCAGGTAGCGGCATGGGCGGCGTTGCCTTGCCCCGTACCAGTCGTTCAATCCCCTCAATGGCCTCTGGGTCCGCCGGGGACACCGCCAACACCCGAATCCAAAACTGCTTCGCCAGCGGATAATTCCCCCGCACCTCCGCATTCGTCGCGCAATACCGCAACTCCTTCACATCCGCCAACGTCGCCTGACGCGGCAGCAAAATCAAACTATTCTTCGTCGGCGGTTCAATCCGGCCATAGGGCGTTTGGCGCGGTTTCCCATGCTCAGCATTCAAACGCGGCACCGTTTGCGACAAATAATGATAGAGCCGCTCCACCGTCGCACAATTCCCCTCCCCTTGCAGCCGCAACCCCTGCAACAACGCATAGGTAAACGCCCCATGCTCCAGCGCCTCAATCTCATAGGACGACTCCTGCGGACTACAGGCAAACAAACTCACCACTCCCGGCTGACGCTCCTGCCCAACCCCCAACCCAGCCCGCCGCCCCTCACTCCGGCACGCATCCACCAGCAAAATCACATTATCCGCCCCACAGCGCTGGAGCCGTTCCGTCACATAATGCAGCGGAATCGCCGTCGAGGCCACATCCCCCGGATCAGCGTCAATGGGCAGCAAATAATCCCGATCCTCATGACGCACCCCATGCCCCGCAAAAAAGAACCAGAGATTATCCCCTGGATTCAGAAACGGCTGCTCAAACCGCACCCGCAAAAACCGCTTCAGCGTCGCAAACGTCGGCACCGAATCCATCAGTGGCCCAACATCCGGGACAATCGGCGGCGAATCATCACTAAAGTAATAGACCTGTTCCGGCCTACAGCCCAACTCATCCCGCAGATAATCCCGCACCGCCGCCGCATCCCGCTGCGCAAAGTGGAGCGCCT
This sequence comes from Coleofasciculaceae cyanobacterium bin_20, assembly GCA_037445115.1. Taxonomy (GTDB): domain Bacteria; phylum Cyanobacteriota; class Cyanobacteriia; order B231; family B231; genus Trichothermofontia. Next base: position 8,860 of record JBBILC010000035.1, read on the forward strand.
TCAGATTCTTGTAGCCATTAATTCCAACCGCGATCGCCCAATTTTGCCCCATCCGTCCCCCGCCCGCCCAGCGGAACCCCTCGCCTCCAGTATAGAATCATCCCCCATCGCAGCAAGGATCAAGTCAATACCGGGCGGATGAAATACCGCTGCAACAACCCCACCGCCGCCAGCACCCCCGCCACACTCAGCGTCAAGCCCGTGTAGGGCACCAACAGCGCGAAAATCGGCAACACGACCCCACTCAGCGTCATCCCGATCGCGGCCAACCGCTGCCGTCGCTGCCGCCCCAACCCCCACCCAAACGCCAGCAACAGCCACAACAATATCCCCCACGCGAAGCGGGCATCCCCCAATCGACTCACGTAGGTCAGAGCCAGCACACTCGCAAAGAAAACCGCCGCCGCGATCGCCACATCCCCTAACCGCAACGGCACCGTGAGGTACAGCAATAGGAGCCACCAGAGAAACACCCCCGGTGCCAGGAGCAACAAACGCGGCAGAATCCCCGTCTGGCGGACCGGCGACGTGGCCGTAAACACCCCAAAGGGATTTTGTACCGACACATTTTCCGCAAAGTCCCAGGTGAAGCGGGTCCCCCGTCCCTCAGCCGCGATCGTCGTCGGCACAATCCCACTGGCAAAGTCTGCCTTGGGAAAATCCGCCCAAATCGTCAGCCGGAATTGGGACAACAGCCGCCCATTAGCGGTATACACCCAGCGCGGCGCTCCCTGGGCCTGATAGCTAACCTGGAACGTTGTGCTTTCCCCCGGAGCCAGCCGCACAGGAAATCGATAGTCCCCCTGGTTTTCCGGTTGGCGAGGTTGGCCGTCCTGCTCCAACCGGTAGTCTTGCAGCAGCGTGTAGCCGTAGGGAGGCGTCGGTTCAAAGCTTAGGTCTTCCGTCACTGCAAGGGTATTCGTCACCTGATAGGTAGCCATGAAGCGGGATTGGTAAATGAGGCGATCGCTGGCCGGATCCGTCGTCTGGGTCAGTTGCACCTCAATCTGGGATTGACTGGGCGAGAGGAAGCGATCGACCGCCTGTTGCCGCTCCACCTCCGTCGGCTGACCATTGATATAGGTAATCGTCGTGTAGGGTTCCAGGACCGTATACCGCACCAACGGGGCCGGTTGCTCCACCCGTTCCCCCGCCACACTGCCAGCAACCTGGGCAATCTTGGCCTGCTCCCAGTGGTGATACCGATTCGCCAACGTTGAGCACAGGAGAAATCCCGTCATAACCAGAACGGCAATCAGAATCACATGGCGGCTAGCCTGAAGCAGTTGGCTATAGCGATCGCCCAGGGGAGGCAACCAATCCGGACGATCGCCCCGATAGGCAAACACGATCGCCGCCAACACCAACCCGATCGCCGCCAATAGCACCAATAACCACTGCCCCCACTGGAGGAACTGCTCCCCGTAGTGGAGTAACGTCTGGGGTTGCGTCAGATCCGGTAAACCTGGAATGCCCTGATTCATATCGACATCTTTCCCCCCTCGCGATCGGGTTGCCTATCCCGCCTAGTGACTGATAGTCAAACCCTAGCGTTCCCTGATGCTGTCAGAATTCCCATGAGAATTCGGGTTAGGCGGGGCAGATCATCCGGCACCCGATAGAGCGTGATATCCTGCGTCACTCGGTTTTCAGCCACCTCAAGCTTGCCAAAGCGCCACACATCACCCGTTGTCACAGCACCATACAGCACAGCCGGGGCTTCTGCTTGGGCCAGGGCAATCAGTTCAACCGCTAACTGCGTAAACCCCCGTGCCAAATCATCATTTTTCGCCTCAACGACAATCAAATCGACCGCATTACGCAATAAATAATCTAAACTCCCCTTCAACCAGGCGTTAACCGTTAGGGTATATTCAATCCGAATTTGGCTGCGGCAAAAACGGGCAACTTCCAACAGTACAGGAAATACAATCGCCTCACGCCGCGCGGCTTCACTACTCAAATTGGTCAGTAGCAGGGTATCTTCGAGGCGCTGTTGCAGTTCTTCAAGCTGAGGCAACGGCTGGGACGCGATCGGAAGCTCCAAACGGGCCTTATGCAAGTCATAGCCGAATTCAGCCAGAATCTCATCCACTTCATAGGGCATCTCAAAGTAGGCGCGAAAGCTATAGGATTGCCCTTCCTGCAAAATCTTGGTCGTCGGCATCTTTCTCCCCTCGCGATCGTGTTGCCTACCCTGCCTAGTCACTGATAGTCATACCCTAGCGTTTCTGTTCTGGCACAAGGCGATCGACCACCTGGGCTAATTGTTGGACCACCGCTAGCAGATGAGGCGACTCATTCGTCTAGGTCTACCTGAACTTCATTTGATCAATCTCATCCCAGTTTACCCAGAATGCAGCGATCCCCCCAGGGGGGCTAGCAGCGAGTTCTGCCTGCGAGCAGGTTGACCTTACTGAGGCTTCAGGGCATGGTAGAGGAGAGCGTTTCTGTGTAGGGTTAAGTCCTATGCCGCCGATCGCCTTAACCCGATTATGTTCACTGTCTCCTGGTCTGGCCCTCGCGATCGGGCTAGCCACCGCAACCCTTGCCACAGCCCAGGTGAGTCCAGATGGCACGCTACCCACGCAGGTGAATACGTCCGACGGGCGTGCCTTTACCATCACTGGGGGCGATCGCGCGGGTGGAAATCTGTTCCATAGCTTTCGTGAGTTTTCCGTACCGACGGGGGGTGAAGTATTTTTTGACCAGGCCCTCGATATCGAAACAATTTTTTCGCGGGTCACGGGGGGACAGCGATCGACGATCGATGGTTTACTGCGGGCCAATGGGAGCGCCAATCTGTTTTTGCTCAATCCCGCCGGGATTCTGTTTGGTCCCAATGCGGCCCTGAACTTGGGGGGATCGTTTCTTGCCAGCACGGCTGACGCCATTCAATTTGGCGATCGCACGGAATTTAGCGCCGTCCAACCCCAAGCCACGCCATTATTAACCGTCAGTAGCCCGATCGGCCTCCAGTTTGGCCGCAATCCGGGCGAACTTCGCAACCAATCCCGGACTTTGGGGGCCACCAACATTGAGGGGTTACAGGGGCAACCCGATCGCACCCTGGCGCTGGTGGGCGGTCCCGTGGTCATTGATGGGGGCTACATGACTCTCCTGGGGGGACGGGCGGAGTTGGGCAGCGTCGGTGCCAATAGTACCGTCCAGTTAACCCCGATCGCCCAGGGCTGGACCTTGGGGTACGACACCGTTCGCACCTTCCAGGACATCACCCTCACTAACCGGGCAACGGTCAACGCCAGTAGCAACCAGACCCCAGGGGAAATCCGGCTACGGGGCCAGACAATTACCCTGACGGGGGATACCTTTGTCGCCGCCCTGACAGAAACCGGCCAGGGGGGCACCGTTAACCTTCAGGCCGATCACCTCGTGATCAATGGCGGTTCCCAGGTGATTACCTCAACCTTTGGCACTGGGACCGGGGGAAACCTCACTGTTGAGGCCAATACGGTGGAACTAGCGGGTGCCCTGCTGTTGCCCGACGATCGGGTCCAGTCCAGTGGTCTGTTTGCTAGCGTTGAACGGGGACCAAGGGGGGGCACGGGTAGCGGGGGTAATTTGAGTATTCGCGCCGATCGCCTGATCATTCGCGATGGTGCCCAAGCGGCGGTAACGACCTTTGATGCCGGGAGGGCTGGAAACCTGACGGTACGGGCCAGCGACATCCTGCTCGATGGTTTTCAGGTGCGTAATAACGATGTCCCCATTCCCAGCGGTCTGTTTGCGGGCACCGATCTCAATTCCACAGGCCAGGGCGGCAATTTACTGATTGAGACCGATCGCCTAACAATTCGCAATGGGGCCGAGAGCCAAGCCTCGACCCTAGGGCAGGGGGACGCCGGTAACCTGACAGTGCAGGCCAGGGAAGCCATTACCCTGATCGGACGCACGCCCGATGGCCAATTTCCCAGTGGGTTGTTGGCGGTGGCCGGATTAGCAGGGGTTTCCACGGCAGCCGAGGGTCGGGGGGGGGATTTGCTGGTCGAGACGGGACAACTGCGCCTCCAGGATGGGGCAGAAATTACGGTGAGTGCGACGGAGCGATCGCGGGGAGCCGGTAACCTGACGATCAATGCCCCCCAAATCGAATTGCGTCAAGGCGCGGCCCTCCGGGCGTAAAACGCAGCGGGCGATCGGGGCAATTTAACAATCAACAGCCAGGATTTACGTCTGCGACAGGGCAGCAACCTCACGGTTAACGCGACAGGAACCGCGACGGGGGGCAATATCATCCTCACGACGGCAACACTGGCCGCATTGGAGAATAGCGATATCACCGCCAATGCCGTGGCGAATTTTGCCGGTCGGGTGAATATTACCGCCCAGGGGATTTTTGGGACAGCGGCCCGATCGCAGCTCACGCCGGCAAGTGACATCACCGCCAGTTCCGACCTGGGACCCCAATTCAGTGGTGTGGTAGAGATTCAAACCCCAGAAGTTGACCCCAGTCAAGGATTAGTCGAATTACCGAGCAGTGTCATTGATATTGAGTCGCTGGTGGCCCGTGCCTGTGAGCCACGCCCGGAAACCGAACGCAGTGAGTTTATTGTGACCGGACGGGGGGGGCTGCCCGCTGCTCCAACCCAGGCATTAAGCCCGGAGGCGGCGATCGCGGGGTGGGTCACTTGGGAACATCCAGCCCTTCGCCCTAACACCCAGTCCAGGCAGGAGTTACCCACACACAAAGCTCCCCAAATACCCAATCAAGCCCTAGCGTCACCATTCGTGGAAGCCCAGGGTTGGGTGGTGAATGCCCAGGGACGGGTGATGTTGATCGCGTCACCGGGAACCCGACTAGGGACAAGCTGGGGGCGAGCGTTAACCTGCGCCCGATCGTCGTCATCGCAGTAACATCGATATTCCCGGCACGATCGTAATCACCGTTGTGGCGTGGGCGGGCAGGCATTCACCCGATCAGGCGATCTGATCAGTCGATATCAGCCGGGGTGGGGTTTGCCATGATTAGGAGACACACGAGAACGCTCATTAGTCCTGATGAAACCCAGCTATTCTATCCCGGTTTTCGGCGGCTGGATTGATGCCGGGACGGCTGAATTAATCGCTATCGAACAGTCCCAAGGGATCGTCCCTTGAGCAGCTTTCGATCAGACAGGAATTTTCCCACGCTTCAAAACTTCAGCGTAAAGTTCATCATAAAGGATGTCACAACCATGACTACGCCTCAGTTTCAGCCTGCCAAGCGCCCGACCGTGCCGCTGCGGAGAGTGTTAGCCAGCACGCTCTTATCCGGCTCCCTCGTTTTACTAACCCTGCCGGTTCTGGCCAGTCCGGCGGCCCTGCGTCGTTTCGATCGCGCCCCGCAACTGGTGCGCCTCCAGAGTACCTCGGCCCAAACGAGTATCGGCATGAGCACCTATCAACTGGTGATTACGGTGCCGGCGGATGCAGGTGCGCCCCTACAAGCCATTAAGATTTCCCAGCCCCAAAACCTGGAAGTCGTTGCCTTTCAGCCGCAGCAAACCCGCATATTTGTCGGGGATGCCCAAACGGAAATTCCCCTGGTCAGCCAAGGGGGGCCGCAACCGGAAACGGGGGACTTCACCCTAGAACTGCACCATCCCGTCCAACCGGGCGAAACCGTGACGATCACCCTTACCCCCAAACGGAATCCGACGATCGCGGGTATCTACCTGTTTGGGGTTACCGCCTATGCCACTGGCGATGATGGCACTGGCATTTTCCTGGGCTATGGCCAATTGGATTTCTATGCTCCCAATGGGGGCTAATTACCTTGATGAGGGGTTGTCATGACTGCACTGATTTTACGTCGATTTCGTTTTTCTTTCTGGCAGTGTCAACCTTGCTTGTACCTATTCTTAGCCTTTCTGTGTGGGATGTTCTTGCCGATCCATGCCAGCAGCAATGCCCAACTCGCCCGCTCCCTGGGTTCGGTTCCCTTAGCTGCTGATGTGTCTTACCTGGTCGGGTTTCTGGTGCTGATGGGATTCCTGGCGACGGGTAAACCGGGTCAGATCCAGTGGTCGGCAATCGGGCAAGCCCCCCGCTGGAGTTTGATTGGTGGCTTGATGGGGGCGTGTTATGTCATGGCAAGTGCCTACTTTACCTCGCTGTTGGGACCGACGCTCACCCTGGGATTTATTGTCTGCGGACAAACGATCGCGGGTCTGGTGACCGATCACTTTGGTTGGTTAGGCGTCAATCGGCGGCGGTTAACGCCCCACCGTCAGGTCGCCCTCGGATTATTGATCGTGGCCCTCTGGTTTCTGGCACACCCCTAGCGAGTCAGTAGCCGGTATCACCCAGGTATTACCCAAGATTATCAAGGCATCAATGATGGAAATCTTATTAGCATTACTGGGGGCAGGTTCCGCTGGCGGTCTTTCAACGATCGGGGTGGCGGCCAATGCCCGGTTACGCAAAACCCTCGGTTCCCCGATCGCGACGACGATCGTCAACTTTATTGTTGGGTTTACTGTCCTTACGCTCCTCATCACGCTACGAATTGTCCCCATTCCCGCTTCCGTGAACCTAGCGGCTGTCCCGTGGTGGGCCTTTAGTGGGGGGGTGATCGGTGCCCTGTTCGTCAGTTTGAACACGATTATCGTTCCCCGTTTAGGGCTAA
>JBBILC010000035.1:15497-37614 GCA_037445115.1 Coleofasciculaceae cyanobacterium bin_20
GGCGACCACGCTGGCGATCGTCTTGAGTCAGATGTGTATGTCGCTGTTGATCGATAGCTGGGGGTGGTTGGGGGTGGTGCCGCAGCCGATCAGCCGTGCCCGCATGGTGGCGATTGTCTTGCTTTTGATCGCGATCGTGCTTACCCAACTTGATCGGGAGGCATCGGGGCGATCGCATCCTAGGCAATAGCCAAAAAAGGGATCGGGCAGTAATCACCTTAGGCGGGAACTTCTGCTAGTTGGCAAGCACCCACCCAAAACACTACATTAAGTAGGTTGAGTTGAGGTCACGGGACCCAATACCGGTAAGGCTTCTGTTGGGTTCTACTGTGTTTGACCCAACCTACTACATTCAGCCTGATAAACGACTAGAAATTAAGGTTGCTGAAGGCGATCGGCGGCATTATACACATCAACCTGAACCTGGACTGGAATCGCAACGGTAGGACCCTGCACCCCCGCTTCATTGCGGGAGGTCCCTTCAATGCGGTGATGGCTTTGGCGTTGCTGGACCACTTGGCCCGTGCCGCCTACCTGCACTTGCTGGCCAACGCTGACACTACTGTTACCGCTACAGGAGCCACGGCGTTCCATTGTGACCTGATTCGATTGTTTGGCCGGTTTTTGTGAACCCGTGATCGCGGTTTGCACGGCCACATCAGCGATTACACATTGCGCGGCGACAGGGCGACTTTCCGGTACGGCTAGGGCCAATAGGGTTGCTATTGATAGGAAGCTCAGGGAGCCGATCGTGCGCTTTATCTTCATAGTTTCCTCGCGAATGGGTAAGGGGAGTAGACAGAATCAATAGTTCCAAAGCATAAGATCACGTCAGTATTCTTTTCTGCTTGTGTGGCTTAGGCGAATAGGACGACAGTCTTAGCGAAAAGTTCCATAATCTTCCCCAGGCTTAAGCAGTAGCGCGAAAAACAATTGTGGAGTAGGCATCCTGCCTGCCCATGAGACAGCCGAGACGGTTTGTCATTGAGGTAGCCGAGATGGCTATCCCACATCCAATTTGCGATCTACTGAGACTAATACAGCAAACACAAAGTTTCGCAACGTTGGTAGTAACGACTTTAGTCGTTGCAGGCTAAAGCCAGCACTACGAGCGTTGCAGAATTTACTTTTCGAGCCACTAGGACTCTTTCGAAATAAGGTTTCTAGGTGCTTGACACAGAAAAAAAATAGGCTATTCTGAATATATCGTGATAGGTTATAGCTTATGGTCCGTGGCTTAGCTAGGACAAGTCTTTTAATCACTTAACATAGCGAAAACTGTATGAATTCCGTCCTTTTCAGCAAGTAACCAGAGAAGCCGAGCTAGTACTGCTTTTTTCGATACAGCCGTTCCCTCTCTAATGAAGTACGGTCAAGCCTTGCGAACAAGGGGCTTAAGCCCCTTGTCTGTACCTCACCAAGTATGGAAGTTCTGTATTAAGGTTAAGATTTTTTTATGTTTTTTCGTTATGCATTGGTCGACTATGATATCAAATTCATGAGGAGGTGCAAGAATTGTGAAAGTTCACGTATATTCTTTGTGCTGGAATGAGGTAAGTATGTTGCCCTATTATCTGCGTCATTATCAACCGATCGCAGAAAAATTCTTTATTTATGATGACGGATCAACTGACGGTTCTCTAGAAATTTTAAGTAGTTATGATAATGTGACTATTCAACCTTTTGTCAATGAAGGATATTCATTTGTACTAAACAGCCAAAAAATGGCGAATCAGGCTTGGAAGCAGAGCAGAGGGAAAGCTGATTGGGTAATTATTTGCAACATAGATGAACATGTGTATCATCCAGACTTAGAAAATTATCTACAACATTGCTATTCACAGGGTATTACGATTATTTCCGCTCAAGGGTATCAAATGATCTCAGAAAGTTTTCCTACCACGGATGGTCTACTCTGCAATGCCATCACGAGAGGGATGCCTTGGGGACTAATGAACAAAGTAGTAATTTTTAATCCAAATTTAATTGAGGAGATTAACTATACCGTTGGGAGACATACAGCCTCTCCTAAAGGTCAAGTTATTTATCCAGAAGCTACCGAAGTCAAATTATTGCACTATAAATATCTGGGATTGGATTATCTTCTAAAACGTCATGCTGCATTGAAAATAGGATTGAAACCACTGGATATTGAGATGAAATGGGGACGTCAGTATCTTTGGGATCGCGAAACAACAGAAAATGATTTTATCCATGTCAATAATAATGCTGTTGAAGTTATTCCTTAGTCTAAGCAACTATGCTGCCAGCAAGTTCTCCTATTCAAGGTGTCAAAATACTACCGCTCAAAATGGTCTCGAATGAGCGAGGATGGTTAACGGAAATACAGCGACGAGATGATCCAAATTTTCCGGGCTTTGGTCAAGCGTACGTGACATCTACCTATCCTGGTATAGTTAAAGCTTGGTACAAACACTATCAGCAAGTCGATCAAATTATTATTATTGCTGGGAGTATTAAGCTGGTTCTGTACGATGCACGCGAGAATTCATCATCTTATAGTAAGATTGATGTGATGGTACTTGAAGCAACTGAGCCTAGATTAATCCAGATCCCACCCGGGGTTTGGCATGGTTTTCGGGCAGATGGAAGACAACCCGCATTACTTCTTCATATTAACTCTCAGCCTTTTATCTTTGAAAAACCCGATGAGGATCGTCTACCACCTGACTCGGAATTTATTCCTTATTCATGGTCATCACCATAATGAACTCGCAAACCTATTCATACGATCTAGATAATTATAATGTCTTGTTCCAGTCATTAGAAGCTCTTGGGGCAAAGACGTTAGGACATGTTAATGGAAGTCTCATCGCTCATTTAGAGGGTACTTATCAATATCTAAAGACCTGGGGCAATCGCCAGGAACTTTGTGTCGCAGGTCTTTATCATGCAGTTTATAGTACCCACGGCTATCAGCATCAGCTTGTTACACTCGATCAACGTGATCTGATTATTCAGATTATTGGGATAGAAGCTGAAAGTATTGTTTATCATTTTTCAGCGTGTGATCGTCATCATTTATATTCACGAATTGGTAGAGAGGAACCAGTGCTCTTTCTAGATCGTTTCTTGCATAAAACAAAAAAATTAGAACATCGACTGCTTTGTGACCTTTTGGAATTGACTATTGCCAATGAATTAGAAATTGCTAGACATAGTAAATCAGCCAAAGAGTTGACTAAAAAATTATTTGCCGATTTAATAACTCGATCTGAACCTTATGTCAGTCAGAATGCCTTTCAATATTGTCAAAAATTCTTTTATGGTAATTCTTAGAGCAAAATATTGTGAGTAACAATGTTCCATAGAAATAAATTTGTATCTAATGGTAATGCTATTGATCTGTGTTTGATAACGGCTGACTATAAATTGGCACATCTTGCCCAAATTGTCGGGATCGATCGCATTATGGTTGACCTGGAGAGGTTAGGTAAGTCCCAACGTCAGGCAGGGCAAAACTTATTCCTGTCGGAGCACCGTGAGCAAGATGTGCAGATTCTACGAGAACTACTAGTCGATGCTTCGCTAATGGTACGCATTAATCCACTTCACGAGCATAGTCAAACGGAAATTGAAAGAATCCTTACCTATGGGGTAGATATCATCATGCTACCCATGTTTGAAACTGCCTCCCAAGTGCAGCAGTTTGTAGACCAGGTTCGAGGACGTGCTCGTACTTCACTTTTGTTGGAGAACAAAACTGCCTTGGAAAACCTCGATTCAATTTTACAAGTACCAGGAATAGATGAGATTCATATTGGCCTGAACGATCTACGATTAAGCCTTGGGTTAGATATTATTTTTGAAATCCTTTGTTTAGGTTTATTAGATGATCCTTCTAGAAAGATTCGCCAAGCAGGCATCCGCTTTGGGTTTGGTGGTGTTACCTCTCCTACAATAACCCATCTGCCCATCAACCCTGCTTACATCATTGCGGAACAGGTCCGATTGGGTTCAAGCCTAGCACTTTTGGGACGCAGTTTTCGCCACCCTTTCGAGCAGCATCCTGATATACATTTGCTGAAGCAGGCAGTTGAGTCTATTCATAAATGTATTGAATATTGGCAACAGGCATCCACCGACGAGCACTTGCAAAATCGTACTGAATTACAGCAGGCTGTTCTCCGTTGGCAGGCAGAGCTTCATTAAACGTGGGATAGTAGCCATCGCGACGGTCTCAATCGCACAGGCAGGATGCCTTGTTGCAGTCGCAGGCAGGATGCCTACCCCACCGTTTCTTTTTTAACCTGCTATCTCTATCGCATCATGCGAAGTCATTCCCCAGGGACGCATTTAACGACAGACCTGAGTGACGACTGTGCTACGTTGATAGAGAGAACCATCGGACGATCGCTGGGTATACACCTGCTTCTGGGTATCCGCCTGAGCATTACAAGTCCGGCGAAATACCGATAGATCCGGGCGTCGATAGCTATAGCCGCGATCGAGGTAGGGCGATCGCGGGAAGGAATAGCCTGGGGTCTGCACGTGCAGTTGATCACCATTGATCTGCACCTGACCATCATCGACAATGCTTATCCTCATATTGCCCGATCGCACCTCAAGAGTTTCCGCCAACGCCACCTTGGGCAGCAGCAGAAAAGTAGAAAATACCAACAACGGCATCACGTGCAACGCCTTCACGCATTTACTGTTCATGAGCCTTGACTCCGTTTACAAACATCACGTAGTAATAGGAAAAACACAGATCCGTCTTGGGCAGATCTGCGCTTCTATTCCACCTAAAAAACGATGTTAGGCACTGCTTATACAAGCAAAACTAGCTCCAAGGGATACATCCTCCTTGAAGCTAGGTGAAAGTTGCTTACCTTTGCTGGATCGAGATGCCATCGCGTCCGCGACCCCGGCCTGGATGAGGCTTCTTGTTATCAGGACTGCGGCGTTCATCGTTCACATTGATCTGCGTGCTACCCTGATAGGCGGCATTATCTTTGCCGACCACGGTTGCGCCCTGATAGGAGTCTTGAACTACACCGACATTGGCGTCCCGATGGCGAACATTGGTTTGCCGGTTGATGTTAATCTGCTGGCTGTCTTGCACAGCGGTGTTCCGTTGGCCTTCAATATAGAGATCCTGGGTATTGCGCTGAATCACTGCCGTATCGGCAAAAGCAGGCAATGAAATCATCCCCAAAGAGGTGAGGCTCAACAGACCCAAGGCATAAGCTCGCTTCAGCATTTTTTTCTCCTTAGAAGTTGTGTTGTTTCAGTGAGTAGTTCTTTGAGAACAGTGAAAAAAGTTTCCGGAAGGAACCGGTCTCTCGATGAAAACTACGACTGTTGGTCAAAGGTGGGAGTGAATAAACCCTGAAAACAAAACAGTCGAAGTTAAGGATGAGCATTCGCAGGAGGTACCTCGATTTTACTAGCCGAACTAGTATTGTCCGCTCATGCTTACTTTGACGTTGATTTTGAGTTTAGGTTCCCAGATTTGTGATTTTTTTGAGATTTTTTGAAGCTGATTTACTCTATATATAGCCATAGTCATTCAGGTTAGGACAAGGGGCTTAAGCCCCTTGTTGATCACAGCCTTTGCACTGTCCTAACGAGCGTGACTACTGCTATATTAAGGAGATATTGATCTGAAATCAACGATTCTAAAGCATGAAAAATTGAGAATCAATTGGCAGATTCTTAATCAATTTATTCAACTTTAAGAATGGCTGTTAGATTACGATCCTGTCTCCTTCTATTACCTGCTAAAGGTTGATGCTGGAAATGACGATCGCCTCAAAAATCTCGTTTTGTTCAAAAATCTTATCCAGGGAGATCACTACAGCACTTCTATCCTTGGTGAGGTACAGACAAGGGGCTTAAGCCCCTTGTTCAAAAGGCTTGACAGTACTTCATTAGAGAGGGAACAGCTGTAGGACCATGCCGCAGGGGATAAGCCATTGGCTTTACGGATTGCGATCGCGGCCCCAGGCATGACCCTTACCCTGGTTACCAACCGCGCGATCGTTGCCCCGTCCCTGGGCATTGCCCTGGACACGTTGATTGACCTGCGTCGTCGTCTGGACCGCCTGGTTGCTCTGGCCGTTGACTGTGGCTCCTTGGGCGGCATCCTGCACCCTCCCCGTATTATTGAGGGCACGCTTGAGGTTGCCTTGGCCGGGGTGATTGACATTCACCTGGTTAATCACCTGGATCACCTGGTTATTGTCCCCCGTGACAGTAGCCTGCTGGCTGGCATTTTGGACCGTGGCCACCGGGTTATTGTTTGAACCGGCCCAGCTTGGCAGGGGAGCTACCCCTAACATGGCCGTACTTAGCACACCGAGTACACCAATTTTGGTCAGCATCAGTTTCTCGTCTCCGTAAAGGCACGTAGCTTAGGCGGCTCAGACGGTGGCTTTGTCGAAAGGTTCCGTAATCTTCCCTAGGCTTGCTCGGAAACTCAGGAGGCTGCCTGGATAGGGTTTTGGGAGAAGTTTGGTGTCGCGGCGGTGGCTACGGCAGCATGAGGGTTTGCAACCTTGCCCTTCGTGGTGGCAAATCCGCCATTTTCGGATAAGACTCGGATAAGACAATGTTCCAGATGTTAGGTTGACTCGAACGGGCAGGATCAGAACTCCAGAAAATTTTACGCGCTTGGTGAGAACAGCACTGGCTCATTCCCCTAGTCGCAGAAAATCTCCAACTGGAATTAACAATGGCATATCTCCCAGTGGTGAGAATGCTCCCAGAATTCGTTGAGCAAGAACTGCGTCAAGTCGTTAGCGAAGGCGCCCCAACCTTGGATGAATTAGAAAGAATTATCCTCATGCTGGCTCATCGTCTAGACAAAATTAGCAATAAGGATACCCAAAGACATCAAAAGATATCAAAACGAACATTCACGAGATATCGGCAGCTTATTGCGAAAGGAGGCTGAGGCGAAGGCCGTGCTCGTTCTCGTAATCGATCAGGTAATACGCGAGGCGGTCCCTGCTGGCTGGGAGGAAAGCGATGAGGGTCCACGGGCTACGGAGGTGCGTAATGCGCTGTTCTCCATCATGTCACGCGATCGCGAGGCAACCCTGGTAATGTATACCCTCATCAAGAATCGGAGTGGCTACTCTTAACCTACTCTGGAATACCTCTACACTAACTGTACCCTTCTTAGCTCTACCAGGTTTATTCACGACTGGACTTACTAGACAGCAGTAGTCCAAAGTTAATCTCATAGTCAAAAACAGCGTTTAGGTAACTAGCCAGAAAGTATGCCTATACTAGAAACCCGTCAACCTGTTACGACGTAAGGGGTTGGGGACTGAAACCTGGATGGACACAACTGGACTCGAACCAGTGGCCTCCACGATGTCAACGTGGCGCTCTAACCAACTGAGCTATGCGTCCGCATTCGGTCTTCCACTATAGCAGAAGATGATCGCCCTTGCCTAGATGCCACACCTTTTTGCTCAAAATTTTCCCGTGCTACTTTTTGCGAATCCGTATCACTGCCCACACCCAGAGGTGCTAGAGTGGGGGGTGTGCATTGTTCCTGTGACTAACGCCTTGAACAACATCTGCTTTGTATGGTACCCCTGGCAACTCTTGTGGTACCTAGAAATGAAACTAAAGCGGAAGCGCCAGTGTGACCCAGCCCTGTCGTGGGTCGATCGCTGTGAAGCGCCTAGTATGATGTGATCGGCCTGTAACTGCTAGGTTCGCCCAACTCTGCGCCGACGGTCGTCAACGGCCCTGTGCCGTTCTCCCTTCATGTCTGGCCCTGAGATTGCGAACTCGGTCGATCAACAGGATGAGCTTTGCTTAATAACCCGCCTGAGCAATGGGGAAACACGGTTTGTGTGTGCCCCCGTCGCGGTTCGCCTTTCGTATCCCTGTGGCTCTCACGATCGCCCAGCGCCGTATTCGTCGGCCTGGGGGACCGAGGGGGATGCGATCGCGATCGCTGCGCGATACCGGTGGCGTATCGCTGGGCGCGTTACCCTGATGGCCGCCCCCCATAGCAAGTCTCGTCCGTAGCAACTTTACATTTCTTCACCCAGTACGCCCTTCATCGACACGGGAGTGTGAATCATGTCGAAAACGCTGAATTACAAGATTGCCCCGGCTCCCATGCCCAACAGCATTGGCATTACGGATCTGATTGATGGCTACTTCACCGCCTATAACTCGGCTCGGTTGCGCGAGATTTGTCACCTTTTGACCCGGCAGGTGATGCAACCCGGCGTGACGGTGGGACTGAGTTTATCGGGCGCAATGACCCCAGCCGGCTTTGGCGTGGGCGTCCTGGCCCCGTTGATTCGCCACGGCTTTGTGGACTGGATTATCAGCACAGGAGCCAATCTGTACCACGATCTGCACTACGGGCTGGGCATGAACCTGTATGCCGGGAGTCCCTTTGCCGATGATGTCAAACTGCGGCAGGAAGGGCGGATTCGGATCTATGACATCGTGTTTGACTACGACGTGCTGTTGGAAACCGATGCGTTCCTGCGGGAACTACTGCGATCGGAGCCGTTCCAAAAGCGCATGAGCACCGCCGAGTTCCATTATCTGCTTGGCCGCTATGTCCGGGAAGTTGAGCAGCGCCTAGGGTTGCAAAACTCCTGCCTGCTGGCCACAGCCTATGAGTGTGGGGTTCCCATCTATACCTCCTCCCCAGGGGATAGCTCGATCGGGATGAATGTGGCCGCCCTCGCCCTAGAGGGATCGCAGTTAGTTCTTGATCCTTCGCTGGATGTGAACGAAACAGCCGCGATCGTCTATGGCGCACGGACTGCGGAGATCCCTGGCGTTGAGGGCAAGAGCGCAGCGGTGATTATTGGCGGCGGCAGTCCCAAGAATTTCCTGCTGCAAACCCAACCCCAGTTGCATGAAGTCTTGGGTCTAGAGGAACGGGGCCACGACTACTTTGTGCAAATTACCGATGCCCGTCCTGATACGGGGGGCCTATCCGGAGCCACCCCCAGTGAAGCGGTGAGTTGGGGCAAGGTCGATCCGGATGAGTTGCCCAATACGATTGTTTGCTATACCGACAGCACGATCGCGCTGCCCATCATCTGCGCCTACACGATGCAGCAGTGCCAACCGCGTCCCCTGAAGCGCCTCTACGATCGACGGGCGGAATTGGTGGCCACCCTCCAACGGGACTATCAAGCGGCCCAGCGGCTGATGCAAGCCGAAACCGCAACGATCGCCCCTGTGCGGGTGCCGGATACTGCGCCTAAACCGATCCCTGTTGCCACCTATCCCTGCGGGACGCCCATTCGGCAGCGCTAGGGATGCTCAGGGATGACGGTAGTTGGTAACGACGATCGATCCTCCCGAGATGACCTTGAGTCATAAAGCTAGAGGGTGGGTACTGCCTACCCTTTTTTTATCTAGCAAAGACGCTGGCTAGCTGCGAGGTGACTGGGTTGAGAGTTTACTGGGTTTAAGCGGGTAAGGAAGCGAGAGAGCTTTAGGAAAGGCTACAAAAATCCACCCAAGTTAATATTTTTTTAGGTATTTTAAAGTCAATCATCACGAAACTGATCAACCGTTAAGATCATCCATCAGAAGGACGTTGTCTCCTTGGAAATCGGGCACACTATTAGATAGAACCCGATGATAATTCAGGCTGTTGAAGGAGGCAACTATGCGCTTAACATTCTTAGCAGCAACAGCCGTAGGGGTGAGTTTGGCACTCATGGCATCTGTGCGTGCGGCTGACCCGGCCCAGGTCGAGCAACTGTTGCAGACAGGGACCTGCCCTGCCTGTGATCTGACCGATGCTAACCTCCAGGGTGCCCATTTGATTGGCGCAGATCTGCGATCGGCGAACTTGACAGGAGCGGACCTCCGGGAAGCCAACCTGGAAGGAGCGGATCTCACGGGAGCCGATTTAACTGGGGCACGCTTGAATCAAGCCTGGTTAACCAATGCCAGTCTCAGCTATAGCACCCTGGTTAATGTTGACTTTACCAATACGCAGCTTTATCACGCGAACCTCCGGGGAGCGACACTGATTGGCTCCAATCTGGATAACGCCGTGATTTATGGTGCGAATTTTCATGATACCCAACTGGAATTGCCCTAGGCTATCTCAGCGGAGAGAGTCAGTAGTTAGCCCTGCATCGACCCCTATTCCAGACAACGTTTTGTTAGAGACTCATTCTATATAATGCCCTAGTACAGCAAACATACAGCCGTTCCCTCTCTAATGAAGTACGGTCCAGCCTGGCGAACAAGGGGCTTAAGCCCCTTGTCTGTACCTCACCGGGTATGGAAGTGCGGTAAAGTCACCATCAAGTTTCGCAGCGTTGGTAGTCGTGACTTTAGTCGTTGCAGGCTGAAGCCCACACTCCAGATGAATACACCCAAGACTGCTGTGTGCGAGGTTTTCCATGTCATCACCGACCGCTAACAACATTGCGCTTGATTTCCAGGCCCAGATCCCCCCTGGCTATCTCAATCTGATGGGCTATGTAGACGAGTCGGAGGTTAATGGACCGGGGTGCCGTGCGGTTGTGTGGGTACAAGGGTGCCTCCGCGAATGTCCGGGCTGCTTCAATCCGGCGTCGTGGGCGTTTGCCGTGAACCAATTGGTTGAAGTGACCGACCTGGCTGCCAAAATCCTGAGCAACCCCAACAATCAAGGGGTGACCTTCTCCGGTGGAGAACCCTTTTGGCAAGCCCCAGCCCTGGCAACCCTGGCGCGGCTGCTCAAAGCCCAGGGATTAACGGTGATGTCCTTCACTGGCTTTACACTCGAGCAATTACGATCGCCCCAGGCCCCTCCCGGTGCCCAAGCGCTACTAGACGAACTGGATATTTTGGTCGATGGCCCCTATCTTCAGGCCCAAGCGATTCACTCCCCCACGTCCCTGGTTTCTTCTCGTAATCAACGGGTACATATTTTCAACCCAGACCTAGAAAACTGCCAAAGTTGGGCCAGTGACCAGGTGGAAATTCATATTCTCAAAGATGGGACACGCATTGTCACGGGCTACCAAGGGCAGGTCTTACTGACGGATTAGGCCCAACCCACCCGGACGCGAGAACGGCATCGCTCTATTAAAAAAAATGGCCCCCTGAGTCTATGCTCGATCGGGAGCCATCGATGACAAAAGTTCGATAACTGGGTCATTGCCCTCACCTTCCAGCCCCTGCGCCCATGTTGGGCACGAAAGCTTACGGAGAAGAAGAATTAAGGTTTTAGGCCCCTCTCCCTGAGGGAGAGGGGTTGGGGTGAGGGTTGTCGAACCTCCCGGAGTGCAACGTCAGCCCGACAGGGTGCGTCGCTTGGTGACCATGCGGAAAGCTTCAACGCGATCGTTTTCTGCCCAGGTGCTAAAGTTATCAACCCCGATCCCGCACTCGTAACCGGAATTCACTTCCTTGACATCCTCCTTCATCCGCCGCAACGAATCTAAGGTGCCTTCGTAGACCACCACATCTTGACGGTGAACCCGAATGTTGCAATTGCGCACCAGTTTTCCGGATTGCACGTAGCAGCCCGCCACGGCCCCCCGGCCCACGGGGAAGACAGCCCGAACTTGGGCTTGCCCCAGTGGCTCTTCCACCAGTTCCGGCTCCAGCAAGCCTTCCATTGCGCCTTGAAGATCTTCCAGGAGCTTGTAAATAATTTCATACTCCCGAACATCGACACCCGCTTGATCAGCCGCTTGGCGTGCCCCACTGGCGAGGGTGGTATTAAAGCCCACGATAACTGCACCGCTGGCTGCCGCTAGGTCCACATCAGTTTCGGTGACCTCACCGGGGGCCGCGAGTAACAGCCGTACTTGCACCTCGTTTTGGGGGAGTTGCTTGAGTGCCCCAACGATCGCTTCCACCGAACCCTGAACATCGGCCTTGAGGATCAGATTGAGTTCCTTCAACTCACCTTCCTGGGCACGGGCCGACAGGGAATTGAGGGTGACACGCCGGGAGGACATGGCCTGTTGCAGACGGGTCTGCCGCTGGCTGATCAGACGTTCGTCCACCAGGGAACGGGCTTGTTTCTCATCAATAAAGACCTCGAACTCATCCCCAGCCGCCGGCACCTCATTCAGGCCCAGGATTTCCACCGCAAAGGAGGGGGAGGCTTCCTTCACCCGCTCGCCGCGATCGTCCACCATTGCCCGTACCTTACCCAGGACCGAGCCTGCCACCAGGGTATCACCGACTCGCAGAGTGCCATTCTGGACTAAAAGGGTAGCCACTGGCCCCTTGGCCTTGTCCAGGTGGGCTTCAATCACCGTGCCCTTGGCCGGACGATTCGGGTTGGCAACCAACTCCTCCACTTCCGACACCAGCAGGATCATTTCCAGCAAGGTATCCAGGTTGGTCCCGGTCAGGGCACTCACGGGCGTCATGATCGTTTCGCCGCCCCATTCTTCAGCCACAAGGCCGTACTCGGTTAACTCTTGCTTGACGCGATCGGGCTGGGCCTCTTCCTTGTCAATCTTGTTAATCGCGACAATGATGGGCACTTCAGCGGCTTGGGCATGGCGCAAGGCTTCGATGGTTTGGGGGCGGACGCCATCATCAGCAGCCACAACCAGGATCGCGATATCGGTCACCCGTGCCCCCCGTGCCCGCATGGCTGTAAAGGCTTCGTGGCCAGGGGTGTCGAGGAAGACAATTTGTTCCTGTTCCCCGTCATGCTCAACATCCACGTGGTAGGCCCCAATATGCTGGGTAATCCCCCCAGCTTCGCCTTGGGCAACCTTCGTCTTACGAATCGAGTCAAGGAGAGTGGTTTTCCCGTGGTCCACGTGCCCCATGATCGTCACCACGGGCGGACGGCGCTGGAGACTATCCAAATCAGCAGCATCCAGCATTTCAGTGACCTTCCGAGCCGCCGCTTCCTGAACGGCAGCTTCCACCTGGACCCCCAGTTCGTCGGCGACCATCCGGGCCGTGGCTAAATCGAGGGTTTGGGTAATGGTCGCTGCGATCCCTTGGAAGAACAACCGCTTGACGATTTCGGTTTCTGGCACCTGGAGCAGGGAGGCCAGTTCCTGTACCGTCAGGTTGCCTTGAATAGTGACTGTTTCCGGGCGTTCGGGCTTCACTTCTGTGTTCCGTTCCCGGGACCCAGGACCGCCACTACCGGACCCACCGCGACTGGGACGACGGGTTTTCTGGGCCGTGGTAACTGGTTTAGCTTGGGTTTGCTGCATGGATTTGGGCTTGGGCGGACGTGCCAGAGACAGACTCACCTGGGCAGCGGCAGCAGCTTGGGCCTCGCTGTCCTCCCCTAGGCCGAACTCATCCTCATCCTCATCCAGCACGGTCTGCGATCGCCGTTTGTGCTTGCCCTTGGCAGCAGGCTTTTCCTTTTCCAGCGTTTCGTCTTCTTCCTCCTCCTCACGCCGCTTGGCGCGTTTGACACGGGGTGGAGTGGGACGGACCAACTCAACGATCGGCACCTCTTCAACCTGGGCCACCAGATCACTAGTTTCCACTGTGGCCGCTTTGTCCTTATCTGCCTCAAGGGTCGGGCGTTGGGGGCGGCGCAATTCAACGATCGTCTGGGTTTTGGGAGCCACGGGTTTATTCCCCCCAGCCTCCTTCGCCGCTGGTCGAGGGCTAGAAGCCTTCGGGCGACTAGGGGGCAGGGTCGTTGTGGTCCCCCTAGGGGCTGCCTCCGTCGGCGCAGCCGTTTGGGACTTGGGACGCTTGAGGGTAGGCCGCTCCACCAACTTAGGGGCAGGGGCCGTGTCTAGCTTGGGTCCCGGGGGGGGTGATGGGGTAGGCGGCGGGGAGGCAACTTCCTCTAGGGGAGAGGGGGGCGAGATAGCGGCGGGCTTGGTGGCTTCCCGGCTTGGTGGCCCCAGCAGGGCAGGGCGCTCTAGTTTCGGCGAGGAAGCTGGAACGTCTGGAGCAGGCTGCGGCGACGCGGGTGGCATAGCAACGGGTTGCTCTACTGGGATCTCAACCGGAACTGTTTCCGGGGCTTGGAGCGGACGGACATCGGGAAGAGGAGGGGCACTGGGCATAGAAGACGGAGCCGGACGAACAGGCGGGGTAAGTTGGGAGGAGGGGGTCGCCGCAGGACGACCTTGGGGGGGCGTGGCGATCGATGCTTCGCGGGGCGGTCTTGCCGCTGGTGGGATGGGACTTGGACGCAAGCCCACGATTTCCTGCTTCTTGGCCGGGGCAGGCGTTGGGGTGCGCAAGGACCGATTTTCGGGTTTGCGATGGGCACTGGGTTTGGCAGCCGTATGGCCCGACGGATACATCTCCGCCGCAACCTCACGAATCCGCTGCGCGTCCCCCTCACTAATCGTACTACTGTGACTCTTAACGGCGATATCTAGCCGTTCGCAGACTGCCAAAAGCTCCTTATTGTCCAAATTCAATTCCTTTGAAAGTTCGTAAATCCTGACTTTGCCGTTGTTCATCCCGTCTCCCTTTCGCGTCACTACTCATCTTGATGAGCATCCAGAGCAACCATGTCCTGACCGAATCATCCTAACCCTAAAATCCTAGTTATCCGGTTAATGACCACTGTTCCTATTGTAAAACTGACCTTTCCCCCATCTTAATCAACTTAAGTTTATGTCCTGATTGTTCCGCTCAAATTCCCTGAACATCTCAGCATACCCTACCGATCGCCTTTTCCCCACTTTAGCCGGTAGGCGCGGCTAGCGGCTGGTCGGTGGTAGGCTCTCCGGGCTGTTGGGGTTGGGCAGCTCCATTGGCAACGATCGCACCCGGTGCCAGAGGGCTTCATAGATCGACGCAGGAACCTTAACTTTGAGCATCCGACTCAGACGATCGCGCTTTTGGGCTGCCTGTAAACAGGCCAAGGTGGGACAGAGGTAGGCCGAACGGCCCATCCCCTGATCCAATTGTACGGTGTGTGTGGGGTGAATCCTGACAACCCGGAGCAAGGCCGATTTGGGCGCAACCCGGCGGCAACTGACACAGCGACGATCGTTGGGGGCCATAGGCAGGGGACATCAACAGCAAGGATCGGGACAAAGGGGGGAGGAACAAAAGCCGCGATCGTCCTAGGCGTCCTCAACCATCACAGCAATCCCCTCAGTTCCCTCCGGGGCAACAGCGGCGAGAGACGGGGTATCCACTGTGGGGATGGGGAGCGGGGGCGTGATCGGCTCAACCTCTGCGGTGGGCCTCTCTTTCGCCGCTTCCGGGACATACTTGGCCGTGTCCTTAATATCGATCTTCCAGCCCGTCAGACGAGCCGCCAGACGGACATTCTGACCTTCCTTCCCGATCGCTAAACTCAGTTGATCCTCCGGAACCAGGACATGGGCCTGCCGTTCTTCCGCATCCACCAGCCGCACCTCATCCACACGGGCGGGGCTGAGGGCATTGGCGATATAGGTTGAGGGATCAGGGGACCAGCGAATCACATCGATTTTTTCTCCCCGCAGTTCGTTGACCACCACCTGAATCCGGGAGCCACGGGCACCAATACAGGCCCCGACGGGATCAACGTCCCGTTCAAGGGTATCAACGGCAATTTTGGTACGTGGACCCACGTGGCGGGAGGGGGGATTGGCCTCACGGGCAACGGCAACAATCCGCACCACTTCGTCTTCAATTTCCGGCACCTCGTTGGCAAAGAGGTAGACCACCAGGCCCGCATCCGCCCGCGACACGAGCAGTTGGGGACCCCGTTGCGATCCCTCACATACCCGCTTCAGATAAACCCGGAAGGTAGCATTGGCGCGGTAGTTATCGTTGGGTAATTGTTCCCGTTTGGGCAGTTCAGCCTCCACTTCGGGACGACCAAAACCACTGGTAATCGCCATAATCACCGATTGGCGCTCAAACCGCAGGACCCGCGCCTGGAGTACGGTCCCCTCCAAGTCCTGGAACTCCTCCTGGACCAGTTTGCGCTGTTGATCCCGCAGCTTTTGGGCCAAAACCTGTTTGGTTTGGATCGCCGCCATACGCCCGAATTCATTTTGATCCGGCGTGATATCGAGCACAACAGTATCACCCAGTTGGGCTTCGGCGACAACCTCTTGCACTTCTTGGAGGGCAATTTGGTGATCCGGGATTTCGACGGTTTCCACAATTGTTTTGGTCGCGAGGACCCGAAACCCCTCCTCTTCAATATCGAGTTCAATTTCCAGGTTATCAAAATGCCCTTCGTCGAAGGCGGGACCGTTCATGCGTTGGGTGCGGCGGTAGCGTTCATACCCCTTAAGCAGGGCTTCTCGCAGCGCAGCTTGGACGGCTTGTTTGGGCAGATTTCGTTCCTGGCTAATTTTTTCAATCATTTCCCGGAGTCCGGGTAGGGCAACCATTGACATCGCGAAACCTCCATTTTTTGTTGTTGTGAGTGGAATCGATCGTTGCCAGCGGGAGCCACAGGGACAGGGGGCGATCGGGGCACTTGCGGGATGCGCCCCAGTTAAGGTGTCCTGCTGTCCCTGGCGTTACCGGGGGTTGGGTCGCCGACCTAATCCGCTTCGGCTTCGATCAGTTGGACCTGCTGAACACAGTCACGGGGAATGGCCAGGGTGCGCCCGCGTTGATTCAGGTACACGGCAGCCTCGTCGCGGCGGATGAGCCGTCCTTGCCAGTGGCGCTGGCCATCGTGGGGGGGATCAACCACCACTTGTACCGGAAACCCCCGAAAGGACGTAAAGTCGCGATCGCTGCTGAGGATCTCGGACAGACCAGGGCTGGAAATTTCAAGCACGTAGGGTTCGGAGAGCAGATTCTCAGCATCGAGGCAAGCTTCCAAGGCACGGCTCATGACTTCACAGTCGTCTAACCCGGTGTCTCCCTGGGCATTACGCACATCGACCCGCAAGACGGGGGGCGCTT
Organism: Coleofasciculaceae cyanobacterium bin_20; assembly: GCA_037445115.1. Taxonomy (GTDB): domain Bacteria; phylum Cyanobacteriota; class Cyanobacteriia; order B231; family B231; genus Trichothermofontia. The sequence goes on from JBBILC010000035.1 coordinate 32,289, forward strand.
GGTTGGTATGGAAGACCGCCCCGACCACTTCCAAGCCAAGGGTTTGCGCGATCGGGGTCGCGAGGGCCAGAATTTGGGGAACGAGGGGATGGGTCATAGCGCCACTCCGGGGCGAGCAAGCAATTGGGACAATAAACAGCCCTTGGGCAATACCGTGGGCAATCGCACTTGGGCAATAACAATCTCAGAATTGGGCCATTCCGGGCCATTACTCAGAATTGGGCAATAAAAAAGTGGGCTGCACCCACTCCTCATGAAAATCTATTTCCATGAAGTAAACCAGACAGCTCGCAAGCCGCCTGCTTCTGCCCCCAGTGTAGCGGATTAATGCCAAAAGGGGTAAGCCATCAAGAAATGGCCGCAAGGCTAGTGCTCTGTCATGCCTAAACTGGGGACTTGTCGGCTGGTGTTGAGTCTGCGAGGCCCAACCCGTTCAATCGCTTTGTTGAGTCGCGCTGCGTTTGACCCAACCTACTAGCTCCGCATTGCCAAACATCCCCTAAGATAATTGCTCTCGACAAGGTGACGACAAGGTGACGACCCAATCCCGCAGGTGTTGGTTGACGCGATCGGGGATTTCGTCGTGGGGACAGTGACCCGCCGAGAGGAAATATTCCTGGAGTTGGGGGTAGTGTTGGCGGAAGCGGGCACTACGCTGGGCAACATTCATCCAGGGATCACCGTCTCCCCACAGCAGCAGCAGGGGATGGGACAGGTCTTGGAGCAGGGTATCGACAAACTCCCCTTGGGGGGTGCGGAAGACAGCAGCAAAGACTTGGGCTGCGCCCCGATCGCAGGACGGACGATAGATATCCTCCACCAATTGATCGGTGACAGCGGTTTGATCGACGTAGACCTTGCGTAGGGTTTTGCGGATGGTCGATCGTCGCCGCGTGTATTGGAAAATCAGGTAACTTACCCAATCCTGTTGGAATAAGGTTCGCAGGCTTTGCCGCAGCAGGGTTTGCCAGGGGGAGGGCGGCGGAGTCGGTTCGCTATCGCTGAAGGGACCCGCACTGTTGAGCAGCACTAGGCCACAGGCACTTTCCGGGCGTTGGGCCGCTACACAAAGGGAGACATAGCCCCCCAGGGAGTTGCCCACTAAGATCACGGGCCGCCGAATCACATCGGTGATAAAGTCGTGCAATTGGTCGCGCCAGAGGTCGCCGCTATACGACCAGTTCGGTTTGGCCGATCGCCCAAAACCCAGCAAATCAATGGCCCAGATTTCGAACTCGTCTTGGAGACCAGCGATCGTTTTACGCCAGTGATCAGTTGAGGCACCAAAGCCATGCACCAACAGCAAGGGCGGGTGCGGGGACTGGGGAGTCCCGGCTTGAACGTAGTAGAGCCTTTGGCCACGCCAGGTGCAATAATTTCCCGTCACAGTCTCAACACAAAGTTGCGTCATGGCCTAAACCCAAACCATTAAGTAATGTTTAGAAAGTTGTTTTTATTGTAATGATTTTAGAGGGAATGATTCTATGGTCAAGGCGCGGCCAACACTGTATGTGGCGATTACAAATCATGGGTTTGGTCATGTCACCCGTACTCTGTCGGTGGTAGCAGCGATTCAGGCCCGTTGCCCGGAGATCCTGCCAATCCTGGTGACGACAGCACCCCGTTGGCTTTTGGAGTCCTCTCTGACCGAGCACTTTATCCACCGTCCCCGCAGTTTTGATATTGGCGTCGTGCAGACGGATAGCTTGACAATGGATAAGGCGGCTACCCTGGCCAAGCTGGCGGCGATTCGTGCCCGTGAGGCGGCGATCGTGGCGGCGGAAGTGGGGTTTATTGAGCAGAATCGGGTTCGCCTGGTGTTGGCGGATATCCCCCCCCTAGCGGCGGTCATTGCCCAGCGGGCGGGCATTCCGTGCTGGATGATGAGTAATTTTGGTTGGGACTTTATCTATCGCGATTGGGGGGCCGGGTTTAGCGCGATCGCGGACTGGATAGCGGGGTGTTACCAGCAGTGTGATCGCCTGTTTCGCCTGCCCTTTCACGAAGCGATGGCGGCGTTTCCCCAGATTACGGATGTGGGCCTGACGGGCGGAACCCCACGCTATGACCTGGATGTTCTGCGACGGTTACTAGGGCTAAAGGCTCCACCGGAACGGACGGTACTGCTGACCTTTGGCGGTTTAGGGTTGCAAGACATTCCCTATGCTGGGTTAGCGGCGTTCCCGGACTGGCAATTTTTAACCTTTGATGCCCAAGCGCCAGCCCTGCCCAATCTGATTTCAGTGCAGGGACCCGCGATCCAAGTGCGGGCCAATGGGGTTGATCTTCGGCGTTTGCGTCCGGTGGACCTCATGCCCTTGTGTGGCCGGGTGGTGTCGAAACCGGGATTTAGTACCTTTGCCGAAGCCTGTCGGCTGTCGGTCCCGATCGTCACCCTCACCCGCGATGACTTTGCCGAGGCGGCGCTCCTGATCAACGGGATTCAGGATTATGCCGAGCACCAAATCCTCACGCCAGCGGCCTTCAACCAGGGTAACTGGGCCTTTTTGCACGAACCGCCCCACCCCCCGCGTTTGGGGCGCGACGCGATCACCCAGGACGGAACCGAAACGATCGCCCAGGCGGTCATTACGGCCCTGATGGCGACCTGAGTGATCCTAGCTGCGATCGGGATCGGTGCGGGCAGGCATCCCGACAAACCGCGCTTTTTTCGGTCTCGCAAGTCGATACAATTGTGGTAAGCAAGTTTTCAGCCATCGCAGGTATTCAATGGAAGTCCAAAGAGAATTTTTCCCCCGCGTCCGTAAGACCGTTATGCCGCGTCCCTATTTTGCGGAAGTTCCGGATGTGTTGGGCCAAAGTGGGACGGCGTGGGCCGTGGATGCAGCCATTTATGGGGATAACTGGTACCTCGATCGCTGGCAGGGGTTAATTGAAATTTACGGCGCAGGGGCAGCCGTTAGCTTCTTCTCATTGCTACCTCGGAAAAATAAGTACGAGGCCGAGGGCTTGTATCTACGGCTCAAGTTGGCCTATCGCACCACGGCCAATGCCAATGTGAATATTCGGACGTTTTCTGGTCGCCATGTGGGCTTGCCCAACAGTGTTGACGGGGCCATTTTTGACGACTCGGAAACCTACTGGTGGGTGACAGACGATCTGACGCTGAATGTGAACTCGATCTATACAGAGGAAAAGTTTTGGATTCAGCGGGTTGATTGGGAATGGGTGAGTAAAGAGGTCATTTACGAAGATGAGGTGGGCACCCAAGATCCATTCCTCACCCGGATTCTGTCGGAGGTGGAAAAACTCTATGCGCCCAAGGCTATTAACCCGGATTCCGTAAAGCAATTCCTGATCGATAAAATCCAAAAAGATGAAGGGTTTGCCAAGCGCTGTCTCAGCCTGCTCTGTCAGGATCAACTCATGGGGAAAGATCTGGCTCAAATGTTTACGGATGGCGGCTTAACGCTCTAGTAGCTCGAAAAGTAAATTCTGCAAGGTTTGTCGTGCTGGCTTTAGCGAGCAACGACTAAAGTCGTTACTACGAACCTTGCGAAACTTTATCTGCAACTCGCCTGACAGGGCACTAGGGGTGCCGAGACCCGGCAAATAACGGTGAATGGACCCGATCGGCCAAGGAGATTGTCCAGCGATCGTTGCAACCCTAATTCCGTTGGCCAGTCACAATATAGGCAACCCGCCCCCCAATATTGGTAGCGTGATCGGCCATGCGTTCTAAATAACGAATCGTCAACACCAGCAACACGATGGGTTCAATGGCACCAGGAACATCGTATTGAAGCGCCAAAAGTTGGTAGAGGCGATCGTAGTCGTCATCAACGGTGTCATCCCTCGCCTTCATATCCAGGCCCGACTGGGCATCCAGATCCGATAGGGCGGCTAGACTTAGGGCTAACATGGCCCGACAACGATCGAGCATGATCTGGACCTGGGGCAGACAGCTATGGGGCGGATAAGGGAATAACTTGACGGCCACTTCACCCAAGTCTTTGGCATAGTCCCCAATGCGTTCAAGATCGCGCACCAGTTGCATAATGGCACTGACTAGCCGCAGATCTTGGGTAACGGGGGATTGCAGGGCCATGATGCTGACGCAATCCAGTTCGATCTGGCGGTAAAACTGATCGATTTGTTTGTCCTGACGGGCGATCGCGTCGGCGGCAGGGAGATCACGTTCAAAGAGGGCCTGTCGGGCTAACCAACAGGAATTCTCGACCAATGCTCCCATGCGCAGCACATCCTGCTGTAGTCGCCGTAGTTGGCGATCAAAGTGAGGACGGCTGCGGCGTTGCACCTCAGAATGTGTATTCACGCGCAGTCTCTACCATTTGAGCCGATGGGATGCAGACCGACACCAGCAGCCTGTATCGTTCAGTATAACGACCCTCACGGGTAGATGCGTGTTCTGGGGAGTACGGTTAGGCAGATCAACGTTGCAATCAATGGATAAAAGGATTGGGGCACTCAAGAGCGTCAGACACCTTACCAAAGTTTGTCGTGACGACTTTAGTCGTGCCTACTACCCGTATCCTGCTCGTGCCACTTCCTGCTTAGAACAGGGTCAGGATATAGAGCAGGCCAAATAGAATGATCCAGATAATATCAACAAAGTGCCAATAGATTTCGGCCATCTCTGCCCCCGTATGCTTCGTTGCATCGTAATGACCCGGACGCCGCGATCGCCACACAACGCCTAGAATCAATAAGATGCCGATCAGCACATGCAGGCCATGAAACCCCGTCATCAAATAGAAACAATTAGCAAAGATATTGCTACTAAGACCATAGCCCAAGGTGAGGTATTCATAGGCTTGACCGGCCAAGAAGATCGCGCCCATCGCAGCGGTTAGCAAAAACCAGAGCCGGAGGCCACCGACTTCACCCTTTTTAATCGCTGCATCCCCTTGGTGAATCACAAAACTACTCGACACCAGAATGATGGTATTAATCGCTGGTAAGAGTAGCTCCACCTCCACTCCTTCTGGTGGCCAATTGATGGCGTCACTACGCAGAATTAAATAGGTTGCAAATAGGCCCCCAAACATGAGGGATTCCGAGACAAGAAAAATTAATAAGCCCAGTCGCCGGTAGTCAGGATGTTCGCCCTCATGGGCACCGTGACCACTCGCTGCGATCGGGGTATGGGTATCAACTGTTGAACCTTGCATAGTTTTGACCTCCTATCCAACTTCCTATCAAGTGTCCTGTCTGATGCCTTACCTAACCCGTCAGCCATTGAGCAAATCGCTTGTGGGGTAGGCGTCCCGCCTGCCAGAGACTAATACTCAACAATCAGCCATTGAGCAAATCGCTTGTGGGGTAGGCGTCCCGCCTGCCAGAG
>JBBILC010000036.1:0-37420 GCA_037445115.1 Coleofasciculaceae cyanobacterium bin_20
GCCAACCTCTTTGGCGAGATCGATGCCACCATCCACCCCGATAGCTTTGAACTAGATACCGGGGCATTCCTGGATGACCGTTTGCCGCCGGCAACAGCAGAGGACCTGGCAGGTGGTCTAGATGCGATGGCGGATTTGGGGATTGATCTGGCTGACGTACCGAGTTCCCTGGCGGACTTTTTCTTCCCGGATGAAACGGCGGCTAGTGCCCCTGCGGCTGGCGTTGATCAGTCCACGACATTGCCTAGTGAGGAGGACATGCTAGGGCTAGAGGCCCTCACCCTGGAAGATTTGGCCCTGGGTGAAGCCAGCGGTGAGGGGGCTGGCCTCAACGATCGCCCCGACATTCCCCTCACCCCACCCCAGCGCGACCTGTCTCCAGCGGCTAGGACCGTCACCCCCGATCTGCCCGACTTAGATGCCGATCCCTTTAACCTGGGGGCCTTAGCGGCGGAGTTAGGGGAACCGACGGCTCCGGCTGCGGATTTGGCTGACCTGCTAGCGGGCCTAGAGTCGGGAGAAGCGCCACCCGCCGGGGGACCTGTGGGTGAAGGTATCGCGACTGGGGCTGGCCTGGAAGAAAGCTTTGATGCCGCTGCCCCGGAGGAGGACCTCTTGACTGACGAGGCGCTGCAACCCACGGCCAGTCTTGAAACCCTACAAGTGGATGACAATACCCTGCAACAGTTGAGCGAGGATCTGTTTAGTTTGGAGTCGGGTGAATTTGGTGCCGCTGTGCTCCCGCCCCTTACGCCCGTCATGCGCACCCCAGAGGCTACCCTTGTACCAGATCCCCTGGCCGATTGGACCAGTCGTTTGGACGCACCGGCGGACGAACTGGCGACTAACGAGATCGCGAGCGGATCGCGCGATCTTACGTCCCAAATGGCTGAACCGAAGGTGCCTGATCTGAGTGTTGAGGATTTGGCCGCCGACCTGTTTGGGGGACTGGGCGATGTGACTGAGGTGACCCCAGCGGCAACCAGCGATCTTCCCCTGGGGCCTGCCCGATCGGGGCCTGTCACCCCAGGGGAAGCGGGGGACATCGATCTATCCTTGGCGGTTTTAGAGGATTTGTTTACCGATCGTGACCCAACCTCAGTCGCCGATCGTCCGGCCCCAACCCGAGCGTCTGCGCCAGATGCGCCGCCCGTCAGCCGTCCCGATGCGGGCATTCTCGATGACTTGTTTGCTGACTTTGGGGATCTGGACGCCGGCAGCAAAACGGCTGAGAATAGTTTGGCCAGCTTTCAGGCCGACTTCCCCTTGCCCGATGCGGACGATCCAGCAAAAAAAAAGTTCTGATCCCGGTCCCTGACAGGGAGGTAGAGTCTGAGCCGTTGCCACCTAGGGCCGCCCCACCGCCAGAGAGGGCTGGTCTCACGACCGACGCCACGGCGGCTGGGATGCCCCCCGCTGTCCCAGATCAACCCGATCCCCGTGTGCCCCCCCCCGTCGTCCCGACCCAACCCGACAGACCGCCCACGGATTGGTATTTAGGTCTCGATATTGGGGCGACGGCCCTCTCAGCGGTCCTCTTGTATCGACCCACGGGGGCGGTCTATCCCATCTACTGGTGGTTAGCACCCCCCCCGACAACCGACCCCACTCAGCAGGCTTGGCCCCTAGCTCCCTGCTTTCGGGTACCGAATTTGGGCTATCTCTCGGCCCAGCAATTAGCCCAGTCACCCCAGATGCCCACGGCGGTGGGTCTAATTGCTCAGAAAGCCCGCTACGCCAACCTCTATCCGGATGCAGACCTGAGCGCGTTGCTCCATACCCTGGAACCAACCCTCCTGGGCGAATCCGGCATTCACCTGGATTACTATCTCCCCCTGTTGCAACTGGGGTGGCCCCACTATTCGCCGCAAACGCTGCGCTGGGAACCCCAAGTGCAATGGTCAGATACCCATAGCTTGGCTTTGGGGTGGTGCCTACAGGCCCTTCAGAGCCTCCTCCGTAGTTTGCTCACCCCCACGGGGGCCGACTTCGGGGGGATGCTGCGATCGGCGGCGGTGGGGTTGGATAGGACCACCTTTCAAACCGCCCTAGGCCAGCTCGCGTGCATCTGCGTGAGTTGTGGGGTTGAGCAACACAGCGATGTCTATGCCTACAATGTGCGAGAGGCGCTCCTGGGGGCCGGTTTGGTCGCGCAGCCGGAGCAAATTATCCTCGTGGAGGGCGTGATCGCGGCACTGGTCTCGGAGTTGCAAGGCTTGCAGCAAACCCAGCGGTCTATGATCAGGGGGGCCTCGCCAGTGTCGGCGGATGAGGCGGAGGGAGCTGGCGTAGCACTCTCCCAAGCAGGAGCCTGGACCTGGGATGGGGTGACCCTGGTGATTGAGGCCGGGGCAAGTCACACGGATTTGTTGGTAGTTGATCTGCCGGAACCGATCGCCGCCTTGACCGATGCAGATTGCTGGCTGCGGGGGGTGGACTATGGGGGATATGCTCTTGATCAAGATATTCTTTGCCAACTGATCTTGCCCCAACTGGCCGTACTGCCACCCGCATTGGCCGGGTTAGTGGTCCCAACGGCGGGGGAGCCGGATCGCCAACGACGTGCCCGTTTGCAACAACAACTTGCGGGGAGCGCCCTGGGCCAACGATGGCTTCAGGTGGCCCAGCAGCTTAAATGGCAGCTTGTTCAGGAAGCCAGCGTCCAACCGGATGTTCCCCGGACGCTGACCTGGGATGACCAAGGGGTGATTAGCCTCAGCCCCCAGGACCTTGAGATGCAGGTCCTCCTGCCCTACCTGCAACGCCTGAATCGCGAGTTAAACCTCCTGCTCAGTCAGGCGGGAGTGGTACCTGCCCAAATCCAGCAGGTCATTTGTACCGGGGGAACCGGGGCGATCGGGGCAATGACCCGGTGGCTACGGCAAAAACTGCCTAATGCCACCATTCTCCAGGACACCCAGCCCAAACCTAACCAGCCCGGTTGTAGCCGGGTGGCCTATGGTCTTGCCTGTGTTCCCCTCTACCCCCAAGTGATTACCCCAGGACGGCAACCGTATAGTGAGGTGTTTCTGCTATTGGAGCTGCTGCGGACCTTACCAGCGAAACCCTTGTCCTTTGAGCAAATCTTGCACCAGCTGGCCCAACGGGGCATTAATACCGATGCCTGTCGATCGCAGATTGGTAGGCTCCTCCAGGGGCAAATACCCCAGGGCCTAGGGCTGGGTCCCGATCAGCAGATCTGGCTAAGCCCCAGTTCCCAACACCATCCGATTTATGCCGCGATCGCCGCTGCCCCCCTATTTACTCCCCTAGGACAAGACACCTATGTTCTGAATGGCCAGCAAGCAGAAGTATGGCGGGACTACCTGGTCCATCTCCTGGCTGGGAAACATCAACCGTTGACAGAACCGCTGGCTGTCAGTGGGCTACCTTCGCCGTGATGGGTTGTCTTCACCCACTTGAGGCGTTTGGGGCGAACGGAAATCCGAATCGCCATCGTGGCAATCACCAGCATCCAGTGCAGGAGGTAAACATTCGCCTGAAGGGTTTGCCAGACACTCACCCACAGGGGTTGGCGTTGGGTGCGTCGCAGGCCCAGCATCATACTCAGCATGGAAAAGCCGATCGCTAGGGCCACCACCGGACTGAGGAGGGGGGGCCGGTTGCGCAGGTAGGCCATGAGTAGATCGGGGACCGCTGCGGTGGGTAGGAGGTACTGGGTAAACCAGAACATCACCAGGTCATAGGTTTTCCGGGTTCCCAGACGATTGCGCACTAGGGGCCGCCAATAGTCCAGGTAGCGCTGGTAGCCGCCTTCAGCCCAACGGTTGCGCTGGTGCCACAGGCCGATCGCGGTGGTTACCCCTTCTTCTAATACGGCTACGTCATTGAAGAATTCGATGTCCCACCCTTGAAGATGGAGATGGAGGGTGAGATCCAAGTCATCGGTAATGGTGGCTTCATTAAAACCGCCGCAGGATTCTAGGGCACGGCGACGCAAAAATTGGCCATTGCCCCGCAATTCACCGATGCCCCCGATCGCAATCCGCTGTTGTTGAACACAACTGTCCAGGGCCATTTCCGCCGCCTGGTTTCGGGTCCAGAAGTTATGGCTAGCGTTGGCGATCGCCTTGCGCACCTGCACCGCACCCACCCGCTCCTGGACAAACCAAGGCAACACACGCCGGAGCAAATCTGGGGAAACTTGAGCATCCGCATCAAACACCACGAGGATCTCACCAGCGGCCTGTGGCCATGCCTGGTTGAGGGCACCGGACTTACCGCCACCCGCATCCGGTCCCCGCCGCAGCACCCGTAACTGGTGATACTTCTGGGCTAATTGTTTGAGGATTAGGGGGGTTTGGTCGCTGCTGTTGTCGTCAATAATCCACAGGTCGTAGCGATCGTCGGGATAGTCAAGCTGACAGAGGGATTCCACCAATTGAGCAATCACCGCCTCTTCGTTCTTCGCCGCCACCAGCAACGAGACATACGGACATTGTTGGGGATCGGAGATATCCAGGGGGGGCGGGGCCGCATGGGGACGAACCCGCAACACCCGCAGGGCATGTACCCCCATCAAGGTGGTCAGACAGAGGACAACCCACAGCCCCCAGGACAGCCAATGGAGGGCGATCGTACTCCCCCAAACCACCGTTAGGAGCACAGCGGCTTTCTGTCGGCGGCGATCCAGGGGTTTTCCCCCCATCCCGGCTGTGGCCGCACTGGCCTCCTCTGGCGCGATCGTGGCAGGGTCAATGACAGGGTAGGACTGACTTTCGGCCCAAGACTGCTCCGGCATAGGCGACTTGCTTTAACCCCCACTAGGCATCAACTCCCTTACCATCAACCCGACAGTAAGGGCTGTTTTATTTTAGCCAACCTTGGTCTGCTTCTTAGTGTGGGTCATTATTGTTGCCGATGACGGGCGATCGGTCGGGGCCAGGACAGGCTGCTATAAAAATTTACGAAAAAGGGGATTGTCTCCCTGTACTTTCTGGCAGGGGCAGAGGGTAACCTTGATAGGTAATCATTGTCATCCAGCAGCAGGTGTGAACCTCCTCCTATGGGTACCTGGTTCAATCGACACCCAGATCAACCGAATCCAACGGATGTCAGCGCTGCTTAGTTCCCCCCTCTAAGTCACTGGTCTTCTTGCGGATGATCATCACATAATTTACCTAGATTGCGTAGGCACTGTTTCTGTGCCGTTGGCATTCCCCAGCGATTGCCCTTAAACTCTGGATTTCTGACACTCTGGACTTACTATTCAAGAGGTACTGATGCCCATCAATCAACCCAAGGCCGCAGCACCCGAAAAGGTCATGATCTATCAGCCCTACTACCAGGGGAGTCGGCGCAATGCCCTTCCCTATGCGATCAGCCTTTACCAGGAAGGATCACTCGAAGGCGAACGGCGGATTGAGGGGGGAGAAAGTATTCCCTTTATTGCTTCCTGGGAAGTCGCATCCCTGCCGTTGCAAATGACACGCTGCCGGGTGCAGTTCGATGGCAAGGCTGATCTCAGCTACCAAACCTCTATGAAGAGTCATGAGCTAATTGACTTTCTGATTGATGCGTTTGTCCATTATCGTCGCAACCAAGTCGCCGATTTCCCGCCCGCTTTTTATCGCAAGCTGCTCAATATGGATGCGTCATAATGCCCGTCACAATGGATGTGTAATACAGCTTGTTGCACCTGATTGAGGGGCAGGCAGAATGCTTGAGCACCTTGTTTATCGGATGCTCGTGCTCTTCAGTCGATTAAAAAATGCTGTAGGGCTGCGTTGGCAATGCTGTGTAGCCATCTCCTCACAGAATCCCTGTCTCCGCGTCCCCGTGTCCCCTAGAATGGGGAAGATCACGTGGGGCAGTTCAACCCAAATAGGATTTGGAGGAGTGGGGGTGTGCCAAGCGTAACGCCGTATTTGCTCGTCGGCTCAACTGAAACGTATAGTGGCAAGTCAGCCACCATTTTAGGGTTAGCCCACCAACTCAAGGGACGGGGGATTGATATTGCCTATGGCAAACCCCTGGGTACCTGTTTGAGTACCCCCCTGACGGGGGTGGATGAGGATATGCAGTTTGTGGTTGAGTCCCTGGCATTGGCGGCCAATCGCCTCTACCCGCCGATCGCCTTTCAGGATGCCCCAACCCTGATCCAGCAGATGCAGGCTAACCATTCCCCAGCTTATGTGCAGCAACTTCGGGCACACTTTACCCCCCAGGGAGAAGATCTCATTCTTCTGGAGGGACCTTCGGGGATCTCCACGGAAGGCCGCCTCTTGGAACTGTCGCTGGTTCAACTAGCCATGGGATTAGAGGCCCATGTCCTCTTGGTGACGCGCTGTAATTCACTCCGGGTGGTCGATGCGTTGCTTTATGCCCGCGATCGCTTGGATGAGCGCTTGGTCGGCGTCATTCTGAATGATATTCCCCCCGAACTGATGGTGGAGGTTGATCAGGTTTTAACCCCCTTCCTCGAAGCCCAAGGCGTCGCGGTTTTGGGGACGCTACCGAGCAACCCGCTGTTACGCAGTGTCAGTGTGAGGGAACTGGTCCGGCAGTTGCGGGCGGAGGTTCTGTGCCGTCCCGATCGCCTGGGTTTGATGGTGGAAATGCTCAAGATTGGGGCGATGAACGTGAATTCAGCCCTGGAATATTTCCGAAAAGGCCACAATATGGCAGTGGTGACGGGGAGCGATCGGGCCGATATCCAACTTGCCGCCTTGGAAACCTCCACCCAATGCCTGATTCTCACGGGTCATCTGCCGCCATCGGCGGAGGTATTGGTCCGGGCCGATGAGGTGGAAACGCCCATTCTATCGGTGCAATTGGATACGCTGACCACGGTAGAGATTATCAATCGGACCTTTCGGCAAACCCGCCTGAATGAGCGGGCCAAGGTGCTGTGTATTGGCGAAATGATGGATCAATATTTTGACTGCGATCGCCTGCTTGCCAAAATTAAGACCCCTAGAGAAGCTGGCTGAATCCACTCGCTCGGGGGATGCGCCATCGGTGTCGCGTAGCAGTGGGGGTAACGCTTGAGCCTTGAACCTATTGCCGTGATCGCCGTCGGGCCTGGGAGAGGCGCAGATGTCGCAACAGCCACAGGCCGACAAAATAACTCAGAAGGCTGCTCACGATCGCAACCACGGTACTGCCAAAGATCAGGGAGATGGCCACTTCGGCTCCCAACTCACGCCAGTGTTGCCAGGTCGTGAGGCCCGTGAAGTCTGTGATTGAGGTTGAACGTCCGAGGAGCCACTGTCCGACCTGGTAGTTGAAGGCGAAAATGGGCACATAGGTGAAGGGATTGCTCACCCAGGTCCCGGCCACAGTTAATAGACGGTTGCCCCGCACCAGCGTTGCCAGCACCAGTCCGATCGCAATTTGCAACCCAAAAAAAGGGAAACACCCCGCAAACACCCCTGCGGCCAAGCCACGGGCCATCTGTTGGGGAGTCCCGCGCAGGCGCAATAACCGACAATAGAGATAACGAAGGGAACGTAGCCAGGAAGTTTTCCAACGCCAGGGGATAGACGCCATTGCCACCGGTAGCCAGACCATAGAAGAGGAAAGTCAATAATAATTATTGAAAATTATCGATGCAATCACGGGAGATCCCACTCTCGCCTGTTTCTAGGCTAGCGGCTAGTTGAAGCACCGTAACATCAAGGCTAATCTAAATATATTAGCAATTGCTTTCCCCCGCCGTCGGCTTGTCTGGGTCTGTCTTAGAGTGACCAGACCGCGATCGCGGGGGCACCCGGCGATCCCCTTCCCGCTCTCCTTTGTTGCTACGCAGGTGCGTTGTGTCCCACATTATTTGTGTCCATTCCTTTCGCCACGGGACGGGAAAGTCCAGCCTAACGGCCAACCTAGCGGTTTGTCTGGCCGCCCAAGGGCAGCGGGTGGGAATTATCGATACGGATTTCCAAGCCCCTGGTATTCACTCCCTCTTTGATCTTGATCCTGATCACCTCGATCCGGGGCTTAATTACTACCTTTGGAACCACACGGCTAGTCCGGAGGAGATGGCCCAACTGACCGATCTCTTCTTTCGGGTGGGGGAGGGGGCCATTATTGTCATGGGCGGGGGGATCGATCTGGTCCCTGACAGTCTCAAGTTATCGGAAATGACCCGCTTGCTGCACCAGGGCTATGATGTTACCCGCCTGCAACAGGGGATTCTGGAATTAACCCAACGCCTCCATCTGGATATCCTCTTGATCGATTCCCATCCGGCCTGGGATGAGGGGGCACTGGCCACGGTGGGTATGGTGGATATTGCGATCGTCCTCATGTGCCTCGATCGCCAGGATTTTCAGGGTACGGCAGTCGCGCTGGATGTGATGGCCAAACTAGATGTTCCCCATACCCTGTTGGTGGTCAATCAAGTCTTGTCTAGCTATGACCATCGGAGCATTCAGGAGCAACTGATGGCTGCCTACAACATCACCGAGGTTACTCTGTTCCCCCTCTCCCTCAAGATGGCCTTACTGGGAGGCCACGGAATTTTCTGTTTGAAATATCCCCAGGATGAACTCACCCAAAAGATTGAGGCTCTTGCCCAGCGGGTAATTGCCTTGGCTCGGCAGATGCCCCCTAAGTTTCAACGCTTGCCCTTCACCGCAGCGGAGCCGCCCCCCGCCGCCCCCTCCCGACCCGTTGAGGCCAGCGGTATCCGCCTGTTGGATCTGCTGGAGATGCCCCAAGAGCAACGGCAACTCATGCGTTGGTTAATCCGTCATAATCCGGTTAATTTTTCCACGATCGCCGCCCATGCCGCCCAAACCTGGCAGCAAAGTGACGCCCAAGTGCAGGCCCTCCTGGACAGCCTCATTCAACAACAGTATGTCAGGACGTGGATGGACGATGGTACGGGCCAAGTGTACGAGGTCAATTGGGTAGCCCAACGCAAGCGACCGGGTGGTATGACGCAAATCTGGTCATCCCTAGAGTCGGAATAGCCTATTCCAATCACCTGTTCCAGTTGCCTGTTCCAGTTGCAGTTGCCTGTCCTTTAGCGGTTGGGCTTCGGTGGTGTAGATTGGCTCTGGCCCCTGAACCGTTCAAAGCTGAGGGCCACCACCCCCGCCGTCACCAGAATAACGCCCAAGATTTGGAAGGTGAGTAAGGTTTCATTAATGATCAGGAAGGCTAACAAGGCGGTAAACGCTGGTCCCGTTGCCCCCACGATCGCCGAACGGGCGGCCCCGGCCATGCGAATGCCAAAGTTATTCGACAGATACCCCGCTAGGGTCGTGAACGCCAGCAATAGGACCCCGATCGCCAACGCTGGCCACTGACTGCCGATGACGCGCACAGCCCACTGACCAGGGAGGGGAACAAAGGCAAGGATCAGACCGCTACACACAAAAATCGTAGCGAACTGGATGAGGGTAACGGCGACGACATTGAGTTTGCGGGTGCTGCTTTGGGTGAAGATGACAAAAAAGGCGAAAGCAATGCCCGACCCGATCGCGGCAGCCAAGCCCCAACCCGATAAACTCGCTGCGCCGGCCACGCCACTAGATAGGGCAATCATACCCACCCCAAACATGACCACCACCGTAATCCCCAGACGAAAAGCGGTCGGTCGATCGCCAAACAGCAGCCAGGACAGGAAGAGCGTCACGATCGGATAGATAAAAAAGATGGTAATGGCGACACCCGTGGGAATTTGCCCCAAGGCAATATAGATGAAAAGCTGCGAAAGGAAGAGGAAGAACCCGCTGCCCACCACATTGCGCTGTAAGGTGCGATCGCGGCTGGTCAAAAACTGCTTCGTATCCCGCCAAACGTAGGGGTAGAAGAAACGCGCCAACAGGGCCATAACGGGCAATACCACCACTACCCGCAGGAATAGGATCAACACGGAATTCCCAAAACTGGGGGTAATCACCCCACCCCACTGGAAGAGGCCCAAGATCGATCGTTGACTGAGAATCACCCGCAGTACAACATTCTGCAACGACAGGAAGAAGGAGGAGAGCAGCACCAACAACAGCCCCACCTGGACCGTGGAAAGGCGTTGGGGCGGCGACGGCGATGCGGCGGGTGGGGCCGGACGGGACGGGGAAGCCGGAGGAGAGGGGTGGTGCGGGGGGGAATCGGTCAGGGTTGGGGCAGGGTCGGGCCGAGGAGGATAACTACGCAAGGGGGGCGTGACTTGCGAGGTGGGCGTGACTTCCCAATCTAGGGGGTGCAGATCGGGTGGGGCTGAGGCTAGCCGTTGGTCCTCCAGGGGAGCCAAGCGGTAATGGGTAGGTAATTTGGCCACCTCTTGTTCCAGGACAGCATTCAGACGGTTGACCAAGGCCGTCAAGATGGCTTCCCCCTGTTGCTCCAGGTTATGCATCCGGCTGAGTTGCTGGGACAGGGCACTCTGGTAGCTACCGAGATCCTGCTCTAGGGATTGGAAGGTTGTGTTGAGGGTGGCATCCAGGGAGGCAATGAGTTGATAGGCCCGATCGCTGTAGCCATTCGTATGGGCCGGGTTGGTTGCATTACCTGGATGAACGGATTGACCAGCGATCTGTCGTAATTCCTCGCTGAGGCGGCGTTGCAGGTGAGCCGCGATCGCCTGGGCCAGTTGTTTCGCCCAGCGTTGTTGTTGCAACAATTCCCGTCGGGAAAAGGCTTCCTGACGATCAACCCGGAGGGTTTCAATCTCCTGCACTAAGCGGTCTTTTTCCGATTGCAGCCATTGAATATCCTGAGCCAGTTGCGTGACGAGACTTTCCTGCAACTTCTCCAGCTCCTGTGTCATGGCATTCAATGCCGTATCCGCTGCCCGTGCTGCCGCCGGACCCGATAGGTTGCTGCCACTCCCTCCCAATCGCTGATTGGATTGCGCCATTGAGTTTGCCCCGCTTGGACTGCCCTACATAATAAGTAAAAAATTCCAAAAGGGCCGTATCGCTAAAAATGTTTTCAATCTTACTGGTCTGTGATCCCTCACCCGGCCCCGCAGACTGCCCCGATCTCCGGCAACGGACGATACAAGCATTACCGAACACGGGGGTCTAGAGCACCCACTCTCGAGGACGGTTTGCGTATTGTGTGCTATCCATGAACTATGATTCTTCTAGCGTTCAAGGCACACGCCAAAGCTGCCCAGTACGGCACGCTCAATCCACTGTTGCGGGTGCAAACTGGCTTCAGAGAATTATCTGAGTAGAGCCAAGCCTTCCCTCGCCTTTTCGGCCAGGGAGTGTCAAACTAACGACAAACTGAAGGTTTAAGTACGCATGGAGTCGCATGAAATTTCATACAGTTGAGACAGCCCCCCAGGATTGGCATGGGGATGGGCTAGCAATTGGGCTATGGCAAGCAGCGACTAACATTGACCAAGGCCAGGAGCAACCGATCGCCCTCGCCAGTGAGTGGGCAGCGTTAGACGAGCGGTTCAACGGCACCCTGACGGAATTGCTCGCAGAAATGGAGTTTAAAGCCAAAGCCGGGAGTACGATTTCCACCCGGATTGGGGGTAATGCCCCCGTGCGTAAGTTAATCGTGGTGGGGATGGGCAAGGCTGCTGATTTCACCCTGGATGGGCTGCGCCGCGCCGCTGCTGCCGTAGCCCGTTTAGCCAAAAAAGAACGCTGTAAAACCCTGGCCCTGTGCTTGCCGGTGGCGGATCTGCATCCTAGCCTAGCCGTTCAAGCTATGACTGAGGGGATCGAATTGGCCCTGTATCAGGATCTGCGCTTCAAATCCGAACCCGATAAGGTGCCGCCTCCCGATCGCATTGACTTTCTGGGGTATGGGGATCAACTGGCCGCGATCGCCCGCGCCCAAGCGATCTGTGCTGGGGTGCAACTCGCACGGGAACTGGTAGCAGCCCCCGCCAATGTCGTGACCCCCGTAACCTTGGCAGAGACCGCCCGCGACATTGCCCAGACGGGGGGGTGGGATCTGGAAGTTCTGGGACAAGCAGAATGCGAACAACTGGGGATGGGAGCCTACCTAGGGGTTGCCCAAGCCGCTGAACTCCCGCCCCAATTTATTCACCTGACCTATCGCCCTGCCGGGACCTCTCGCCGCAAACTGGCTCTGATTGGCAAGGGGTTAACCTTCGACTCCGGCGGCCTCAATATCAAAGGCGCGGGCAGCGGGATTGAAATGATGAAAATAGATATGGCTGGTGCCGGGGCGATTTTAGGCACAGCCAAGGCTCTCAGTTTGCTGAATCCCCCCGATGTGGAATTGCACTTTATCAGTCCCGCCACGGAAAACATGATCAGTGGCCATGCTCTCCATCCCGGCGATGTGATTACGGCCTCCAATGGTAAAACGATCGAGGTCAACAATACCGACGCTGAAGGTCGCCTCACCCTGGCCGATGCCCTGGTGTTTGCGGAAAAACTAGGGGTCGATGCGATCGTGGATCTGGCCACCCTCACCGGGGCCTGTGTGATCGCCCTGGGGGATCAGATTGCTGGCTTATGGAGTCCCGATGCAACCCTGAGTGAGCAGTTACAGCAAGCCGCCGCCCAGTCGGGTGAGAAGCTTTGGCCTATGCCCCTAGAAGATAAGTACTTCGAGGGCATGAAGTCCCCCATTGCTGATATGAAAAATACGGGTCCCCGTAACGCTGGGGCAATCACCGCTGCCCTGTTCCTGAAGCAATTTGTCAAGGAGACCCCGTGGGCACACCTGGATATCGCCGGACCTGCATGGCTGGAGAAGGAGGATGGCTATAACAGCACCGGAGCCACGGGGTTTGGTGTACGCACCCTCGTGAACTGGGTCCTCAGCTAGACAAGCCGTAATTGTCAAGAAAGGTAAACCTGCCCTGGAACTAGACAGAACCAAGGGAGGACTCAGTAAAATGTGCGTAATAGGATGAGGCCACTGGCGATCGGTCATCGGCGATCGGCATTAAACTGTGCGATCAGCGGCAACCTGGCCAAGTACCTCGATATGCCTTGAAGGATCTGACAGATCAGACCCATGATTCTGTCGGCGATACTGCGACCCATCGAAACCGTTAGATACCTGTGAGCCTAAAAAAACCAAATCGCGATCTTCCCCAAATCAACGAGCGCATTCGCTTTCGCGAAATTCGAGTCATCGATACCGATGGCGGTCAACTGGGCATTATGACCCCCGCCGAAGCCCTGCGCATGGCTGAGGACAAGGATCTTGACCTCGTATTGCTCAGTGACAAGGCGGAACCGCCCGTTTGCCGCATTATGGACTACGGCAAATATAAGTTTGAGCAAGAGAAGAAAGCCCGCGAGGCGAAGAAAAAACAGCACGCCGCCGAGGTCAAGGAAGTCAAGATGCGCTATAAGATTGAGGAACATGACTACAACGTGCGCATCAACCAGGCGGAACGCTTCCTCAAATCTGGGGATAAGGTAAAAGCCACGGTCACCTTCCGAGGGCGGGAAATTCAACACACCGACTTGGCAGAGGATCTGCTCAACCGTATGGCGACGGATTTGCAGGAGATTGCTGAAGTGCAACAGTCCCCCAAGCGCGAGGGCCGCAATATGATGATGCTCCTGTCGCCGAAGAAGTAAGGGATCTGCCAAGGTCAAGTTGACTGGCAATGAACCGTTGGTGGGTTAGGCAGCTTGCCTGCCCTCCGCAGATTAGGCAGATTGCCCTGCCCCCGTAGCTAGGGAATGCCACCCCATGTCTGCGCCATTCCGCCTGTCTCATTGCCGCGCCATTCCCGATCGTGGGTACTGGGTTCGGTTGCCTTAGCGGATGTTGCTGGGACGATCGAGGTCTTTTGTTGTGTTTTATCACAGAAAATATAACGAAACCTAACATCTCCTCAGCTAAAGGGGGACGTACTGGGGGAAAGCAGCCCCCTGCTGGGCCATGCCAGCAGGGTTGATGCCCAGCCACGATTGGCGATTAATCGGTGCTCATGGCTCCGATCGCCCGCTAGGCGTTGCCTGCCTGACGGGATAATTTTCCCTGTAATCAATAAAAATATGGGTTACCGCGCTTAGAAACTCATCAATACGATGATCAAACAGTCAAGGCCGTTACGGTCCTGAAGCAGGGACTGGGCATTTTCTTGCTTAAAGATTGACATTTTTCAATATGAGACAAATTTACATAAGTCAATAATGTGGCGACTCGACACGGACAAGGTGACCACGATCGGCCTCCAGATTTTGTTGCATAGGATGCATTGTCAGCCAGAGTTCCTGGGTAACCTAGGAATAGGGGGTTACAAAGCACGGGGGAGGGGTCACTACTCTCAGAATCAGTTGGGTTATCTGAGAAAAACTGTTACAATTTTTGACAATAGAACATCTAGTTTAGTCCGGCGAACGTACAGCGTTGGCCGCGTAGATCTTTTCATCTGCCTTTTATTTGCCTCACGTGGATTGCTGCCATGAAGACATCCCAGCGTTCAACCGACTTAGTGCGGGCCTACCTCCGGGAGATCGGTCGGGTTCCGCTTCTCACCCACGACCAAGAGATTGAGTTTGGTCGCCAGGTCCAGCGCTTAGCGAAACTTCAGAAAAATAAGGAAAATTTAATAATTTCCCTAGGATATGAGCCAACCCTGAGTGAGTGGGCAGCGTGCGTTGAGCTTTCCGAGAAGGAACTGTCGCAGGCCATCATGGAGGGTGAAGCAGCCAAGCGCAAGATGGTGGAGGCCAACCTACGGCTGGTGGTCTCGGTGGCGAAGAAGTACATCAAGCGCAATGTTGATCTGCTCGATCTGATCCAGGAAGGTACGATCGGGATGCAACGAGGCGTCGAGAAATTCGACCCGGCCAAGGGTTATCGGTTTTCGACCTATGCCTACTGGTGGATCCGTCAAGCGATTACGCGGGCGATCGCGGAAAAAGGGCGCACGATTCGTTTGCCCATTCACATTACCGAGAAGCTCAATAAGATCAAGAAAACCCAGCGCCAGTTATCACAACAGTTGGGCCGTGCGGCCACCACTACTGAGTTAGCAGCGGCATTAGATCTGAAGCCAGAGCAGGTCCGGGAATATCTGGAGCGATCGCGCCAACCGCTTTCATTGGATCTTCGCGTGGGCGATAACCAGGATACGGAGTTGGTCGAACTGCTGGAGGATGCGGGGCCACAACCAGAGGACTACGTGAAGCAAAATGCCCTGCGTCAGGACTTGGAAACCCTCATGGCCGATCTGACACCTCAGCAACGGGAAGTCCTCGCCCTGCGCTTTGGTCTGGAAGATGGGCGGCAGTTAACCCTAGCCAAAATTGGCGATCGGCTCAATATCAGTCGGGAACGCGTCCGGCAGATCGAGCGAGAAGCCCTCACGAAACTGCGCAAGCGCAAGGGCGATATGCGGGAATATCTGGCCAGTTGACGATGGGTTACAGGCCAGCGAAGCACCCGTCAACGGCCCGTTTGCACAGTTCGAGGAGCATGGATAATCCATCAACCAAGGGGCAGGCCCAATACCTGCCCGTCTTTTCTTAGAGGATAGGGAACTCCCGTGAACTGTGGCCGGGGATTAGTGGGCTGTGAAGCCAACAAACAGCAAGGGCAACAGCAGGGAGAGGGCGACAATGAGGAGCAAGGTGCCCGGATCAACATTAAGGATCAGGGGTTGACCCTTTTTAGCCGCAGGTTTTTCACTCATAGGTCAGTTGCTCCACAATACTTGGGATCACGACGATCGTAACAGGAATCCTCGTGTTGGCCCCCAGCCGCTTCAGGCGATTTAATATTGGCGGAGGGAGGGGTCAACCCGGATCGCATAGGCGTCAATGCCACCCACAACGTTTTTAACGTGCTCAAACCCCTGGGATACCAACCACTCACACATCCGCTGCGATCGCATCCCGTGGTGACAGAGAACGATCGTCTCCCGGTGGCGATCGAAGCGCTGGCTAATTTGACCTGACCACGCTTCAAACTGACTGAGGGGTAGTAATTCAAACCCATCCAGGTGAACAATGTCCCATTCGTGGGGTTCGCGCACATCGATCAGTTGCCAAGTGGCCGGATCAGCGCCAGCCAGATAGGTTGCGAGTTCCTCGGCACTCATCTGGGTAATTGCAGCATTAGCATTGGGCACCGTCATAGCAGTCATTGGACAAGATATCTACTCCCCCAGCATAGAGCCAACCGAACGTGCCGGGGTGAAAAGCCCGTACCGATTTCCCCCTGCCCCTTGCCACCGAGTCTCCTTACAATAGGGACAGTAGATTCAGGGTTAGATCAGGCTTATTGGGACGGTTTGATTCAGAACTGGCCAGTACCAGACTCCCTAACCCGATCGCACTGTACTGAGCAGAACACTGAGCAGAACGAGGCAACGGAGCTATGATTTTCCACCCATCAATGGTGATCCTGATTCCGGGCATAATCCTGATGGCCTGGGCACAGAGCCAGGTACAGGGCACCTACCAAAAATACTCACAAGTCAATTCCTCCTTGGGGCTGACGGGTGCCCAGGTGGCGGAAACCATTTTGCAGCGGATGGGTGTGTCGGGCGTGCGCGTCGAACCAGTGGCGGGTGTCCTCACTGACCACTACGATCCCTCAGCCAAAGCCGTCCGTCTCTCCGAGGGGATTTATGGATCGAGTTCCCTTTCCGCCGCCGCCGTTGCTGCCCATGAGTGTGGCCACGTCTTGCAGGATGTGAAGGGCTATTCACCCATGAATTGGCGAGCGGCGATCGTCCCAGCGGCGAATTTTGGCTCCCAATTGGGTCCCCTCCTAGTCATCGGTGGCATCTTCCTCAATGCCACGGGCCTAATCAACGTTGGCATCGTCCTGTTTGCCGCCGTCATCGCGTTTCACCTCGTGACGCTACCCGTTGAGTTTGACGCTTCCCGCCGGGCCTTGAAGTTGGTGGATGAGTTGGGTATTTTGCAAGGTGATGAGCGTGACGGTGCCCGCAAGGTCTTGAATGCTGCCGCTTGGACCTACGTGGCGACGGCCCTCTATGCGATTCTGCAACTGATTCAGCTATTGATGATCCGTCGTGACTAGGGTATCCCCCGAAACTCTCTTCCTAAACCCAGAGCACGAAGTCACCCAGATCCCCCCCGATCTTTGCGTCCACTTCGTGCTCTTTGTGTCTTAGTGGTTCCCCCAAAGTTCCCGGTAATTTCCCCAAAGTCACCGGCTCCTCGCCCGCCGACCCCCAACTCACCCACAGCTCATCCATACCCGCACGCGCATGACCTCCCCCCCCATCCAGTGGTACCCCGGCCACATTGCCAAGGCCGAAAAAGCTCTCCTCGACCAACTTAAACGGGTAGATCTGATCCTGGAAGTCCGTGATTTCCGGATTCCCCTGGCAACCGCCCATCCCAAATTACCCCAGTGGATTGGCAGCAAGGCCCATCTGCTGATTTTGAATCGGATGGATATGGTCCCAACAGGCGTAGACACCCAATGGCTACAGTGGTTCCAGCAACGAGAGATCCCCGCCTATGCCACCGATGCCAAACAGGGGAAGGGCATACCTGCGATCCTACACGCGGCCCAAACGGTCAGCGTGGGGATTAATCAGCGCCGCCAACAGCGGGGGATGCTTCCCCGCCCCGTGCGAGCCGTGGTCATTGGATTTCCCAATGTGGGCAAGTCAGCCCTGATCAATCGTTTACTGAAACGGCGGGTGGTGGAGAGTGCCCGTCGGCCTGGGGTAACCCGCCAATTGCGTTGGGTACGCGTATCGGAGCAGATCGAGCTGCTGGATGCACCGGGGATTTTACCGGCGGCCCTCCGGGATCAGGATGCGGCCTTAAAGCTGGCTATTTGCGACGACATTGGGGAGGCTGCTTACGATAACCAGCGGGTGGCGGCGGCCTTCGTCGATCGTCTTCAATACCTGCAAGTGAACACCCCCCACCTGTTTGCCCAGTCCCCCTTAACCCGTCGCTATGGGCTAGATCCGGGGAAAGTGACGGGGGAAAGTTATGTGGTCCAGTTGGCCAGCGATCGCCACCAGGGGGATGTGGAGCGCATGGCCTGTGAGTTGCTCAACGATTTCCGCAAGGGGCTGCTGGGTCCTATCCCGCTGGAATTACCGGAGTAAGGCGATCGCCGAGGGGAGTGATGGCGAACACATGATAGCCCCAGGCTGGCAAATCTAGGTACAGTCCTGACTGAGAAAGATCTTGGCCCGATCGTTCATAGCGATAGGGTCCCATGAGGTCCTTAAACTCATAGCGTTGCTCCGTAAGCTGGGCGATCGGCAAGGGGACATAGCACTGGCCTTGATGGGGCGCATAATTGACCGCGACTAACCAGACGGCTGTCCCCTGTTGCCACAGGTAAAGAATGAACTGGCTCCAGGTGGGATTGTCGCCCCAGGCCGGGATGGCATCCAGTAATTGCCAACTGCCCTCGCGCACGATCGGCTGGTGCAGACAGGCCAACAAGCGTTGATAGAACGCCTGGATTTCCGGTGCGATCGCCTCGGTGGCCGCCCGTAGCAAATGCACGGAGGTACGTAGCTGGCGACCATTGAATTGCCCTTGGTGAAAGAAGCGTAGACCCGGAGCCAGGAACGTGACGATCGCGGCGGCCTGGTGTATTCCTGGCGGAAACGCAGTGGCCGCGCGGGGTTCATCATGATTTTCCAGGAACCGGGCGGATTTGCTTTGAAACGTGAGATCGGCCCGGAGGTGGTCCCGCACGGGGCCAACGGCCTGGGTATGGAGGCGATCGTAGAGGCGCTTATCGTAGGTATAGTCAAACCCCTGTTGTTGCAACGTCCATTCCAGATCCCAATACACTTCTGCCATAAAGACAAAATCGGGATGTGTTTGATGCACCTGGGCGATCGCAGCTTCCCAGAAGGGCGGGCAGGGAATTCCCCAGGTCCGCTCAAAGACCTCCGGCAGAACCAACATGGCCATATCGCAGCGCACGCCATCACATTGGGCGGCGATCTGCATCAGGATATCCCGCATCGCGGCCTGGAGGTCGGGATTGCCATAGTTCAATTGCAGCGTATCCGGCCAACCGGGGAAATATGGGTCGCGCCCGTGGGCAAAAATCTGGGAACCCGTGGGGGATGCTAAGCGGTAATAGTTTTGGGGTTCCCGTGCTAAATCGGCCTCAGTACCCGCAATGTAGAAGTTGGGATGGGTTTGGGTCCACGGATGATCCGGAGCGGTATGGTTCGGGACAAAATCGAGCATCAACCGCAATTCCCGCTGTTGTAGACGCGATCGGAAGCGACTGAGGGCCGCTGTTCCCCCCCACTCTTTGGCGACGGTGTAGTCGGTAATTGCAAAGCCCGATCCGCCAATATCAGCCTCCTGAAGATCGGGTAGATCAATCAGAAATTGCTCTCGCCAAGCCGGATGCGATCGCGACACCTGCTGGCCCACCGGCCCGGTTTGCCACACACTCAGTAACCAGATCCAGTCAAAGCCGGCCTCGGCATAGGCGTCTAGCTCAACGTCCGGCCAATCATCCAGCGTCGCCGGTCGCCCTAACTGTTGGGAGAGGGTGGTCAGGTAAACCCGCGTATTGAGTTGGTACAAACTAGGATAAGTAGGCATCGTCAATAACCGCATGGGGGGAGGTTGTTTCCATTAGGTCCATACAATCAGGGACACCCACGTAAAAAGGCGAAATCTCTTAAGAAATTTTTTGAGAAATCTTTTAACGTTTATTCATGTCTTCATTGGCCTGTAGGGACAGGCCCAACCAGGCTCTAGGATGTCCACTAACAAGCTGAATAAACCTGCCCTTTGCCTATGCAGCCGTTAGAAACTGTTGGTCTCGTGGCGATCGGACGCAATGAGGGGGAACGTCTCCGTCAGTGTCTACAGTCCGTCGTCGATCAGCTAACCACGATCGTCTATGTCGATTCCGGGTCCACGGACGATAGTGTGGCCTTTGCCCGATCGCTGGGGGTTACCGTTGTTGAGCTTGATTTGGCGATACCCTTTACCGCCGCCCGTGCCCGTAATACGGGGTTAGCCCAATTGTTGACCCTCAATCCCCAGCTTGAGTTTGTGCAGTTTGTTGATGGGGATTGTGAACTCGTGCCCGGTTGGTTGGAACGGGCCTATACGGAATTAAGCCAACACCCCCAGTGGGCGGTTGTTTGTGGTCGCTGTCGGGAACGCTTCCCGGAGCGATCGCCCTATAACCAACTGTGTGATATTGAGTGGAATACACCCATTGGCGAAGCGGCAACCTGTGGTGGTAATGCCATGATGCGGGTGGTCGCCCTGCAACAGGTGGGGGGCTTCAGATCCGATCTGATTGCTGGGGAAGAACCGGAACTCTGCTTCCGCCTGCGGCAACAGGGCTGGCAAATCTGGCGTTTGGAGGCGGAGATGGCCCGCCATGATGCCCAAATGACCCACTTTCGCCAATGGTGGAAACGCATGGTGCGATCGGGCCACGCCTATGCCGAAGGCGCGGCCCTGCATGGAGGTACCCCAGAACACTATAACGTCAGACCCAGTCAACGGATCTGGCTTTGGGGATGTGGGTTGCCCCTGCTCAGCCTTGGGGGAATTGCCCTAACGCAAGGCTGGAGCTTACTCCTGCTGGCGAGCTATCCCCTGTCGGCCCTGCGCACCTACCACGAAACCCGCAAGCGGGGATTTACCACTGCTGAATCTCGCCTTTATGCCGTCGCCTGCACGATCGGCAAATTCCCCGAATTTCAGGGCCAGCTTCAATTTTGGCTGGGCAAGCACCTCCTCCGCCGTCCAGCGACCTTAATTGAATATAAGTAAAGGCCGTAAATCCCCCCCTGGGGGATATTGATGTGATATGTTTAGAAACGTAAATTAAAAGGCTTAACATTCCTTTGATTTCAGACTCACGTTCACAGGCACTTGTCCTGCGGGTTCGGCAGGTGGGAGCGCAAACCCTACCGCAATTGGCCAGCCCCGCGCTGCTGGCCTTTATGGCTGCCGTCTTTTTGGTTTCCGTCCCCGTCTTTGTCCAGGCCCCCCTCGTGCGGGTTCTGCCCTGGCTGAGTCTAGGGATTACAGGGGTATGGTGGTGGCTGAGCCGTTGGTTTATGGCCCGTCCTGCGACCTATTGTTGGGGGGATCTCCTGTGGGGCTTTAGCTGGACGTGGTTAGCAGGATCTGTTTATTGGGGCTGGTTGCGGTGGGAGCCGTTGTGGCATTTGCCCGTCGAGGCGATCGCCCTTCCCATTGTCCTCCTCTGCCTCCTGCACCAGCGGTTTGTGATGGGGAGTTTTTTCTACAGTGGTTCTCTCTTGGGGACAGCCATCACGGATTTGTACTTTTATCTCGTGGATCTGATTCCCGACTGGCGACAGTTAATGCAAGTGGAACCGAGCCTCGCGTTCTCAGTTTTGCAACAAGCTGTTACAAAAGTCCAAACCCCTTGGGGATATAGTTGGGCGGCTCTTTTGGGAAGCACGCTGGCCGTGATTGGGATTATGACCCTGTGCCAGCGTCAGTTACCCTGGCGTGTCTTTAGTGGTGCGGTGCTGGGCACGATCTTGGTGGATGGGTTATTTTGGCTGTCGGCCACGATCGGTGGGTAGACACTCGAACTTTGCATTCCCTATTCATTCATATTGCGATAGGTCGCTACTGCTGAGGGTGATACCCGGTTCAGGTAGCGGAAAATCCAATACTTAAACACCGTATCCAAAATCACCGGGAACGTGGCAATAAACAGGAAAATAAAGTCCTGACTTTCCGGCAAGCCAAAGTGCCTCGCGATATTGGCTAACACTACTTCCCAACCGTGGGGCGAGTGGAAGCCTACAAAAATATCGGTGAACAGGATAATAATAAATGCCTTGGCACTATCGCTGAGGCCATAGACAATATCATCCATGAAGGATTTGAGAATCGTGACCTCACGCCGACTAAACACTAACACCATTGTGAATGAGATTACAGCGATGAGATCAGAGAAAATATTCTTAATCGCATTTGACCCCCGTTGACGATATTCCTCTTCAATCTGCCGTGCCTTGTCTTTTAGGAGTGGCACCATCTCCTCTTCGCTCAGTTTCTGCGATCCCGTGAGGAGACTGCGAAACCGTAGTTCTTCTTCAAAACGTTGTAGTTCTAAGAGAGCCTCTTCTTCCATTTGGACATTTAAAAAAACCTCCTCTGATGGACTGCGAAAATGATCGACGATCGGACCGACCAGAAATTTCTTCGAGACCTGTTGGGCCAAGAGAGGGATCAAAATAATTAGCAGAATAAACCGGAGTGAAACAATGGTTTTACTCTTAGAACTGCGAAAACTTCGAATTAACTGCTCTTCCGCATTGGGATCAAGTTCCTTGCGCACCCGATCGATCGTGCCCAAAATCGATCGGGGCAGAAAACCGGTCTTATCCGACATCGCCTCAGCACTTTCTGCCAATTCCAACTCCTGGGGATAGGCAGGACTGGTGGCTTGGGGTGCCGCATTCCTGGCTGAATCAGCCGCATTCGGTGGTTGCACAGGAACTAGGGATTGGGACTTGGCGGGGCGATCGTACTTGAGGACCACGCTGTCAATAAACTGCAACTTTTCCACGATTGCCGAGACCGCCTCATCCGGATCAAAGGGATCAACCTCATCTTGCAAGGATTCCGTTGTCCCATTTACTCCAATCAGCTTCTTATCAGAAAAGCTCAGGAACGATCGACTGGTCTTAAATTCCGCCAGTCGCAATTTGACAATATTGAGATTGCGCTGCAATTCCGACTTGAAATAGGCATTAACTCGTTCACTCCGCTCCGGTGAGGTGTAGTCAATTTTGCCACCACCAAAGTGCTTTTCCTCTAACGATCGAATCATCAGGGCAGCATCATAGGCTTGATCTAGCGACCGCTCTGGGGTTTGGAATAGCCATTGATTTAACATTGCCCAAGGGCGTGCTAATGGCCCAGTAAGGGATTTTTTCATCGCTTGTGAACCCGCCAGTCATTATCTGAAATTCTGAAATAAAAATAAAATTTTGATCGGCGATCGCGAACCGAGACGTGGGTATCTGTAGATTGTAGCGGTTTGAGTTTAGCGAAGGTACGCACGATCGATCCGTGAGCCGTGGACTAATCGCTAACCGACATGCCCTCATGCCCAATTGTTAGACTGGCAGCATAGCGACCCCGCTAGCCTCTCAATCGGCTCCCCTGGCCCAACTGCTCGTGCAGTAACCATAACGTTTGGCAACGTTTGTAGTAACGACTTGAGTCGTTGCAGGCTAAAGCCAGCACTACAAATCTTGCAGAATTGATTATTTGTCTATTAGGGATGTCATTAGGGATGTCTGTGCGCATGACCTGCAACCCCCAGCCATTACCGCCCACCTCCCCAATTGTCCCCCCGCCCCCCGCCCTGTTCCAAATGCGGCAGGTGAGCAAGGTTTACCCAATGGGCGAGGTGCAGGTGCAAGCGTTGCGATCGGTGAGCCTCGATCTCTACGAGGGAGAATTTGTCGTTTTCCTCGGAGCCTCCGGCAGTGGCAAATCAACCCTGCTCAATATTCTAGGGGGATTGGATGTGCCCACCAGCGGCACGGTGTGGTTCCGGACCTGGAACTTGACCCAGGCAGGGGATGCCGGGTTAACCCAATTCCGCCGTCGCTATGTGGGCTTTGTCTTCCAGTTCTATAACTTGATCCCCAGCCTGACTGCCCGCGAAAACGTGGCCCTGGTCACCGAAATTGCGGAACACCCCATGCCGCCCCAGGAGGCCCTGGCCTTGGTGGGCCTCGCCGATCGCCTGGATCACTTTCCGGCCCAACTGTCGGGGGGGGAACAACAGCGGGTGGCGATCGCCCGTGCCCTGGCGAAGCGGCCAGAGGTGCTGTTCTGCGATGAACCCACGGGGGCGCTGGATTTTCAAACCGGTAAGCGCGTGCTGGAGGTGTTGGCCCAGGTCAACCAGGAATTTCGGACGACCGTGGCGGTGATTACCCATAATGCGGGGATAGCGGGTATGGCCGATCGCGTCATCACCCTGCGCAGTGGCGAGATCACCCAGATCCAAACCCACACCACGAAACTGGCCCCGGCGGATCTGGAATGGTAATGCGTCTGACGGCCCTCGATCGCAAACTGCTGCGGGAACTCCGGCAACAGTGGGGCCAATTGCTGGCGATCGCCCTGGTGGTCGCCTGTGGCATCGCGATTTTTGTCCTCTCCCGCAGTGCCTACCATTCCCTGCAATTGACCCAGACGGCCTATTACGATCGCTACCGCTTTGCCCAAGTCTTTGCGGAACTGAAACGGGCACCGGAGAGTTTACACCCCACGATCGCGGCGATCCCCGGTGTTGCCCAAGTGCAAACCCGCATTGTGACCGATGTGACTCTGGACGTTCCCGGCCTGGTGGAACCGGCGATAGGACGGCTCATCTCCCTCCCCCCGCGCCAGCAGCCCATGCTCAACGATGTCTTTATCCGGGCGGGCCGCTACCCCGATCCGGTGCGGCGCGAGGAAGTCTTGGTGAGCGAAGCCTTTGCCCAGGCCAACCAGTTGCAACTGGGGGATACCCTGGGGGCGATCCTCAATGGTCGCTGGCAGTCGTTACGCATCGTGGGGATTGCCCTGTCCCCGGAGTATGTCTATGAAATTCCAGGGGCGGGTTCCCTCTATCCCGATAACCGGCGCTTTGGGGTGATTTGGATGAGCCGGGAGGGGGTGGGCCATGCCTTTGATCTGGATGGGGCGTTTAATAATGTGGCCTTGACCCTGTTGCCTGACACCCGTGAACCCGAAGTGCGCGATCGCCTCGATCGCCTGCTGACGCCCTATGGAGGGTTGGGGGCCTACGGTCGGGCCGATCAGGTGTCCCACCGGATTCTCAGCGATGAGATTAAAAGCCTAGAAGTGTCGGCAACGATCGTGCCTTCCCTATTTTTGGGGATTGCGGCCTTTCTGCTCCATGTGGTGTTGTCGCGGTTGGTGGCCACCCAGCGGGATCAAATCGCTGTCCTCAAAGCGTTTGGCTATGGCAATGGCGCGATCGGGCGGCATTACCTGAAATTTGTCCTGGTGATCGTCGGTTTGGGCGCAACCCTGGGGATTGGGGCGGGCATGGCGTTGGGCCAGGGGATGACGGCCTCTATGCGGAACTGTTCCACTTTCCCCTCCTGCGCTACGAGGCGGGAGCAGGGTTGATCGGGACGGCGTTACTGGTGAGTGGGGGGGCCGCGATCGCGGGTGGACTGGTCTCGGTCCAACAGGCCACGCGGTTACCCCCTGCCGAGGGGATGCGTCCGGAACCCCCGGCCACGTTTCGCCCAACGATCGTGGAACGCCTGGGGCTACAACGAGCCTTTTCCCCGGCGGGACGGATGATTCTGCGTAACTTGGAACGTAAACCCATTCAGGCGCTTCTCTCGGTGGTGGGGATTGCGATCGCGGCCTCGATTCTCGTGGTGGGATTTTATTTGCAAACGGCTATCCAAGTGTTGATGGATGTGCAGTTCAACCAGGTGCAGCGCGAGGATGTGACGATCGTCTTCAGCCAACCGCGATCGGCCCGTGTCCGCTATGAGATTCCCCAACTACCCGGTGTGCTGCAATCCGAGGTTTTCCGCACGGTGCCGGTCCGCCTCCGGTTCGGCCACCACCAGTACCGCATCGCCCTGACCGGCATTCAACCCGATAGCCAATTCCGACGGTTAATCGATCGCGATCGCAACCGGATCGCCCTTCCCCCGCAGGGCATCATGCTCACTGCAAAGCTGGCGGAAATCCTGGGGGTGCGGCCCGGTCAAACCCTGACGGTGGAAGTCTTGGAGGACAATCGTCCGGTGCGGCAGGTGGCGGTGGCGGGGACGGTGGATGAATTGATGGGGGTATCGGCCTACCTGGATATTCACGCCCTCAATGCCCTGATGCGTGAAGGCCAAACGGTTTCTGGAGCCTACCTACAAGTTGATCCCCGTCAGGCGGAAACGCTTTATCAACGCCTAAAACAAATGCCCGCGATCGCGGGGGTGTCCTTTCGCACGGCCATGCTCCGCAGTTTTGAGGAACTCAGCGGCCAGAATTTGAAGGTGTTCACCCTGGTGCTCATTCTGTTCGCCTGCATTATTACCTTTAGTGTGGTCTATAATTCCGGGCGCATTGCCCTTGCTGAACGCAGCCGTGAATTAGCCAGCCTGCGGATTATGGGGTTCACCCAGGGAGAAGTGAGCACGATTTTGTTGGGAGAACAGGCGATTTTAACGGTAGCCGCCCTCCCCCTCGGTATGCTCATTGGCATTGGTTTCTCGGCTCTGATGTCACGGGCCTATGATTCGGAACTGTATCGACTCCCCCTAGTGTTTACGAATGCGACCTATGGAGTGACGATCGGGGTTGTCCTCCTCGCGGCCCTCCTGTCCAGTAGCCTGATTCGGTATCAACTCGATCGGCTGAACCTGATCGCTGTCCTAAAAACACGCGAATAAGGGTGCTGTGTAACAAAAGGTATCAAGAATACGTAACCCCCTAGCATAGGTTGGTCAACCAGCTTGGTGTATGCTAATATTCAAATTTAATTATAGCGGTAGTCACGCTCCTTAGGACATTTCAAAGGCTGTGATCAACAAGGGGCTTAAGCCCCTTGTCCTAACCTGAATGACGATGGCTATACAAAATCAGTGTGTTGAGATGTCGCAATATTCCTTATTCTGATATCAAGCTTGCTAGCTTAGAGATATAGCTTTTAATTATGCTGAAGACACTAAAAATTAAGAATTTTCGCTGTTTCCAAACGTTTGAACTTCAGCAGCTTGGTCGCCTTAATTTAATTGTTGGCACGAATAATAGTGGCAAGACCTCAATTCTGGAAGCTATTCAACTTCTTAATTCCAAATCTGATCTTGAACCTTTGAGAGAGATCATGATTGGCCGAGGTGAATATTTTGTGAGTGATGAACAGAGTGTTAGACGTGAACTAGAACTAGATGTACGCCATCTTTTTTATAGGCATGAGATGGATAGAGATAGCAGGCTTTCAATATCAGGTAGCTATAACAGTAATGAAAAAAAAATGACTATATCAGTAGGGCGTGCTGAAAGGCAAATTGATTTATTTGAGGATTCTGACGATCTAGAAGGTTTTGAATATCTACAAAAACTTTTTTTATTGTTTGAATGGCTAGATCAAGATAACGAGAGTATTAAGGTCCCATTGTCTTCTAAAATGAGTTTGTCATTAGAATATTTAAGACGTGTTCGTAGAGATATTAAGAACCAAGATGTAAGAACGCAGTTTATAACCGCTTCTTCTTTATCAACTGAGAGAATGATAAATTTATTTGATAAAATCGTTTTGACGCCGGAGGAAGAACTTGTTACAGAAGCGCTCAAAAACATTGAACCGGATATTAGGCGTATTGCCTCGATTGGCTCTGAAGAGTATAGATATACTGGCCCAGGATATAGATACACCGGCCTACATAGTGGCTTTCTGGTAAAACTTGTGAATAGCGATCAACGCATACCCATTGGTAGTATGGGGGATGGTATATGGCGAATATTAGGGCTTGCATTGGCGATCGTTAATGCCCAAAATGGTTTTCTCCTCGTTGATGAGATTGATACGGGCCTACATTTCACAGCAATGTCTAGCATGTGGAAATTAATATGGGAGACTGCTAAGCGACTCAATGTTCAAGTTTTTGCTACCACCCATAACAGTGATTGCTGGACAAGCCTTGCCGCGATTGCAAGTGCTGAAAGTCCCAGTGAAGAGGGAATTACGATTCAACGGGTCGAGAAGGGTAAACAACATAGTACTGTTTT
Organism: Coleofasciculaceae cyanobacterium bin_20; assembly: GCA_037445115.1. Classification (GTDB taxonomy): domain Bacteria; phylum Cyanobacteriota; class Cyanobacteriia; order B231; family B231; genus Trichothermofontia. Next base: position 27,639 of record JBBILC010000036.1, read on the forward strand.
TACCGAACGACAAGTTGTCATTGCTGCTGAACGAGGTATTGAGGTACGTTAGGGTATGACGACGGATCTCCATCAAAGAGTCCTACTCGTAGAAGGTAAACAAGACGTTCGTGTCATACCACAGCTAATAGAAGCCAATGGTATCCCTTGGGTGGATCGAAAAAGTCCCATTGTTTATATCCGTGATTATAACGGCTATGAAAACTTAATCGATCCAGATGTAATTTCCACTGAACTACAAGCATCCGGACTCTCTGCACTTGGAATCATGATTGATGCAGATGATCATCCTAATGGGCGTTGGCAAGGTCTTAGAGGTGTTAGCTTAAAGAGCATTCCTGATCTGCCTGAAAATCTGCCAGAGGATGGTTTAATACACATGACTTCAGATGGCATTAAGTTTGGCGTATGGATCATGCCCGATAACAAGATGGATGGTATGTTAGAGACCTTCTTAAGCTACCTTATCCCCCCAGAGAATGCTCTATTATGGCAGTTTGCTCAGGAAGTAACCCACGAAGCCAAAACAAAGGGAGCCACTTTTACTGATGCCCATCTTGACAAAGCCAACATTTATACTTGGCTAGCTTGGCAGAAGCCACCGGGACGTCAACTTCATCAAGCCCTGATGGAACGAATTTTAAATCCCACTCATCCGAGGGCACAAAAATTTTTGACTTGGTTTAGGACCTTATATGGCTTGGCTTAGATGAGAAGCTTTGGGCACTCCCAAGCAATCGCGTTTGTTGTGGTTGTGGTGGGGTTTGATGTCTAATTTTGCCCCGCGATCGGGTCGAATTCAAACTGCCCACCGGCCCGTGTCCCAGGCGCTACCCGCACCAGTTGCACCGGGGCATTGCGATCGCCCGATGGCAAAAAGCGAATCATCCCCGTTGCCCCCGTGGTGGAAAAGCCCGACTGGGCTAGGGCTTGCTGCACGCCCGTCCGGCTGGGATTGCCCTGTCCCAACGCGGTAATCAACGCCTGGGTCGCATCATAGGCCATTGCCGTGCGCCAATTAACATCCCCCCCCCACAACTGCCGTGCCGCTGATGTGAAGGGTGAGTTGGGATTAGCCAGAATATGCCAGGGTACCGCGACTACCATACCCGCTGCATTCTCACCGCCGACATCCAGAAGCTTAATGTTGTAGAGACTGTCTCCACCCAAAAGGGGGCGTTGTTTTTGATTGACTTGCACCACTTGCAAGGCCTGATCCAGGGTGGCCGTATTCGACAACAGAACGAGGACCTGTGCCCCCTGCTGAACAGCCTGCTGCAATTGGGCCGAGGCACTAAACCCTGCCGCCGCCAGATCCACCTCTGCGACCACTTCACCGCCGTCTAAGAGCAAGGCCGTACTAAACTCATTTTTCAGGGATTGGCTGTAGTCGCTTTGGGAATTGAAAAAGATGGCGGCCTTGGGTTGCCGGATCTGGTTCACCTGATAGCGCGAGAGGGCCGAGGCGGTCACCTTATCACTGGGGACCGTCCGAAACACGTAGTTACCAACCCCCGACAGGGCCACGGAGGTACTGGTGGGCGAGATCATCACCAGTTGCCCCGCTTCGTAAAGGGGGCCTGCCGCTAGGGACGCTTCACTGCCGAAATGCCCCACGACTCCGACGATCGCGCTATCCTTCACCAACGCTTGGGCAACCCGTTTCGCCCCGTCCGCCGTATTACTATCGTCTGCGATCGCCACCTTCAGGGGCACCCCGTTAATCCCCCCGGTCTGGTTCACCTGATTTTGGGCTTGGGCCACCCCCCGCATCAGTTCTTCCGCCGGGTTGAGGGCTTGGCTCAGGGGGGCAATGACGGCGATCGTATAGGCGGGTTGGGTCCCAATCCGGGCATTATTCAGGTAGATCAGCGCCTCCGGATCATTGGGGTCCTGTTGGAGCGATTGCTGGAATTGCTGGACGGCATCGGTGTAATTTCCCGCTGCCATCGCCGCCACCCCGGCCTGTTTGGCTGCGGTTGAGTCTGGCACTAACACCGTGTTGCCCGTACTGATCGGCCCGCTGCTCCCCATCCCCATTCCCGGCAAGCTGATCGGTCCACCGCCCCCCGGAAAGGTGACCGGCGTGGATTGCCGGAAGAAAAACCAATAGATCCCCCCACCCAACAGCATCAGGAAGAGAATGATATAGACGATCGGCGGCGGACCACTGCGTTGCGACATGGGGTGTACCTCTCAGTAACGATTCTCCGGCGGAAACGCTCCGCGAACAGTGGACTGGTCCCAGCGGCGACTTAGGGAAAGAGGCGGGCCAGCCAGCTAAAGAATAAACGATAAAAGACGGCGATCACCGTCCCCATCAGGGCAACGATTCCTAACAACAGCAAAAAATTTACCCACGGCTGGCCAGCAGCGACCAAAGGCGGGATCACCGCCAGAATTGCCGGGGTTGGGGCTACCAGGAACAGAAGGGCCAACGCCACCAGGACCAGTACGCCCAGAAAGGCGAAGTTAAAAAAACAGGGAAATTGGATCAGGGTCATTTCGGCCAAGAGGACCAACCAGAACCCCAGCCCGATCGGGGTCAGGGCCAGACTGGGTGGGGCTAAACTGCTGATCAACACGGCCACCCCTCCGCACACCACGCCCATCAGGGTTGCTTGCCCCAGGAAGTCAAAACTCCAGAGGCGAGGGACCGTGGGGGAGGCCCCTGAAGCTGTTGGGGATCGCTGGGCAATGGGTTGGGGAGCCGCACGGGCAGGAACGGGGGCCGGGGCGGGCGCGGCAGGCGTGATCGGAGCCGGGGGGGCAGGGGGCGGTAAGGGGGCGGCTGGGCGAGGGGACGTAGCGGTGATCGGGGGGGCCGGGACTGAGGGAGGTGCGGGGGGTGGTGAGGACGATCGCGCCGCAGTCGGGGGTTTCGGTAAAACCGATGATTGCTGTCGCTTCAGGACAGCTAACACCTCTGCTGCCGAGGCAAAGCGATCGCTGGGGACCGGCTGCAACAGGCGATCGAGCACCGCTGCTAGAGATAGGTCCAGTTGGGATACGTGCGATCGCCACTGCCAGGTATTGTGGTAGCCATCGTAAAGTTCTAGGGGGTCCTTACCGGTAAGCAAGGAAATGCAAGTCACCGCGAGGGCATAGAGATCGGTCGAGGGATAGACCTGACTCCCCGCCATTTGCTCTGGGGGCGCATACCCCTGGGAATAGATGCCGGTCGAGCTTTGTTTGGGATTGGCACTACCGCCCTTGGTCGCCTGCTTCACCGCCCCAAAGTCCAGCAGGTAAATCGTGCCATCCTGGCTACGCATGATATTCGACGGTTTAATATCCCGGTGAATCGAGCCGTTTTCATGAACAAACTTCAGAACCTTGAGGATTTCCTCCAAAATTGTCCGCACATCATCCTGAGGGAAAGCCCCCCGGCGGGCTAACTCGTCCTCTAGATTTTCGCCATCAATAAATTCCTGCACCAGGTAAAAGTATTCCTCCTGCCCACTGCCACTCGCACTGGGGACCGTCAGGGGAAAAAAGGCGAACAGGTCCGGGATCTGGGGATGCTTGTTACCGAGTGCTTCCAGAACTTCGGCTTCCCGTTCAAAGAGGCCCTGAGCAATTTTGAGTTGGGCTGCATTCAGATCTCCTGATGGCTGAAACAGCTTCACCACACAGGTGCGCAGACCGGGGGTATAGCGATCGCGGGCGAGGAACGCCGCCCCAAAGCCCCCTTGTCCCAGCAACCGTTGCGGCAGATAGCGCCCCACCAGGATCAGGGGCATCCCGCAGGCCGTACAGTACTTCTGCTGGGTAGTAACCAGGGTATTGCGATCGTCCAGGTCCGGGTAAACATTACGCGGACGCGAACAGCCAGGACGGGTGCAGTAAAGCTCCATGAGCAGCGGTTAAGAACTGGGAATGATCAGGGATGGCACATCGGGCGTCGCATGGGCGGGCGACTCTACCCGCAGGGCCGGGGATAGGGATGCCGAAGGAGGGTCGGCGGGTGGTACAGATGCCGTCGGAGCGGGAGTCAAATTGGCCTGATTGGCAAAGAGGGGGAGAATTTCTTGACTGAAGGCTTCGGCAGCCTTGGAGCGATAGCGGTTAGGATTCGAGATCACCGATAATACCCGTTTGATAACCACCGCATCGATCGGCGTCCGATGGAGGGTTCCCATTTGCAACTCCCGCTCGATCGCCGTCACCGAGACAAAAGCAGCCCCTAGCCCCGACTGCACGGCATTCTTGATCGCCTCGATCGAATTTAGTTCCATCTCGATCGTCAGCCGCCGTGTCTCAATGCCCGATCGTGTCAGCACCTGATCAATCACCTTGCGGATCGTGGACTGGGAATCGAGGGCAATGAACTGGAGTTTGTAAAGATCATCCCGTTGAATTTTCTCAACCTGCGCGAGGGGGTGGGAGGTTGGTAAGATTAAGGCAAGTTCATCCTCGGCATAGGGAACGATTTGCAGCGAATCTTGCAACTCAGCGGGCACTTCACCACCAATGATCGCCATGTCTACCTGCCCGTTGGCTACACTCCACGAGGTGCGTCGGGTCGAATGGACATGGAGTTGCACGGCCACATCCGGGTAACGTTCCCGAAACAGCCCAATCATGCGGGGCAACAGATAGGTACCCGTTGTTTGGCTGGCCCCAATAATCAGGGTGCCCCCTTGCAGATTTTGCAAGTCCTCGATCGCCCGACAGGTCTCTTGACAGAGGGACAGAATCCGTTCGCCGTAACTAAGCAGGAGGTGGCCGGCTTCCGTTAACTGGGCACGTCGCCCCCCCCGGTCAAAGAGGGGAACATCCAATTGGCGCTCTAGGTTCTGCACCTGTAAGCTGACAGCGGGTTGCGAAACGTAAAGGCTATCGGCAGCCCGCTTAAAGCTACCCTCAGCAGCGATCGCCCTGAGAATACGAAGCTGGTCTAGGGTAAAGGGGAGGTCAGCCATAGGAGTCCAACGGGTAAATCACGAAAGCGACACAATGAACACGAGCGACACAATAATTAATCCCATGCAGCCCTCAAGAAAGGCTGATAACTTGGGGATTTAGTACGGAGACAGGCAAGCTAGCATGGAATAAGGACAGTAGGTTGGCGCGGGCCATTCCTGGCCATCTCTTATGTGCATCTTATGACGACGCTGGCTCGACTACAAGAAATTCTTATCGTTTTTACCCAAACCTGGGAAGATCAGCGTCAGCAAATTTAAGCAACTTAACCTTTGAGCATTGGTTCTATGAAAAAGGAGGTTATCCGGGAGTTTTTGAACCTGCCGGGGATTGCCGGGGTGGCCCTGATGGATGGGCGATCGCGTCCCTATTTTTTGGGCGTCGATCAAGCCCTCAATTTTCAACAAAAGGAAGCCCTAGCCCAGGGGATTCGCCAGGTGGTCGAGACAACCCCTGATAATTTTCAGGCGTTTGAGTTTCAGTTTGCCACCCACCAAGTCCACATCTATAAGCTGGCCTCTAGCCTGATCCTACTAGCCCTAACCAACCAGGACCTTGTGGAAAACGAGTACTACCAGGTCATCACCCGCCTGAAGGAAACCCTGTTGGAAGATATTACCAATGCCACAGCCACCTTCCGCCTGTTGGCTGGTAACATTACCCTACCCGGTCAGCGCTATTGGGGAGGCCAGACTGCCACAGCGACCACTACGGCTTCCCACTCCCCGGTCGCGACTCCCCCCCCAGCGACGGTTGCGCCAATGGGTGAGCGCAATGGGGGACTGCAGCGAGAAACCTCGCCCCTTACCGAAGCCCGCCCCCAAGCCCCAACAACGACACCCATTCCGACCTCAACCACAGCCGCGAACACACCGTCGAGTACGCCCTCAAGCACAGCTCCCAAAGAACCGACCAGTATTACTGTGGCGGATATGCTCTTAGCGCTCAATTCCCTCAGCCAGTTCACAACCCAGTTCCTAGGGACCCCCGTCATCGTCAACTACTGGAAGTCCACCCGACCGGAGGCGGAGTGGCTTAAAGGTTTTGAGGTGAGCCGATCGGCCCGCATTGAGTTGTCGGGCAATATGGCCCAGGGACCCACCACCGCCCTCAGTCCAGAGCAGCAGCAATGGATTCGGGAGTGGGTGGCGGCCTTTATCAAACGTTGTAGCCAGGTGATCCGGGATTTCCCCACACTGATCGAGAATAAAGCCTTGCAAGACGATCAGAAAAAGCTGTTACTAGGCTAGGGTGTTTCCACCACAGCGACCCGGCGGTGAGGTGATTTGCCCCACCGCAGTCATCCAACTTTCCCAATTCCACGTTAGGAGATTCCGATGGTCAAGATTGTTAAGCTAGAGCCGATTGGTCAGGAAACCGAAGTTGAGACCAATGGCAATTTGCTCTCGGTGTTGCTCAATGAGGAACTGGATGTCCTGAAGGAGTGTGGCGGACGGGGGATGTGTGCCACCTGCCATGTCTACATTAAGCAGGGGATGGAATGCCTGACGCCGATGAACCGGCGCGAACAGCGCACCCTGGAGGTGATTACTTCCTGTAAGACCAACTCCCGTCTGGCTTGCCAAGCACGGGTCCTGCAAAACGGCGTCGTGGTCGAACTCCCGCCCGGTATGTACGTGCGATCGCTCCAGGATATTGAGGCTCTGATTGGCCGTCGCGCTGAGCAACCCCTGTTGCACCCGATTACTGGGCAAATCCTGGTCGAAGAGGGCAAGCTGATCACGCGATCGATGATGAAACAACTGGAAGACACCAAGTTCCGCGTCTCCGATTACTTCTCCATGACCTCGGAATATTAGGCAGCCCCAGAACCCCTATTCCAGAACTCCTACCCCACCCATCCACCAGAGTGACACAAAACTTAAAATTTTGTAAATTTATGTAACAATAGATTTACGGTCGGGTGACTTCGTGCTTATCAGCGGGAAACGACCTAGGCATTGTTTTGTAGAGGTATGGATGTGTTAACGCAGGTTGAGCGCTTGGTGAAAGAGATTGATGGCCGCTACGCCACCGATGCGGAATTGGCCTTTATGGCCAGCTATGCCCGCTCCTTCCGGCAGCGGGTGCAAACCTACCTGACGCTTCAGAAGTTGGAGTCAGTGATTGTCCAGGAGGTTCTCCAACGGCTGCAAAAGCGTGATCCCTCCCTCCTGAGGCAGGGCGACAAGGATTTAACCGCTAAATGGCAACTGGATACGGTGCGGGTGCTACGCTATTCGGCAACGGCCATGCTGCTCAATGACGGGGATTGGCTGCGCGATCAGTTGTTATTCTGGTTCCAAACTATTATGCGGGCGTTTAAGGCGGAACGCAGTTGTCAGGTGACCTATGAGGTGATGCAAGCGGTTGCCCAAGAGCAGTTAACGCCGGCCCAAGCCCAACTGTTTTGCCCCATCCTGGAACTGAATCGATCGCTATTAGGAGCCAACGATCACACAAGGGTCAGCATGGCGGCATAAGGGGATCAACAAATGGGCTGACTGCCCGCCTTGACGGCATGGATTTGTTCACTCCCGGCGGTGGGCCAACCCCGTTTGTAGTCAGCCGCGTCGGGTTGGCCCCAGCCTAATTGCAGGATGAGTTCCAGGAAGTGGGGACCCGTATGGGGAATGAGACTGGCCCACTCGGTGCGATCGACAATACCGGCAATCTCCCCCGGCGCGATCGCCTGGAAGGCTTTGCCATTATTGAGACTGAGATAACAGTCCATATCCAAGGTTACCTGTGCCCAAAAGTGCAGAATCGACGATCGGGCCAACTTGAGGGTGTTTAAGTCGCCGGGTAAGGCAATCAACTGATCGTGGACTTGGGGATAGCGCAGGGTATGGCTCTTGAGGGTTAACTCGCGCCAGATGATCCCAGAAACGCCATGCTCCTGTTGATAGGTATGGACTGTGGCCCGGAAGTCACAATAAGCGGCAAACTTCTGGAGACCATCAGGACGAACCAAGCGATCGATCAAGGGGTTGCCAGAGACGGCCACCGTCAGGTTCAGGCGTTGTCCTGTTAAACAGGCTTGCCGCTCCGTGTCGAGAATCGTGATTAGCTCCTCAGTGGTGTAGACGTGGGTCATCTCTCTGGGACGGGGGACGGTTGAACGTATTGTATCAAACTGCTTTCAGGGGGCCTGCCGAAGTCATCAACCGGTGTGTTTCCTAGGACAAGGTATCCATCACTGCGAAACAGTGTTCGTAACCACAAAACTATCCCGTTTCGCGTTACAGCCCTTCCATGCTTGGTGAGGTACAGACAAGGGGCTTAAGCCCCTTGTTCACAAGGCTTGACAGTACTTCATTAGAGAGGGAAGGGCTGTAGAACCCATTAACTACGACAAAATACCAAAGAAAACGGGGGAAGGATGGCTCCTTCTCCCGTTCAATTTGTCAACGTTAAGTCAGGAATTTTTAGGTGTAGACGCTGTATCGTTCACGGCAAACAACGCCTGCCTGTATAAAATTAAAACTCCTGGCTTTTGGATCTCCTCACACCACACACCTGCTCCTGTTACCAGGGATTACCAATCAACGTCATCCCGGCCCAATAGTAGGGATGGGACAGGACACGATCGCTCAAGGTTTGGACACTTTCCTCCGGTAACACCAGGGTTTGCCCCGATGCCAAGCCCTTCACCTGGTTACCCTCAATCACCACTTCACCGCTGGCCATCGCCAGTTGTGCCCGTCGCAGGGCTTCGGCTTTAATGGGTGATTCCCGCAGGACGGTATAGAAGTCCGCCATCAGGGCCGCAGTGGCAGCGTCATTAATAAACCAAAGACTAGCCAAGGCGGATTTAACCCCGGCCTGCACCGCTAACCCCGCAAAACCTAACTCGGCTTCCTCATCCCCAAGGGCAGTGCGACAGGCACTTAAACCTAACAGTTCTACGGGGGGATTATTTAACTGCAACTGCCGGATCTGATCACGGCTGAGGGGGACCCGTTGATCCCAAAATTGGATGTAGGAGCGTTCGATCGCGCCCCGGCTAATATCGGCATGGGTTGCCAGATGGACAATCCCATAGGGGGTTTGCGATCGGGTTTGTTGGAGTTGGGCAACGGTAAATTCTTCATTCAGGTACGATCGTCCGGACCATAGGCTAATCAATTTATCAATTTCAGCCGGGACGGCGGGCAGGGGAATCTGTCCTTGGATAGCCTCCGAAAGTCCCATTGCCAACATTGCGGCTTGGCGCGGATCGACATAGCGGGTATCGGTCAGGCTGACGCTGGGCATGAGACCCACGCTGTAGTCCTCAATCAAGAAGCGATCGCCCTGCATGAGGGCCGCATAGGGCAGCGATCGCAGCCGCACGTCCGGGATAAAGACTAGGTTGCCAATGCCCTGGGTAGTTAACTCCGACAGCAAGGGTTGAATCATCCATTGGTAAAGCCGTTGAGCGGGTTCCCGATAGGCACGGGTAAAGGTTTGATCCGGGCTGGCGACCGATGCCCGCAGTTCATCAGCAATTTCAACCACAAGACGACGGGGTGCATCGGCAAGGCGATGGCGGATCGGTGGGCCATCCCCCGTTGTGACCATGACTAACTCCAACTGATCGTCCGGGGAGGGAGCAGAAGCGTCATCCACGCCCAACTGGACTGGCACAAAGTTGAGGTAAATCAGGGCGGGTTTAATGCCCGTCGCATCCTCGACCTCACGCAGGGCATCCCGCATTTGATCGAGGGTGACGGTGGGTGGCGGCGTCTCGAACTGACCCAAATGTTGCTCAAAGGTTTGGGTGAATTTGGCTTCGATGACGTTGACGATCGTATCAACTGTGGCAGGCGGAACGGTCGCCGTGATCGGCGGCATGGGTCTGGGTACTCCCTGCA
>JBBILC010000037.1:0-11482 GCA_037445115.1 Coleofasciculaceae cyanobacterium bin_20
CAACGACTAAAGTCGTTACTACCAACATTGCGAAACTTTATGTTTGTTGTACTAGGCTTTCTGGGGCATCGTTGGGGGTTAGCTGCTTACTCCCTGGATATGCCCGGTATGATTAAATCTGTCTCCTATTCCAAAACGATGAAAATCACCCTCGATATCCCAGACCCCATCGCGGCTCGACTGGCTGACGATCGCGAAACCCTGACTCGTCGCTCCCTCGAACTTCTCGCCATAGAAGCCTATCGGAAAGGTACCCTTGGAGCCGGAGAAGTTGGGCAACTTCTTGGTTTCAATTCCCGGTGGGATACGTACAACTTTTTGCAAAAAGAACAGGCTGAACCACCCCTCAGCAAAGCTGACCTGGAAAGTGATGCTCTTTTAGGGCAAGCCTAGGGCCATCACCTGTCCTCAATGAAGTGATGCTGGTTGTTTCTAACACCTCGCCGATTTCCTATCTGGTTGTAATCGGCCATATCGATCTGCTGCCTCGCCTCTTCGAGACTATCACCATTCCCGAAACGGTACGGGATGAGCTTAATGCTTCAAAAGCACCACTGGTTGTGCAAACTTGGATTGCTTCTCCACCGACTTGGCTCAGTTTGCAATCAACAGCACCCTCCCCAGACTCAGAACTCCTAAAATTGGATGCAGGAGAAAGGGCTGCGATCTCATTAGCTGAAACCCTCAAGGCAGACTTGATTTTACTTGATGATCTTGCTGCTCGCCGGGTTGCCGCTAACAGAAGGCTAGCCTTCACAGGCGTGCTGGGTATTTTAGATCGCGCAGCAATACGGGGTTGGGTTGACCTTGCCGATGCGATCGCCCAACTACAGCAAACAAATTTTCGAGCCTCTTCAGTCCTGATTCAAGCGCTAGTACAAAAACACACTTGATGAAGATGGCTAGCAGCTATAGCAATTTCAGATCATTTATGAGCAGGGGTGGGTATCCTATCTGCACAGGTTAGAAGTCTTTCCCACGGTCCTTTGCAAACCATTTGGGATTGCTATGTCATCTTTGTGCAACCGTAGGGGATGGGTAACCACTGTACAAACGCGGTAGGATAAGTAGATCTTAAACATTCTTGTTCTTACCCAGCGTCTAATGGCAAAAATTCTGGTAACGGGAGCGGCAGGCTTTATTGGCTTTTTTGTGAGTCAACGCCTCCTCGATCGCGGTGAAACTGTCCTGGGACTCGATAACCTCAATCCGTATTATGATGTTCAACTGAAGCGCGATCGCCTGGTCCAATTAGAAGCCTATCCCAACTTCCAGTTTTATCCCTTCGATCTGGCCGATCGGGCGGCGATCGCTACCCTATTTCAGACCCAAGTCCCCGATCGGGTCGTCCATCTGGCGGCCCAAGCAGGAGTCCGTTATTCACTCGAAAATCCCCATGCCTATGTCGATAGCAACCTCGTGGGATTTGTCAATGTTTTAGAAGGGTGCCGTCAGCAGCAAGTTGCGCATTTAGTATATGCCTCTTCTAGCTCCGTTTATGGGGCTAATCGCGTGATTCCTTTTGCCGTACAGCACAACGTTGATCATCCGGTAAGTCTATATGCCGCAACTAAAAAAGCCAATGAACTCATGGCCCATACCTACAGCCATTTATATCAGTTACCCACAACCGGGCTACGCTTTTTTACGGTTTATGGTCCCTGGGGTCGCCCCGACATGGCCTACTTTAAGTTTACCCAAGCTATTTTAGCTGGACACCCGATCGAAGTATTTAACTATGGAAAAATGCGACGAGATTTTACCTATATTGATGACATTGTTGAAGGGGTAGTACGCGTATTAGATCAAGCCCCGATCCCCGATCCGACGTACACCGTTGATCAAGCTGATCCTAGCCGTAGCTACGCCCCCTATCGGATTTATAATATCGGTAATCATCAGCCAGTGGAGTTATTAGAGTTTATTCAGGTGTTAGAAACCGCATTAGGTAAATCAGCAGAAAAACGATTGCTACCCATGCAACCGGGTGATGTGCTAGAAACCTATGCAGACATTACAGCATTGAAGCAAGCTGTTGGCTTTGAACCCAAAACCCCGATCGCGGTGGGTCTCGATAAGTTTGTTACCTGGTATCGCAGTTACTATCATCAATAACTATGGCACATGGATTAATCTGGTTACCCCTGCTAGGACTGTTCATTGGCTTAGCTTGGGCAGGTTGGCAGGAGTATCACAAATTGGAAGCCTATCGACGTTGGGCGGCAGACTACGATCGCTCGAAATACGACATTTATGCAGTCCTGGGTCAAAAGGGCGATTGCCTCACCTGGGGTAAGCCAACGCGCCAGGGACCGATTAATCTGCAAACGGTGTCCCTCAATCAAATCCAGGCCGTAACCGTGCGGGTTGATGGGCAGGCGATCGTGCTAACGGCTCCGCCCACGTCGGGACAAGCAATTGTCTTGGAAATCACCTTGACCGAGGCTAGCCCACCCTTGCAAATTCCGTTTACCGAAATTCCCCTAGCGATCGATTGGTGCCAATACCTACAAGCCAACTTGCGCTATTCTTAACTAAATGAGTCTAGTACAACAAACATAAAGTTTTGCAATGTTGGTAGTAACGACTTTAGTCGTTGCAGGCTAAAGCCAGCACTACAAATGTTGCAGAATTTACTTTTCGAGCTACTAGACTCAATCCGTCTGAAAACAGACTCAACCGCCCCTCCTTCTTTAGCATTTATGGCAAGATTATCTAAAGAGTTACAGCGCTATTTTTTTGAAGAAGAACGGCCCGATAAAATTACCTTGTCCGCGATCTTAGAGCTAGCGGGTGAGCGGACTTTTGGTTTTCTGTTGGTGCTGCTATCGCTTCCCTCGGCACTGCCAGTCCCGGCACCGGGATACTCCACCCCCTTTGGCTTTGTCATTTTTCTGTTGGCTGTTCAACTGATGGCTGGTTGGACTCGGCCCTGGCTGCCGGAGCGGGTTAACCAATTTGCGATCGCACTCCCGAAAGCCCAAGCCTTTGTTAAAGCGGGGGTACCGTGGCTGCAACGGATTGAAGTGCTGTCTCGTCCCCGGTTGACACCGCTGTGTACTAGTCGTCTGGGGCGGATGATCTTGGGTGGCATGATTGCCCTTATGGCTTGCTCCATGATGCTTCCGATCCCATTAACCAATACGCTCCCCGCGATGGGAATTTTTATCACAGGATTTGGTCTGCTGGATGATGATGGGGCGATTAGTTTAGCGGGTCTAGTGGTGTGTCTGATGGCGTTAACCTTGACAACCTCGGTCTTAATTTTTGGCGTCACTGTGGTTAAAGAGGGGATCTTGTTACTGAAGCAGGGATTGACCAGTCTTTTTAAGTAAAGAGAATCCATACCGCCGCCAGCCCTTATTGTGAACACGGTATCTCAAACCAATGCCCGCCGCACGGGAGGTTAAGCCGACGACGGGCTGGGGGGATAGCGATGCGTTCAGGTGGCAGGTGTTGCTGCTAGGCGGCCATATCAAACAGCAGGAGTTCACTGCTGGCAGCGTTCCCCTGGAAAGTTAGTTCGGGCACCGCCGCGATCGCGACCCCATCACCTGCGGTTAAGGCTTGACCATTCAGGGAAATGGCTCCACGGGCAACTTGTATCCAGGCAACGCGATCGGCAGCTAAGGCATGGACAACATCCTCATTGGCATTGAGTTGGGTGGCATACAGACTCACATCCTGGTGAATGATCACTGAACCTTCGCGGCCATCACGGGAACCAATCAGACGTAACTTTCCCTGTTTCTCTGAAGTTGGAAAATGGGTCTGCTCATAACTAGGTTCCAACCCTTGGGTATCGGGCAAAATCCAGATTTGGAGAAGATGGACAGCCTCGTGATCACTGGGGTTATATTCACTGTGTAAAATCCCCGTCCCCGCCGACATCCGTTGCACATCGCCGGGGCGCATGATGGAACCATTCCCAATACTATCCTTGTGCTCTAAGGCACCCTCCAAGACATAGGTGACAATCTCCATATCACGATGGCCGTGGGTAGGAAATCCTTTACCCGGTGCAATTTTATCTTCGTTGATCACCCGCAGGCTAGCAAACCCCATGTGCTTGGGGTCATAGTAATTGCCAAAGGAAAAGCTATGGCGACTATCTAACCAACCAATAGTGGCAATCCCCCGGTCATGAGCTGGTCGTAGCGTCATCATTGTCTTTGCCTCCTGCATCAGGAATTCGTTTGCAACTTAACCGAAATCGCTTTCTTTTATGATGCATTAAATCAAAATAAAAGACAATATAAAATTATAGATGCAGATTGTCTCATTTTAGGCGACAATTCTCCTAAGCCCCTGGCATGGGAGCCATCACAGTCGGTAAGGCGGTCATCATCATGGATAAGTTGGAGTGTATGCGGGCGTTTGCCCACGTGGTTGAGACGGGGGGATTTGCGGCAGCGGCCCGGAAGTTGGGGTTATCGCGATCGCAGGTCAACAAGTTGGTAGCCAGCTTGGAGGATCATTTACAGGTACAGCTATTACATCGCACCACGCGTCGGGTAACACCAACGGATACGGGGCTGGCTTTTTACGATCGCTGTTTAGCAATTCTGGCGGATGTGGCGGATGCAGAGCAGTCAGTGCTGCAACTCCACACAGAACCCAAGGGGACGTTGCGCATTAATGCGCCCATGTCCTTTGGGACGCGCCATCTGGCCCCGGCGCTGATGACCTTTCTGGCTCAATATCCCGACCTCAAGGTGGAACTAGCCCTCAACGATCGCTTTATTGATCCGATCGCGGAAGGTTTTGATCTGACGATTCGGATTAGTGAGCCTTTCCAGACAACGAGCTTAGTCAGCCATCGCCTGCTCCCGACCCAGCGAGTGCTATGCGCCGCCCCGGTCTATTTAGCTACTCACCCCTCCCCCCAGCATCCCCACAACTTGACTGAGCACTCTTGTTTACACTATGGTCACCTGCCTGAAACCAGTCAATGGCATCTCATTGGCCCTGATGGTGAGCATCGAATCACCGTCAGGGGGCGGCTTTGTTCTAATAACGGGGAAGCCCTACGAGAAGCCGCCTTGAAGGGATTGGGTATTGCCCTACTGCCCCAGTTTATTGTGGCCCCAGACTTAGAAGCGGGTCATTTACAAGTAGTATTACCGGCCTACCAACCGCCCGAAATTTTTACCTATGTGCTGTACCCAGTTAATCGACACCTTTCCACAAAAATTCGTCTCCTGACGACGTTTCTAAAGGTTTATTTCCATGAGGCATTTGTATAATGGATTAGAGGCTAGGGAATTGGGCTGACCGACCAGTGACCTATTTTACAACGCTGTTTATGTATGTTTATTCACGATTATTCACTCGTTAGTGATATATCTAGCTATGATGCGATCGTTTTTTTGTCTCATGATGATAACTGGCTGCCTCGATTTGGCCCTGGCTAATCCAGTCCAGGCGCAGCGGTGGCTGAACCGACCTGATTTTTTTGAGCAAGGGCGCGAACAATTTGAACAGGAGATTCAGCGTCTTGAGCAACAGCAGATCAGGGATACGGGGTCGCTGCTGACGATCGATGCGGGTAGACTTCAGTGGCAGCAGATGATCCTGCGGGAAGCGGGGATTGCCCTGTGGATGCCTGCTGGAGCCGTCACCCAAGAGACCAAAACGGTGGTAACCCCTAACCAAACCTTGGAATTTACGGTTCTCGCGACGAATCCAACCGCGACCCGCTTTGTGGTGGCCTATTCGGACGAATTAGGTCCGGAGCTACAAAAGGATGCATCTGGCCTCTTTACCCTCGTTCAAAACCGGATTATTGAGCAGGTAGGTACCGCCATCCATACAGTCCAAACCTTGGAAGTTGCGGGTAATGCGGCCCAGGAATTTACGATCAAAGATGCCACGGAAACGATCCAATTTCGCCTGGTTATCCACCAAAAGCGTCTCCTGGTTTTGGGGGTGAGCCAACCCAATGCGACGGCATCAGCCCAAACTGTGACAGCCTTTTTCAATTCCCTCACGTTTCTGTAGTGGTTCGTTAAGCTTGATTGTGTAGGTTGGGCAAACGCAGTGCAACCCAACAAAGCTAGTGAAGGGGTTGGGTCTCGCAGACTCGACGCCAACCTAGATTCAACTATTGCAAAACTGACCGTTCAGTCAACTGGACGTGCCGATCGGTGCGATCGGCATACCGTAGGAGTACCCTAGGAAAGTCAAGCTCTCTCGCCGCAGGAAACTCAACCCTATGCCCAGTAAGTCGGATTTAATTCAGACCTTCAATCCTAATACGATCGCCCTCGATAATGGGAATCTGCTAGGACTGCCCTTTGGCTACGACACAGCGGATGTGATTATCATTGGGGTGCCGTGGGAGGTGACCGTTTCCTATTGCCCGGGGACGGCTTGGGGACCGCAGCGGGTGTTGGCAGCCTCTCGTCAGTTGGATATCTATGATTTTGATTATCCCGATAGTTGGCAACGAGGAATATTTATGTCGCCGATCGCGGCGGAAATTAAACAACGCAGTGATGTTTTACGACCACTGGTTCAACAAATTTTGGCATCTCTGGAAACCGGAGGAGATCTCGAAGATAGCCCAGAACTTCGTGAGGCATGGGATGAGATTGAACAGGCATGTCGGGATTTAAATCAATGGTTATTTGAACAAACCCAGACGGCGATTGCAGCGGGAAAATGGGTTGGCATCATTGGCGGGGATCATAGTGTGCCCTTGGGCTATCTCCAGGCATTAGCCAACCACTATGACAACTTTGGCATTTTGCACATTGATGCCCATGCTGATCTACGGGTAGCCTATGAGGGATTTCAGTTTTCCCATGCGTCGATTATGGATAACGTGCTGCAACTGCCCCAAGTAACGAAATTAGTGCAGGTAGGCATTCGTGATTTATGCCATGAGGAGAGCGATCGTATTCAGCAGTCCCAAGGGCGGGTGGTGATGTATGCTGATCCGGTGTTGAAATCCAAACGCTATCATGGGGTCACCTGGCAGGCATTGTGTGAGCAAATTGTGGCGCATTTGCCCCAACAGGTTTATATCAGCTTTGATGTCGATGGCCTTGATCCGAAACTCTGTCCGAATACGGGTACCCCTGTCCCAGGCGGATTGGAACTTGAAGAAACCTTCTGCTTATTTCGCGAAATCGTTCACAGTGGTCGCCAAATTATTGGCTTTGATATGTGTGAAGTGGGGGATGGGGAATGGGATGCCAATGTGGGGGCGCGGGCGGTTTATAAACTGTGTAACTTAATGGGATTACCCCCCCGGATACACCCATGACCCTTCTTGCTCCTGACCATCCCTGGGTAAAAACCTTGGAAGAGGCGAAAGCGATTCAAACCCAATTGCGATCGCACGTTATTCGGCAGGATCAACTTGCTCCAATTCGCTATGTGGCCGGTACCGATGTGGGGTTTGAGGATAACTATAAAATTACCAAGGCCGCCGTGGCTGTGCTCCAATTTCCGAGCCTGGAACTGGTGGAAAGTCAGGTGGTGCGATCGCCGACGGTATTCCCCTACATCCCTGGTTTTCTATCTTTCCGGGAAGTTCCGGCCCTGCTGCAAGCCTTTGAACAGTTAAAAACTCTACCCGACCTGATTCTTTGTGATGGTCAAGGGCTGGCCCATCCACGCCGCTTTGGTTTGGCGTGTCATTTGGGGGTGTTGTTGGATCGTCCGACGATCGGTGTGGCAAAATCCCTGTTTATTGGCACCCACGCCGATGTCGCACCAACGAAAGGGAGCTATGAATGGCTCTATGATGGTCAAGAAATTATTGGGGCTGTGTTGCGATCGCGCAGTCATGTAAAACCGATTTATGTCTCGATCGGTCACAAAATTAGCTTAGAAACTGCGATGAGTTTTGTCTGGCAATGTTTAACGAAATACCGTTTGCCGGAAACTACCCGCTGGGCCGATCGGCTGGCTTCCCATATGCCATAGCCCCCCTTCTCACCCCAAGGCACTATTCAAGCTTGACTTCTAACGGGAGCATTACCCAAGGGTGTCAACCCCGTAGTTCCCCTAGTACACCTACCAAGCATCCTCGCGGTCCGTCCCCCTAACCGTGCGGCACAAACGGCACAATAGAAGTATTGGGGGGTATCCATGTCGCCAGTTTCCTGACCGCGATCGCCCTCCCCGGTTGCTCTCCCTAGGACATTATGGACTTGAGTTCTGATCTGGCTGAGTCTTCGCCGTCGGTTCCCGACCGCCCCCCTGCTTCTGACTTGTCATCGCGAGAAAACCCGCATTCGCGCAGCGTCTCCACCGGAGAATCGCGTCACGTCTTCCCAGGCGACTCGTCAGCTCCAGTGACCGTGCGGCTAGAGGAGATTAGCAAAATCTATGGTTCTGGCAATACGGAGGTACGTGCCCTAGATGGCATTTCCCTCTCGATTCAGCAGGGGACCTACTGCGCCATCATGGGATCATCCGGATCGGGCAAATCCACCGCCATGAACGTGATTGGTTGCCTCGATCGCCCAACCAGTGGCCGCTACTATCTCGATGGTCTCGATGTTTCCCAATTGGCGGATAGCGATCTGGCCCAAATTCGTAACCGCAAGCTCGGCTTTGTGTTCCAGCAGTACCACCTCTTGCCCCAACTCAGCGCGTTAGATAATGTGATGTTGCCGATGGTCTATGCCAATGTGCCCCAGCGGGAACGGCGGGAACGGGCGATCACGGCCTTGGAACGGGTGGGGTTAGGGAATCGCCTGTACAATCGCCCCAATCAACTCTCTGGGGGACAACAACAACGGGTGTCCATCGCCCGTGCCATTGTCAACCATCCGGTCCTCCTCCTGGCGGACGAACCCACCGGAGCATTAGACTCTAAAACGACTGCCGAAGTGCTGGATCTCTTCCGGGAATTAAACGAAAGTGGGATTACCTTGGTGGTGGTCACCCATGAGCCGGACGTAGGTCGCACCGCCGATCGCATCATTTGGTTTCGCGATGGTTGCCTGTTGCATGATAATCTAACCCCCGACGCAATCGAGGCAATGCTGCATTAGTCGCCTCTTGAATAAGCTGTGATCATCCCCCGTTGACCTTAGCCCTTCACTGAGCTATCCCTATGCCCTCTGACCCCAAACCCAATGTGGCGCCAGCCACGCCCAGCCTCACCCCAGACACTCCCGCTCAGCCATCGGCAAGGGGACAACATTTTTGGCAAAGTCAACGGGAAAATTTACAAATCCTGGCGATCGCCCTGGCCCTGGCGATCTTGATTCGGGGCCTTGTGGCCGAACCCAGAGTCATTCCTTCCGATTCAATGGTTCCCACCCTGCTGGCGGGCGATCGCCTCGTTGTGGAAAAAGTCTCCTATCGCCTGCATCCCCCTCAAACAGGTGATGTAGTGGTCTTCGCGCCCCCCCCCGTTCTGCGTACCTTGGGCTATCGGCCCGATCAAGCCTTTATCAAACGCGTCATTGCTCGGTCGGGGCAAGTGGTCCAGGTCCGGGCTGGTCATGTTTACGTTGATGGGGAACCCCTACTGGAAAACTATATTGCCGAGGCACCGGAGTATGCCTGGGGACCCGCGATCGTGCCCGCCCATCACTTATTCGTCATGGGTGACAATCGTAACAATAGCAACGACTCCCATGTGTGGGGATTTCTTCCAGAGGAGAATATTATCGGTCGGGCGTGGCTGCGGTTTTGGCCCTGGCAGCGGCTCGGGCAGGTATGAAAAGGGATTAGGTACCCAAGGGTGCAAACGGCAGGAAGTGATAGATCACACCGTTAATAACCCCCAACAGAATTGCCCCCAATAGGGCACTCCAGAATCCCCATTTCAGGCGGAAGCCCGGTACTAACCACGCGGCTAACCCAAAAATAATTGCATTGATCACAATGGCAAATAGGCCAAACGTTAAGAAAGTAATGGGGAACGCGAGAAAAGCAATAATCGGGCGAACGAGAGCGTTTAAGATTCCAAAAACGACAGCGGAAATCAGAGCCTTACTAAGGCTGGCAATTTCGACTCCGACGGGCAGGCGGGAAATAATGAGTAGGCTAACGGTGGTCACCAGCCAAGCAACTAATAGGCCAGTCATGGCAGTCTCCTGATCTATTTCTTGAAGTTATCTAGCTCTATCATACTGATCCTGGCTCACGACCGATGCCCTAGTTTTACCCCCTGCGCCTAGCCCACAGCCTACCCCATTCCGGGATAAGATCAAGGACTCACGCATTGATTGATGAATGCAATTCGATCGCACCCCCATCCATAATTCCCATGCTGTCCTATCCCCAAGTTTTCCGCGCAGCGGTTCGTGCCAAGGAATTTTTGATTACCGCTGAGGTGATGCCGCCTAAGGGGGGGAACCCCGATCGCATGATCGAAATGGCCCAGTGTTTGCGCAACCGCGTCCATGCTGTCAATGTCACCGATGGCAGTCGGGCCGTGTTGCGCATGTCGTCCCTGGCGGCGGCGGCGATTTTGCGGCAGCAGGGGATTGAGCCGATCTTTCAGTTAGCTTGCCGCGATCGCAATCGAATTGGCCTCCAAGCAGACTTGTTGGGGGCGCAAGCGTTAGGCATTGGTAACGTGTTAGCGCTTACGGGCGATCCGGTTAAGGCAGGGGATCATCCCGATGCCCGCAGTGTGTTTGACCTGGAAGCAGTACGTCTGTTGCAGGTGATTCAACAGTTGAACCAGGGGCTAGACATCAATGGTAATCCCCTGACCGATGGGGCCACTGACCTGTTTGTGGGAGCAGCGGTTGATCCCCAATCTACCAGTTTGTCTGGGTTACAGCGCCGGTTTGAACGCAAGCTCGCCGCTGGGGCGCAGTTTTTCCAAAGCCAATTAGTCGCCGACTTCGATCGCCTGGATAAGTTCATGAATACGATCGCCCGTGGGGTGGATAAACCCATTCTGGCCGGGATCTTCCTGTTGAAATCGGCGAAGAATGCCGAATTTATTAACCGGAATGTGCCGGGGGTCCACATCCCCCAGCATTTGATCGATCGCCTCGCTGCTGCCAGTAATCCCCTGCGCGAAGGCATGAAAATTGCAGCAGAGCAGGTACAACAAGCCCGACAACTCTGCCACGGCGTCCACATGATGGCGGTGAAACGGGAAGAATTAATCCCAGAGATCCTGGATATGGCGGGTCTAGCACCCTTACCCCCCACTCCCCCCCCCGCCAGCCCCGATGGGGCCATCGCTCAATCAGGGTAAGCC
Source organism: Coleofasciculaceae cyanobacterium bin_20 (assembly GCA_037445115.1). Classification (GTDB taxonomy): domain Bacteria; phylum Cyanobacteriota; class Cyanobacteriia; order B231; family B231; genus Trichothermofontia. The sequence continues at coordinate 11,189 of JBBILC010000037.1, forward strand.
AGCGATCGCGAAGGCGAAAGCAAAGAGAGTGTGATCGTTCGCTTAAACTGAAAATACCCGGAAGGCAAGTAGGATAGAGTCTATGCACCAACCCCTCAATGAAATACGGGAAGATTTAAGCCAACTGGTCGCCATGAGTGCGGATTTAGTGCGGGTATCGCAGCAGCAGACCCGCAACCTAGAGATCCAAACCCAGCAGATTGGGATGATGTCAGAAGCGATCACCGAGTCGCGACTGTTGAGCGAGGCCCAAGGTCAGCGTATGGAACAGGGCTTCGCCGAAATGCGGCAGGG
>JBBILC010000037.1:11592-14345 GCA_037445115.1 Coleofasciculaceae cyanobacterium bin_20
TCAACGAGTCGCGACTGTTGAGCGAGGCCCAAGGTCAGCGTATGGAACAAAACCTGGATCGTTTAGCCGAGGTGACCCAATCCCAGGGACAGCAGATGCTATCAGTGGTGCAGCAATTGGCACAGGTTGTCGATCGTTTGGTGCCCGAACGCGATTCTCCGGGGGAGACGCTACGCGAACGCTAAAGCTTGGCCGCAGCATAGGATTCGGTCGCCCCAATTGCCGGGAGCGGGTTAACTGCTGTAGGTTAAGTTAGTTTGTGAGCACCCGTTCCGCGCCGATTTAACGAGGGGTGTAATGCAGGTCAGGCTAGGTTGGGGGTCCCGATACCTGCCGCGTCGGTGCTTTTGTCGGTTCTCTAAATCCTATCCGCATGGAGTGGCTAAGCGTTCTATGTTTGACTGTGTAATTGTGGGTGCAGGCCCAGCGGGCGGCACTGCGGCCTATCATTTGGCCAAGCGCGGTCGCTCTGTCCTAGTGCTCGAAAAGGCAACCCTCCCCCGTTACAAACCCTGTGGGGGTGGGGTATCGCCCGCGATCGCCCAGTGGTTTGATTTTGACTTTTCCCCGGCGGTCTCCCTAAAAACCAGCAAACTCCGCTATACCTGGAAGCTCGGTGATCCCGTGGAAACGGAGGTTACCCTATCTGAACCCATCTGGCTGGTGCGACGGGATGTCTTTGATCATTTCCTGATCCAACAGGCCCAGAGCCTGGGAGCAGAACTGCGGGATGGAACTGAGGTAACGGGGGTAACGTTCCAGAGCGATCACTGGCAGGTGAATACGGCCACGGGACCGGTGCAAGGACGGTATTTAATCGCTGCGGATGGGGCCAAGGGACCCCTCGCGGCCTGGTTAGGGTTTAAGGCGCGGAAACCCCGCTTAGCGGCGGCGATCGAAGTGAATACACCGATGACTGCCCCGGAACCCGTTCACTTTGAATTTGGCCTGGTGAAAAATGGCTATATCTGGAACTTCCCCAAGGCCGATGGCTATTCGATCGGAGTCGGCACCCTGCGGGGGGGGGAACCCAAGAACTTTACCAAAGTCCTGCAAGACTACGTTCGGACATACCCGATCGACCCTAACGCCTGCCAACAGTACGATCATGCCCTGTGCCTCTGGGAAGGCACCCAAACCCTCCATACCCAGCAGGCGCTCCTGGCCGGGGAGGCAGCGAGTGTGGCTGATCCCTTTACCGCAGAGGGAATTCGGCCTGCCATGTTTACGGGTGTGAAGGCAGCGGCTGCGATCGATGCGGCCTTGGGAGGTGATCTGGCGGCCCTAGAGAGATACACCCAACAAGTGAATGAGGAATGGGGCAGTGAGATGGTGTGGGCACAACGATTAGCGGGTATTTTCTACCGAATTCCAGGGGTCATTTACCGCACCGTCGTGAAGCAGGATGGCACGACCCAACGGATGGCCGAAATCCTCTGTGGAGAGGTCCGCTACAGCGATGTGGCCGAGGGCGCGATCAAGCGCTTGACCAGTTTTATCCCTGGTCTTGGCTAACTGTTATCTCTAACGAGCATGGAGGGATTTGAACCCCCGACACCCAGAACCGGAATCTGGTGCTCTATCCACTGAGCTACATGCCCTTATCCTTTGCCATTCTAGCACTATCCGACCCCACATCGCGCCGTCGTGTCGGTAATGTCCCGGTTGATCGCGCTAGGGGGGGATGAGCAGCAAGGCTACTGGCCCCCAAAAACCTGAAAGATGAAATTGGAGATCGAGAGGGTCGTACCAATAATGCGGGCGAGGGGGCCGAGAAGGGCCTCCATTGAGTCCCCAAAGGTGGCAACACCAGAGCGGCTGACTAAAACCACATCATTGGGCCGCAAGAGCGGATTAGTTTGCTCGTTAATCCCGCTCTCAAAATCCACATTAATCCGGCGATCGGTCGCCGTGCCATCGGGATTAAGACGTAGCAGCCGCACCGAGCCGCGCCGTGCCCGTCGGGCATCAAACCCACCAGCGGTGAAGAGGGCCTGGTTTAGGGAGGTATTCGGTGGAACTTCCAAAACGCCTGGATTTCTGACTTCACCAATGACGCCGACCTGAATCGTGTCGGGGGACAGGTTCGCGGCCACTAGGTCAGCCACCTCGCTGGGGTCAACCCGGGTTTCGGGAATCACCACGCTGTCTCCATCCCGTAGAGTAATATCCTGGCTGATATCACCCATCACAATGAGATGCCACAGGTCGAGGTTCAGGGTTTGGGTCGGCTGACCGGGGATGGGGGTTCGATAGACCCGGATATTGCGGAGGTCGGCATTCTGGGTAATGCCCCCCGCCTCCTTCACTAAATCCGTCACACTCGGGTAGAGGCTGCCCTCGGCAATGTTGAGGTTATAGGAGCCGGGACGTGTCACCTCACCACTAATGGCTAGGCGTAGGGGGCGGGCCTTGGTAAGGGCAACGGTGGTAATGGGTTGAATAAAGGTTTCCGAGAAGCGATCGGTCAACAGGGTTCCCGCTTCCTCAAGGGATAAGCCGGCCAGGACAACGCGTCCAATCCGAGGCAGGGTGAGGGAGCCATCCACCAGGATCTGGTAGTCGCCACTGTAGTCGGGCAAGTCAAAAATCGTAATCTTCACGGTGTCACCTGGACCAAGGCGATAGACCTCGCCGTGGCGGCCGGCCCCGACCTGATCGTGATCACCGGCGACCTGGCGCCGGGTCCGCGGCCTTCGGCCGAGTTCCGGCGCCAGCTCTGCCGTCTCATCGCGCCGCGCGGCGTCTTCGCC
>JBBILC010000037.1:14355-36952 GCA_037445115.1 Coleofasciculaceae cyanobacterium bin_20
AGGGGGAACGGGACTCGCTTGGGCGATCGCAGCGGGTACACCCAACAGGTTAACGATGCCTACCCCAGTGATCCCAAGCATGAGGGTGAGGAGCAGGGTTGCAGACTTGGCAGGGGGAGTGTTCATACCATGATTATGGCCCACAGGGGGGATAGGGACCTGATCTTGTCCTATATCCTATTCATACTGTGATTATGGCTCACAGGATGGATTATGGCCCACCGAAGGCATGGGGGCCTGATTGAAAACTATCGAGCTGTCGCGAAGGTTGAGGGCAACGGGGAGCAACCGTTATCTCAGCACATGTAACTTGAGAAAATTGGTGCCTTCCGGCGTGTGGGTGGGGATACCCCCGAGGATCAGAATGCGATCGCCCGCTTGGGCCAGTTGATATTGCCGCAGTTGGGCTTCCGCTTGGCCCACCAGTGACTCAAAGCTGTCTACTTTTTCCGCTACCAAGATTGGCTTGACGCCCCAGACCAAATTTAGCCGATGATACACCTTGGGATCGGGTGTAAGGGCTACAACCGGTGCGCGGGGACGTTCGCCTGCGGCAATCTTAGCGGTATAGCCCCGCAGGGTAAAAGCAACAATACACTGGAGATCGAGAATTTGGTCGATCGTATTCAACGCCTCACTCAAGGCATGGGTTTGATCATTCTGGGCCGGGGGATGATTGGTAGGCCGCAGTTCCCGCTCCACATCAGCAGCAATCCGTGCCAACATGGCAACGGCTTGTACGGGAAACTTCCCCACGGCTGACTCCCCCGACAGCATCACCGCATCGGTGCCATCCAAAATAGCATTGGCGACATCGCTGGCTTCGGCACGGGTGGGCCGGGGATTGTGGATCATGCTGTCTAGCATTTGGGTCGCCGTAATCACCGGGATACTGCGCTCATTACAGGCCCGAATAATCTGCTTTTGGAGCATGGGTACCTTTTCCGGGCTGACTTCCACCCCGAGATCGCCCCGTGCCACCATGACCGCATCACAGTTCGCCAGAATTTCCAGCAGGTGCGTGACCGCCTGGGGTTTCTCGATTTTCGCCAGAACGGGCATATCTGCTGCACCGCGATCGCGCAGGAATTGCTTCAATGTCCGGAGATCGTCAGCCCGTCGGACAAAACTCAGGGAAACGATATCCACCCCCTGGGCGAGGCCAAATTCCAGGTCCCGCTCATCCTTCTCGGTCATAGCGGGCAGTCGCACGTCGAGGCTGGGCAGGTTGACCCCCTTTCGGCTTTTGAGGATGCCCCCTTGAAGAATCTGACACTGTACCTGGTGACCCTGGACGCTTTCAACCCGCAATTCCAGCAACCCATCATCCATAAGCACCTGCATCCCCGGTTCCGCTTCCTCGGCTAGGTAGGGATAGTCGATCGCGGCGGTGTGGGGCTGTCCCTGAAAATCGGCGAGGGGAACCAGGGTTAGGGTGTTGCCGACGATCAAATCAATCCCGTCTTGCGGCAGTTGACCGACGCGGATCTTGGGACCCTGGAGATCTTGTAAAAGGGTAATCGGGGTATCGAGTTCTGCGGCCACCGATCGCAGGGTTTGGACAACCTGGGCGTGGTCCTCATAGCTGCCGTGGGAAAAATTCAGGCGGGCCACACTCATGCCCGCCTCGATCAGGTGTTTGATCATCGTGCGGGAAGCACTGGCAGGGCCGATCGTGGCCACAATTTTAGTGCGGTGCTTGAAAACACTCGGCATGGGGATCTTCACACTTGGGACAACCACCCCTTCAGCATAGGGCACTCGTCTGCAACCACCAAGACACGAAGAACACCAAGCTGCACGAAGATCTGGGGGTCTCCTAGGTGCCCTGGGTGCCTGGGGGGTGATCAACCGATAGCCTTAGGCTATGGTGTTTTGAAATTCAACAAATGCAACTACAACCATTGTGAAAACGATCGTCTCCGCTCTGAAGGTTTTTGAAAGCCGTAAGATGTCCGCCCTCTTGCTGCTGGGGGTGGCATCGGGATTACCCCTCTTCCTCACTAGTCGCACCCTACAAGCCTGGATGACGGTCGAGGGCGTGAACCTGGCCGCGATCGGTCTATTTAGCCTGGTCGGCCTCCCCTATTCTCTAAAATTTATCTGGTCGCCTTTGCTCGATCGCTTTGCGCCCCCCTTCCTGGGTCGGCGTCGGGGTTGGCTGGCCATCACCCAGGTCTGCTTAGTTGGGGCGATCGCCCTCATGGCCTTACAACGCCCTGGACAGGCCCTGCAATTATTGGCCATTAATGCCCTCGCGATCGCGTTTTTTAGCGCCACCCAGGATATTGCTGCCGACGCCTACCGCACGGATGTGCTGGAGCCGATGGAAATGGGGGCAGGGGCTGCCGTCTTTGTGTTGGGGTATCGCATTGCCCTGTTGATTACCGGATCATTAGCCCTCATCCTAGCCGATCAGCTTTCCTGGCCAATCGTGTATGGTCTGATGGCTTTGTTAATGGTGCTGGGTTTGGCGGCAACGGCCTGGGCACCGGAACCCACCAACCCCGGTCAACCGCCGGACTCGCTCACCCAGGCGATCGTCCTTCCCTTTCAGGAATTCTTCCAACGCCTCGGCGGCTTCCGTGCCCTCTCCGTCCTGTTATTTATTGTCCTGTTTAAGCTGGGGGATGCCTTTGTGAATAATATGGCAACCCCGTTCCTCCTCAAAACTGGCTTTAGTCAAACCACTATTGGCGCTATTCAAGGTGGGATGGGCCTCGTGGCCACCATTATCGGTACCCTAGTGGGCGGTGGGCTACTCAGCAAGTTGGGGATTAATCGATCGCTCTGGATCTTCGGTGGCCTCCAAGCCCTAAGTAACTTTACTTATTTGGGACTCTCGTTACTAGGGCAAAATTATGCGTTTATGGTGCTCACCATTAATATTGAAAACTTTTGCGCTGGGTTAGGCACGGCTGCCTTTGTTGCTTTTTTGATGAGTTTGTGTAACCACCGCTTTTCGGCCACTCAGTATGCGCTCCTCTCCAGTCTCATGGCCGTCAGCCGCGATATTTTAGTTGCCCCAGCGGGCTGGGTGGCCGCTGGCATCGGTTGGCCCCTATTTTTTATCCTCAGCTTTTTCATTGCCCTGCCAGGATTACTGTTACTACCGGCGTTTGCGCCGTGGAACCAGTTACACCCGATCGCGGCCATTACCGATCGGTCTCCCCTCCCTGAAGCAGATGAATCCTCGGCTCAAGCAGGCGATCGTGATCTATAGCACACTCAGGGCAAACCTTCCGGACTTTTGGGCGAAAAGCGTGTTGCTAGAATAGTAACCACACCTATTGTTGCGAGGAGTTAAGCTTTGTCTGAGATTAGTAATCACCTCCCCTGCGGTGGTCTCAATGATTCCCCGCTCTCTGTAGTCGAAGCAGAGCCACTGCCCGACGATTTTAGCAGTACGACCGGGGTGGCCCGCACAGGCAGCAACCCCCCCACGGCTCGTAACAGTAATCAAGAGGGGACGGCGGCGGCTGATTTGCTAACGGGCACGGCTGTCCCTGATCTGCTGCATGGACGGTTTGGCAATGATACCCTCAATGGCCTAGGCGGCAACGATACCCTCTACGGCGGTAAGAGCAGCGACCTACTCACAGGCGGCGATGGTGACGACCAACTGTATGGCGATCGCGACAATGATACCCTCTTCGGCGGCAATGGCAATGATCTCCTGCGTGGGGGTAAAGACAACGATAGCCTCATCGGTGGCAGTGGTAACGATAGTCTCATCGGCGACATGGGGAACGATACCCTGATCGGGGTTGACCCGGACGCCGCTACACCGGGACAAGGGGAACTGGATACCCTGATCGGTGGGGAGGGCGCCGATCGTTTTATTCTGGGCAGTGGTGACAAGGTTTTCTATAACGGGGATGGCGAGGCTGGGTTTGCCTGGATTCCAGACTTCAATGTTGATTCCGATATCCTGCAACTGCCCGTGGCGCAACAGGGCAGCTTCCGCATCGACTCCCCACCAGATGGCTTCTCTGGTAATGGCATCTACTTGGGGGATGATCTCATTGCGGTTGTGGTCAGGGATTGTGGTTGCCCCGGCTTTAGCCTAACCGCCAACTACGTTGAATTTGCATAAGTGACGGGTAACCAACCCGCGTTACCGGTCTAAAAAGCCTCCCGTTTGGGGGGTTTCTTTTTAGGTCAATGAGTTAAACCCGGCAAGGACTTGAATCTAAATTTCTTCCAGCAGTCTTCTTTATCCTTGACGGGGACCTCAATTAAATTGAGGTAGGCGGCGGAGCCGCCCGCCTCACCCCCTTATGATGGCATGGGCACAGTTGCCAAAATTGGTATTTTTCGAGGGGACCTTTACAAGAATTCATGTATGGATTGATTCAGTTTCTTAAGGGACTTCAGGGCTTGCTGACAGTTGAGTTGATCTCCCTGCTCTGAAAACAGGCGGACGGCTGCTTGCAAATCGGTTACGGCTCCTGGGGTATCACCAAGCTTGGAGCGGGCCAGTCCCCGATTATGATAGGCATTCGCAAAGGCGGGGCTGATGGCGATCGCCCGCTCGAAATCCGTGATCGCGGCTTCATAGTCGTGGAGGCGGGAGTACACCACACCGCGATTGTTATAGGCATTCGTAAAGTCAGGATTCAGACGTAATGCCCGATCGAAATCCGCGATCGCACCAGCCGTATCCCCGATTTCATAGCGCACAAACCCGCGATTATTGTAGGCCGCAGCAAATTGAGCATCGGCCTTGAGCGCGGCGTCATAATCCGCGATCGCGGCAACCTTATTCCCCGTTTGCTGATAGGCAAAGCCCCGATTGAAATAGGCTGTCGCGTAGTCGGGCTTGAGGCGAATCGCTTCCCCATAATCTGCGATCGCCCCTTGGAAGTCGCCAATTTTAGAACGGGCAGCCCCTCGGTTAAAGAACGCCGTGGCATAATCCGGTTGAATCCGTAGGGCTTCGCTGTAATCCGCGATCGCCTGCCGCTTGTCGCCCAGATCGGAATAGACTAGGCCCCGGTGATTATAGGCAATGGCTAGCTCCGGATCGATCGTCAGTGCCGTATCAAAATCACTCAGGGCACTGGCCTTGTCCCCCAGATCGGCGTGGGCAATCCCCCGATTGCAGTAGGCCGTGGCATTGCGCGGATGCAACTCCACCGCCTGGGAAAAGTCCGCGATCGCCCCTTGCTTATCCCCCTGGTCATACCGGACCAAACCGCGATTGTTGTAGGCCACATCATCCAACGGCTGATCAGCCAGCAGATCGGGTTCAGGCTGGGCAGTATCACCCCGGGCCGGAGTTAACGCCTCGGAACGGGCATCGCCAGTCCTCACCCAACCGTGGGCCGTGACCCGCGACTCGACGGGCTGACGGGCGACATCCGGCTGGGGCGCTTGGAAGCGATCGATGAGTAATTGAATAATCCGGGGATCGGTCGTTTTGATCCCAATCCCTTGTAGGGGGGCCTGGCTCTCAGGCTCCTGAGATAGCGCCTCCTCCAGTGCGGGAGTCGCCGTCATTAAGGCAGAGCCACCCCCAATCAGGGCAAATGCCCGATCACAGACCAAAAAGTGTTCCTGGGTTTCGAGGACGCGCAGGTGTAAGTGCCTGGGATAGGATTGTCGCAGTTCCTCTAGGGGATAGAGGGAACTCGTGGCTGGAATCCTAGGCGCGATCGTGGCCGCAGCCTCCGTGAACTGCCAGGAATCCCGTTCAGCCCCGTTACTCGGAAACCCTAACGTACCCGATGCCGGTAAACTCCAACCAATATCCACCTGCACCCCGCGCTCTAGCAAAGTCGCCAGTTGGGTCACCAGGCTGGGATCAAGCTCCTGGTCATGAGACCACGGGCAGACCAAAATCAAGCGCTTACGCACCTGTCGCAAGGCCTCTTGCAACACCTGGGAACTCCTGGCAAAGGGATCAAACAGAATCTGATGACCTTCAGGGATGGGCAGGGTGCTGAGGTGTTGGTTAAGACGGTTGATCCAATTCAGAACCATTTCCTCGGTCATCGCCCCTGGCTGGGACGCGATCGCCTGTAGGTGGTCGATCCGTTCCGACAACTGTTGCAACTGCTGTCGCAGGGGATCCAGGGCCGTGGTCACGCCTCCGGTTGCGGTTGGGGCAACCTCTGCCGTGAGACTGCTTTCCAGCCGTTCCACCCGATCGACGAGATAGTCAAATTGCTGCCGCAGCATCGAAACTTCTGGCAGGATAGCCGTGACCTCTGCCCCTTCGGTCCGCTCCTCCAGCTGATCGAGGCGATGGGTCAGTTGCGTTAATTGTTGCTGCAAATTTTCGATCCCGGCGATCGCCTCCTCTGGGCGATCGCGGCGACCCAGGGCACCCAGTGGGGGTTGAAGTTGCTCCCCTAGGTGACTGAGGTGTTGCTGCACCTGATGGGTGGCGATTCGCTCAACCTCCTGGGTCAACTCGGTTGCTAGGGCTGCCTGCTGCTGCTCTAAGCGTTGGGCCAGTTGCTGGACCTCCGCCATTTGCTGTTCAAGGGTAGCGAGCATCGCCGTCCGTGCTTGCAGGTTTTGGGCCTGGGCATCAAGGGTACTGAGCACCTGCTGGACCTGCTCCACCTGGGTCCGGAGGGGCTGGATCTGTTCCGCCGTCACGTGTTGCAAACTGACCGCCAGGGTTTCTGGCCCTTGGGCTTGGGCAATCTGCTCCATGCGTTTTTGCAGCAAGGCTAGGGCACCCCGTACTTTTTCCAGGGTTTCCAGTTCCTCGCGGCCTTGAAACTGTTGGCTCAGTTCATCCATCTGGCTTCGCAAACTTTTGATCTCACGATCTAAGGGATCGGTGGCTTCTTCAATAGATTCCTGTTGCGCCCGCAGTTGGGCTACCTCTGAGGCCAAGGTGGTAAATTCCCGTTTGGGAACCAGGGTCGCCACGGCGGAAACCAGGCCCACCACTTCCTGTTGTAGGGCGACGGGGTTAAACGGGGGGGGCAAGTTATTAAAGCGGCGATGGAGTTGGTTAATCTGTTCCTGGATCGACTTCCCATCCGGTTGCTTCGCCAGCTCCTGGAAGCTGTTCTGGAGTTGGCCAACTTCGGTGGTGAACGTTGTGAGGGAAGATTCCAGGCGATCGACCCGTGCGGCGGTGGGTAAACTCTCCAGGTAACGAGAAATGCCCTCCAGGGATTCCCGCAACTCCGCCCATTTACTCTGAAGTTGGGTATTGATCTGGGTTAAATCTTCCCGAATGGAGTTGAGACCAAGGGACTCAATGGGTTTCAGGCGGCTGTCCATTTCCAGCCGCAGGGAGGCAAGGGCTTCCTTATTTTTGCGCACGAGGGCTTCTTGGGCGGTGTTGAGGGCTTCGGGCGTGGGCATCGCCAGCACCCGTTGACCCAGGAACTGGACATCCTCCGTCAACCGCTGATCCAGCTTCTTCAGCGTTGCGGCGGTTTGACTGGTCACCGCCTGATCCGCCCGCCGCCGGTTCACCAGATTTAACAGCATGGCTACGGTCAACGGTGCTGAGGCCAAGAGAGATTGCTGAAGCGCGACAGCCGCGATCGCACCCGCCCCGGCACCGGCCAGGGAAAGATACTCCAGGATTTCTAGGGGATTGACCCCATCTGGCTGCGCCGTAGGCTGGGGTTTCGCAGGCGCAGAGACCGTTGACTTAGCTTTTGCCGTCTTGGCCCCAGGTGTTTTGCCGCCCTTCGCGTCTGCCTTCGGCTTCTTCGCTTTGGCGGTCGAGGGGGCAGCCTGCGGTTGCGATGACTTACCTGTTGACTTTTGGGACGGCTTCTCCATGCTCGGTTGCCTCAGGGGAATGGCTGATTAACAGGCGAATAATCAAGAATAAAGGGCACGCTGTTGGCAGCGATTACTCCTTTCTTCACTTCAGCCACCCCTAATCAGGAAACAACTGGGCAGTGGGTACAGTCCCACTCCCTACGCGCCTCGCCATTCTTTGTCTATCTGCAAACTGAGCTGGTTGTGATGGCAGCCCTGCACCGCTGGCCAGAGAGCCTATTGCAGCAACACCGCCCAGGTAACAGGCCCGACAATGCCATCCGGATCAACTTGGAACTTGGTTTGGGCTGCTTTGACCGCCGCTTGAGTTTCCGCCCCAAAGACCCCATCGATCGCCCCGGTAAAGACCCCGATCGTCCGTAGGCGCTCCTGGAGGCGAACCACGGCTGGTCCATGCATTCCCTGCCGCAAAATCGGTAGATCGATCGGTTGGGGAAGCGTTGTTGCCGCAACAGTGGCCGTCTCTGGCGGGGGAGATGCGGTCGCTGCTGGCGGCGTGCTGGCGGCGGCGGTTTCCGTTTGAACAGTTGTTGCCTCACCGCCGCTTCCCCCTGGCGTGCTTGGGGTGGCCGGGGCAGCTTCGTGATCGAGGGGATCAGCAGGAGATTTAGATGATGAAGGGGGATTCGCAGCACTAGCCGGCACGGGTGCGACCTGGGGTGGTCCAGAAGTTGTCAACGCTGGGGATAAGCTCGTCGTCGTGGGAAAAAGACGCCGCCAACTCGCCGCGTTCATGACCCCATCCGCTGGTAACCCCGCTGTTTGTTGAAATTGGGCCACCGCTGCCGCCGTCGGATCATCGTAGCGACCACTCACCTCCCCCTGATAGAAACCGAGGAGTTTTAGGGTTGCCTGCAATTCTAGGACATCAGCCCCCTCGCTACCGACTTGCAGGGTGGCTCGTTGGACCAGTGGCTCCACCCCCTCCGGGCTGGGATTCCCACTCGCTGGGTTGGCAACGCTAGGGCTTTGGCCATAGGCCACAGGGGTGAGGACAATCACGATCGCCAGACCACCCAGGATGACCCCATACAATCGTCTGTGGGGGATGCGTCCGCCGCGTCCTCGAATCTGATCGCCCCCCCGCAGGTTGTTCTCCATAGTCCCTTATCCTCTGCTTAGGCCGTCAGCAGAGCCATCCTAGTCGATTTTCCCGAAAGTTGCCACCCAAAAGTGGCCCTATTCCCCCACCCGCCCTCAGGGCAGGGTCAAGATTTCCACCCCATCCTCGGTAACCGCCACCGTGTGCTCAAACTGGGCCGATCGCTTGCGATCGCGGGTAACGGCGGTCCAGCCATCACTGAGAACTTCCACCTCATGGGTGCCCTCGTTAATCATGGGTTCGATCGTAAAGACCATCCCTGGCCGCAACTTACGCCCCTTCCCCGCTTGTCCATAGTGGGGGATTTGGGGTTCGGTATGGAAAGTGGTATTGATGCCGTGGCCGACAAAATCCCGCACAACCGAGAAGCCATGAGCCTCGGCATATTCCTGAATGGCCGCCCCAATATCACCCACCCGCGCCCCCGGTTTCACGGCGGCAATGCCTCGGTATAGACACACTTCTGTAACTTCCACTAGGCGCTTGGCCTTAGCATCCGGTTGGCCGACAAAGAAGGTTCGCGACGTATCCCCGTGGTAGTTATCCAAAACCGGGGTGACATCAATATTGATAATGTCACCTTCCCGTAAAACTTGCTTCGCATGGGGAATGCCGTGGCACACAACCTCATTGATACTGGTGCAAATTGACTTGGGAAAGCCGTTATACCCCAGGGGTGCACTCTTGGCCCCCTGTTTTTGGGTCCACGCCTCCGCCCGATCGTTCAGTTCCTGGGTCGTAACCCCCGGCTTAACAAACGGCTCCAGGTAGGCGAGTAGAGCCGCCGCCAATTGGCCAGCTCGTCGCATTTTAGCAATTTCACGCTGCGAAAGGAGAACGATCGGTTCAGTTTTCATGACATCTGACAACCAGCAATGACGTATAGAGGCAGTGACCGATAGAAGAAGTTTAGATTCTAGGAGATTTGTGGTCACTTTCCACGATAGACGAATTCCTGCGGTGGGGGTAATCCTGTTGACGGTGCGGGTTCTCTTGGCCATCGTTGGAGCGGAAACGCCCGCAGAATCAGGGATAGACCGTAACATCGCCAGGGAAAAGTTGCGTATGGTAGAATTGGAGACAGGTTAAGCACCAATGGTTCGCGACCCAATTCTAACTTGGCACAGGCATTTAGGGGAGGCACCGGCTCTTTTATGCATTCTATGCATTTGAAGTGTGTGAGGTTTTGTGAGTGATTGCCCTCTTGCCCCGTAGTGTGAGTCAACGGCAAAGTACCATCAGCTTTGCATCAACGCTATATCTCTCGCCAATCCTTGATCTCCTGTTGGCGGAGGTGCCCCCGGCGTGGCAACTAGAGTTGCGACTGGGGCTTCAGGAAGCGTTGGTCAATGCTGCCAAACATGGCAATTGTTTGGACCCTGATAAACAGGTTTGCGTGCAATTTTTCATTTTTGAAGACCAGTATTGGTGGATTATCACCGATCAAGGTCGGGGTTTCTGTCCGGAAGCACAGTGTCGCTGCGAGCGTGCGCCGGAAATCGCTGATCTGGAAATGACTGAGGACCCAGGGGAGTGCGGTCGCGGCCTGTATATCATGTACCAGATTTTTGATCAGGTCTATTGGAATGCCCAGGGAACAGAGCTACGCTTGTGCAAGCGTGTTAACGGCAAGCCCCTGTTTTAAGTCGCGATCGCCGGGTTAGAGGTGATTTGGTGGACCGACAACAGCCGAGGAGCGACACTTGCGGACGAGGCGGTTAAGCGGCAATCGCGCTAGGCTTGATCGGCGGGGTTAGGGGTGACCGTTTTCGGGCAATCGGTTTGCGGAGCATCGGTTTTCGGGCTATTCGTTTCAGCAACCCCTATTGCCGAAGCATCGGTTTTCGCAACCGGGATCTCAGATCTGTCTGCTGGGGAAGGATCGGGGGTATCCATCAAGGTGTCGGGCACAGCGGGATCACGAGTGGCTTCGGGGTTGGGTTGCTGGGGGTCGAGAGGGGGGTGTTGCGATCGGCGACGCATGAGTTGTGCCTTGGCCTGAAGATTTTGAAAGAAGTCCGTCTCAACAATTTCCTGGACCTGCTTCTGGCGCTTGCTGTGATCAATCTCAATCTGGAGTTGTTGCACCTGTTGCTTGAGGCGCTCTTCCCGGCTATAAACTTCGCGGGCCATATTCTGGAACACCCGGGCCAGTTGTCCTAGCTCATCGGTGCGATCAATCACCTTATCAAGGCCCAGATCGTCAAATTCACCCGATTCAATCTCATTCGCCGCATTGGTAATGCTTAAAATAGGAGCAGCAATCACCCGATCGGTGAAATAAAGGGCCAGGGCCGCTGCCGCCCCAATAAAGCTAACTACAATAATGACCAGGATGCGCTTATTGCGGTTGATTTCCTGTAGATAAATCGACTCAGGGATAACGGTGCCAACAATCCAGTCCAGGCGATCGAGCGAACTAAAGGAAACATAAAAGGCTTCACCCAAAACGTTATTTCGATTGGATAAATCCCGGCGACGATCTAGTTTAGCAAAATCAAGCTGATGTGATTGGGCCGTTTCATAGGCAATTTTGAGCAAGGGATCGGTTGCTTCAGCCAGTGTTTTGAGGCGGACAGTATCCTGATCAACGATCGTATACACGGCCTCCTCTTCGTTGGTGATGGCGATGAGTTCGCCCTTGCTGTTGATAATAAAAATTGAGCCACGTTCTTGCTGATTGGCTCGACTAGAATTGTCCGATCGTCGTTCCGCCGGGTTACTCTGCAATGTCCGTAGATAATCAGAAATGCGCTTTAATTCAAAGGCAATACTGACCACGCCGACAAGCTGATCTTCCTGGAAAAACGTTTGGGAGGCGTTGATGCCTGGTGTTTTACTGGTACGAAACACATAAACATCACTCCATGCGATTTGATTGGGGTTACTGATCGCATCCTGATACCAGGGACGTTGCGGGGCATAATACTTTTCCTGAATTACTTCTGTATTCAGAAGTTTGCGTCCTGTCGGGATAATTTCATACAGTCGTGTGGTTTTCTGTGTCGCTTGCGTACTCGGATTCCAATCTCGTTGAATCAGACTGATTTGGTCAAGTTGGCGACGATTGGCACCGAAGAAGTCGCCATTGGCAAAGCCAAATTCTAACCAAGAAAAGTCTGCTCTAGAAGTTAGCAGATTTAAGTAAAAGGTTTCCCGATCGCCAGGGTTATTAATATCGATCAGGTTCGCAAACATGAACTGAATCAACAAATGGGTTGATTCCACATTGCTGAAAATATTATCAACCTCGCGGACAGTTCCCTGGGTAATATCATCATTGACCTGCGCCACCACGCTATTAACATTGCGTTGGGAGGTCCAGTTCCAGGGGAGGTGAACAATGAGTGCCGTGGTCCCAATTGTGAGCACAACTGCCCCCAGAAGTTTGGCCTTAAGCCCAATTCTCCGCCAAGGCTGTTCCGATTGGGTTACGAAGGGTTGGGCTTGATTCACAGATACCGCCATGCAATGGATTAGGGAGGGGGCATTGAAAAGGGACAGGCTAGACCATCCGTGCGATGTTAGCTTTTGGGGGAAGGTCCTGCGCGGCCAGCAAGGTCAACGATCGCCTGGGTATGCTATTCATTGTATCAACTGCAACGTCCTGGGTTTTGGCTTCCTGCTGGCCCTCGGTTAACCCGCACCATCGAGCAGGCATCAATCACCAAAGCGATAGTGCTTCTTCACGGGCTGACGGACTTCCCAGGTACACATCATCCCAGCGGGAAACCGGACCAGATCCCCCGCCCCAAACTGAACCGCTTCTCCCCCCGTCGGTGTTACAATAACGTCTCCATCCAGGAGATAACAAGTTTCTGCGGTGTCATAGGTCCAGGGAAAGGTTGAGATCTCCTTGGTCCAAATGGGCCATTGGGACACCCCTAGGGCTTGGAGGTCGGCTTGACTGGGCTGATGCTCGATGTGGATCGTTTGGGAGGCTGTGTCCATGACCGTTAATTCAACCGTTAATTCAGTAGATGATTCTTGCCCATGTTAATAGCCGCTGCGATCGGGTTGGGCAGTAACCTGGGCGACTCGCAGACCATTTTGGCAGATGCTCTGAGTTGCTTAGCGGGAACACCCGGTATTCAGGTGCAGGCTTGCTCCCGCGTTTATCGTACCGCAGCCGTTGGCCCCCCCCAACCGGATTACCTTAACCAGTGTGCCACACTCAGGGTAACGCTCTCACCGATGGCATTGTTGCAGACGCTGCTGGCGATCGAACACCGGTTTGGTCGTATCCGCCGTGAACGCTGGGGACCCCGGTTGTTAGACCTGGATCTGTTGCTATACGGTAATCTGCAACTAGCCACCCCTGATCTCTGTCTACCGCACCCCCGGATGCAGGAACGGGCCTTTGTCCTAGTGCCCTTGGCTGAGATTGCCCCCGACTGGCGTGATCCCCACACCCATCAGACGATTATGGCCCTGGCACAAACCATTGATCAAACTGGGGTTGTTCCTTTTGCGCCTGCCCGGTTACCCCTGAATTTCGTGCCCTAGGGCAGCAATTATTTATTGATGCAACGTTGGTCGTGCAGGCTGTAGCCGACAAAGACTAAAGTCGTTACTACACGCTTTACGAAACTTTACATTGACGGCACTAGTTCTGCTGGTTAAGGAGTTTTAGCCAGAGAAAACAAACCATCACAAGGCCCAGAAAGAGGCTGACGCCAACCAGGGTGAGTTGAATATCCTCCCGGTTCATCTGCGATCGACTCAGCAGGATCAGCCCCATTGCCAGGGTGATCGCGATCCCCGTGATCATTCCTAACTGCTTGAGTCCCTGGCGATAGTCAACCTTAGGTTGCCATTGTCTGACGGGGTTGAGCGTGGGGATCAGATGTTTCCCCCACGTCGCCAGGTTGCCCAGGGGGAGCCAGGATATGGACGGCTTGGCCAGTACCCCGCCCGGGGGGACTAGGAAGGAGGGCATGGGGACGGGGGGACGGGGGATGGCCGCCAACTGTCGCTGGAGCCGCTGTTGCTGCTGGGTCAGGATGGCCGCGATCCGTAGGGGCCAAGCCAGTTGTCCTGGGTGGGCTGCCGGAAAGACATCTACCCCTAACTGGGCCTGGCGATCGCACCAATAGCATTTTCCCAGGGTAGTCCGATAGTAATGGTTGCGTACCCGCCGACACACCGTGAGATCCGCCACCGCTACCTGCAAGACATTAACCCAATCCTGGGCCGTAGGACGTTGGCTGGGATCGCGGTGACCAACGGTAAAACATTGGCGGAAGCACTGCTCTACGGCAGGATGGACCACGCTTAGGGGAATAGTCAGGGGGCCGGGTTGGATCAGGCTATGGGGTGCATAGGGCCACCACCCTTGACGCAGGAGTTCGTGCGGCTCCGGCGAGTCTCCACTCCCACACCAGCGTCCCTTAAAGGGAAAGTCACCCAATAGGAGCAGGTAAATAATCACGGCAAGGCGAAAGCGATCGTGGACTTCGGTTTGCGCAACAAACGCTAAATCCTGGCCCAGTAATTCCACGGGTGTAAACCCTTCAGACCCCACCGGGCAGGTAAAGACCTCACCCGTTCCCGGATGGCGCACTTGGAACGAATCGGTATCAATAATGGCAGGCAGGGCGCGATTATCCACCAGGATATTTTGGGGTTTGACATCGCCGATAACATAGCCCGCTTCATGAATGGCCCACATAATCGAGGCAATGTTCATCGCTGTGGTGTGCAGATATAGCCAATTAAATCCGGGCAGAACCTTGCGCCGCCGCTGGGGGTTGTAGACATCGAGCAACTGCACACTGTCGTCGATCTGGGGCATGAGAAACCCCACGATCGCCCCATTGCCATCCTGGAGCAAGGACTGGGGCCATGCAAAGGAAATGTGATTGAGGTGGGCGTTGGGGTCCCTGGGGGGATGGGCGATCATCACCTCCAGCTTACGAACGCGATCGGCCTTATCGGCATGATAGATTTTGGCGCACATACCGGGGCGATCGGTGGACCACACCTCCCCTTCCCCACTGCGACCGATCACAGCCACTAGGTTGACGGGTTGCCGCGTATTTGTACAGATCAACCGCTGCCCCATGCCGATGTTCCTGCCCTAGCGTTGCCGGAAATTCCGGGGACCTGGATAGTCAGACAGATCGGCAAGGTCGCCTAATGGCTGCACACCAGTGTAGAACTTGCCCTTGATTTCCCAGGTAGGGAACCCTTCGATCGGGGCTGCTTGACACAGTGCCACCCGGGCATTTTGGCCCTTCGGATCACACTCGACAATATCAAGATCCTGGACGGCTGGCTCTCCAAAAAACTCTTTCTGCTGATGACAAGCGGGACACCAATAGGCCGTAAAGGCTTTGGCCCCGATCGCCGTGAGATGCTGGGCAAGGGCAACTTCCGCTGGCCCCGACTCACTCTGTACGGGAGGGGGCACGCCCACTGATTGCCCCGTGGTTGCGTCTGTAGCTCGCTCCGGCGCATTGACATTGGCGTAGATC
Organism: Coleofasciculaceae cyanobacterium bin_20; assembly: GCA_037445115.1. Taxonomy (GTDB): domain Bacteria; phylum Cyanobacteriota; class Cyanobacteriia; order B231; family B231; genus Trichothermofontia. The sequence goes on from JBBILC010000037.1 coordinate 29,698, forward strand.
CCCAAGGTCCCAATCAACGTCACCATCCCGACGATCAGGCCCGTGAACACCAGTTGACCGATATCCTCCCACTCGTGCCCAATAATGCTCAGAACGAACAAACTTAAGGACAGCGCTGCTGAGGTCAAGCAATAAATACAAGTGCCCTGGATTTGGGTCACCAGGATGTACATCAGGTAGGCGCTGAAAAGGGTCATGGCTGTCCCCCCGATAAACAGGTAGAGCCAGGTCCACTTTTCCAGTTGCGTGCGTAAATTTTTCTGGGTATCCGCGTTCAGCAACAGGGGGGCCACCGCCGCGATCGCCATTGTCACATAGGCCAAAAAGCCAAATAGGGCCAAGGGCAACCCAAAGACAGTGGCATAAGCACTATTGAGGACAAGATCACACCCTTCCGTGGGGCAGACCGCATCATCCCCAGCCAATTTCACTAGGGTTAGGTAGGCTGTACCACAGGCCCCAACCAGGGCGATCGCCCCCATGATCGGTCGGGACCAGCGCTGAATCCACGGCGTTGAACGTCTACGATTCATAGGCTTAAGGGAGTAGGGAGTAGGGAGTAGGGAGTAGGCTGAATACTCAGGGTTAGGTGTCTTGGTATCTTGGTGTCTTGGTGTTGATATAGCAATCCTAAATGATTCGTCAAGGTATTGTGGGGTAGGCTTCCAACCTGCCCGCGCAAGATGCTCAACTCGCGCTCATAAATCACCTGGAATTGCTATATGACCGATTTCAGGCGTTGATAGCGTTTGTTTTCGCATTGAATTGAGTGGTCTCGCATTCTCACATTGAGTGTTGTATAACCGGACAATGCGCTTGTCCTATCCTAGGCTAATGGTACCTTGACCGTCGGAATCGTGGCAGCTTTCACCGAGGCATTGGTCCCCCGACGGGCCGCTTCCACAAACTGGCTCACCCGGTTCGGGTCGATCGGCTGCTCCCGTCGCCCGTGCCGTTTTAACGAACTGGCCACAATCACCCCATCCGCTGCCTGCATGAGGGTACCAATATTTTCCGGCGATGCGCCACTGCCAATGAAAACGGGGGTTCCCTGAGCCGCTGCCTGGGCCAATTCTAAGTCCTCCTGACTGGGGGGACTGCCCGTGGCCCAACCCGACAGAATAATGCCATCGGCTAGCCCGCGATCGATCGTATCCTGCACGGCTGCCGTCAGGTTTGGCGACCCCAGAGGTCGTGCGTGTTTCACCAGCACATCGGCCAAAATTTTGACATCACTGCCCAGTTCCCGGCGGTAGCGCAGGAGGGTATAGGCACACCCCTCGATCACCCCCTGATCGGTCGCCATGACACCACTCAAAACATTCACCCGGATAAATTGGGCCTGAGTACAGGTGGCGATCGCCAGGGCACTGTGGGCATCGTTGCGCAGGACATTGATCCCGATCGGGAGTGTTACGAGGGTTTGCAGGTTTTGGACCACCAGACTCATGGCACTAACCACAGCGGGGTCAACGGTTTGCTTCGGAAAGGGGGCATCAAAGAAATTTTCGACAATCAGGCCATCCACGCCGCCCGTGGCGAGTGCAGTGGCTTCGCGCTCAGCCCGTTCAATCACAGCCTTGAGGCTGCCCCCCCATCTTGGTGAGGTTGGCAGGGGCAGCAAATGAACGACACCAATAATCGGCGCGGGGGTTCCAAAAATGTGCTGTAAGTCCACAATAATTCTCGGACTCTAGGACGGCTTCTCAATTCTCACCCAAATCATACCCCTAGCCGTTACGCTGGTGAACCTTTTCGCCCCAGATTTCAGCCGTCAGACCCAGTGGAGCGGACGATTATTAGGCTTTGAACAGACAATAGCCGCCTCGGCTGTGGGGATGGCAGGCAAGATACTCATCCCACAACTGCGCGATCGCGTCACATCTGGGCAGTAGCAGCGACCCAGCGACCCCAGCTAGGCAACTTTAAGGTTTGCGGCGATCGGCTATCTGCTCTAGGCGTTGTTGTTCCTGTTCTAATTTAGCCTCTAGGGCACGCACCCTTTCCCAGCGTGCTTCCAGTTCCAGGGTACTGGTTTCGAGTTCCCGCCGCTCCTGCTTCAAATTTTCCTCCAGAATCTGGATCTCTTCGCGACGGGCTTCCACCTCCAGGGCACGCCGCCCCAAGTCCTGCATTTGGGATGCTAACCATTGGCGTCCAGCCTCAACATGGGCCACTTCTTGCTTAAAAAATGTCGGGGTTAGGCCATCACTGAGGTAGTCGTTAACCAGGGCCAACACCCAATCAGTCGCTAGTTCAATGCCCAGGACCTCCTGGTTGTCTGAAAGTTGCACCAGCACTAACACACCGCGATTTAGGGTTGCTTTGAGATCAACGGTCATGTCTAGGATCAGGCGTGGTTCGCTATCTGCCAGCACGGACCAAACGCGATCCCCCTCTTGACAGGCTAGGAGCTTGAGCCTGACGGTATCGGCGGGATCGCATGTCTCTACCTGGGCCAGATATAGCATTCGCTGCATGTGGGGTGACGTGGCGCATTGCGATAGCTTCGCGACGCCTTTGGCGTATCGAGAACCCTGTCTTACCGAAAAGTGTAAGGGAACCCTCAGGAATTCTCCAGCCGTTGCAGCCGCTCTCGCAAAATTTCTGCCTGTTTTTCGGCTTCGGCGAGGGAGTCGCGGGTACTTTGGACCACAGCAGCCGGTGCTTTCTGCACATAACTAGCATTATTTAGCCGCTGGGTCAGGGTGGCAATATCAGCTTCGACTTTACTCAAGGTTTTGCTGAGTTTGGCCCGCAAGGCGTCAACGTCCACCACTGCCGCTAGGGGAATTAAAACCTGAACAGTCCCCGTCACGCCAGCGATATTTTGGGCGGGATAGGGAACGATGTCGGGCGGCAAGGGAGCCGGAGCCGTGACGGTGGTTCTACCCGTACTCGGCTGGGGCCAGCCGATCGCGATGGGTGTGCCCGTAGCTAGGCTGATCAGCAACCGTACGATCGCCACAATCCCAGCGAGGGCAAAAGCGACCAACAGCAGGAAGGGCAACAGCAGGACAAAGGGCAGAAAAATGTCCGTATTGGCCGCTGAGGCTGTGGCTGTCGCTGGTGGGGAGGACGGTGAGGCCACTGCTGGGGCCGTTACGATGGAGGGCGGTGTCGGTGCCGCGATGGCGACATCTCCGACATCAGTTGTGGTTGGGGCAAAGTCGCGGGCGATCGTCAGGCTGGCAATTTTGGCTAGATCTTGAATGTAGGGGCGTCCAGCGTTGAGGATATTGCGTTCGCGATCGTCCTCACTCTGCAAGACGGCGGCAATGCGCAGACCGGGCTTGATCTCGGCCTCCGATCGCAAGTTGCGAAGGGTGCGAATCGTATCGGTAATCAGAACAAAGGCTTGCTCCAGTTGGGGATCGATCAGGGCCAAGTCCGGGGTGGGATAAGCTTGTAGGGCGAGATACTGCTGATTTTCGGCTTGAACCAGGGTTTGCCAAATCTCTTCGGTGATGTGGGGCATGAAAGGATGCAGCAGCTTGAGGGTGCCTTCGAGGACCTGAGCGAGGACCTGTTGCGCCGTGCGCCGCGATCGGGCATCCTCCCCTTGCAAACGGGATTTCACCAGTTCAATATACCAATCGCAAAAATCCCCCCAGATGAATTCGTACAGCCCCTTAGCCGCTTCCCCAATACTGTGCTGGTCGATGGCCTCGCGGCTCCGCTGGACGACTTGATGGTAGCGGGAGAGCAACCAGCGATCGCTTAACTCCAGATCCACCGGGCGCGGGGTTCCCAACTGGGCCGGGGTTTTGCCGTCCAGGTTCATCAGCACAAACCGGGAGGCGTTCCAGAGTTTGTTGGTGAAGTTGCGCGAGGCTTCGACGGAGGCGGATTCGTCAGTTTTGCGATCGTATTCCAGGCGAATATCTTGACCCGCGCCGGCCACTTCCCGCACCAGGGTAAAGCGCAGGGCATCGGTGCCATATTTATTGATTAACACTAGGGGATCAATGCCGTTGTTGGCTGATTTCGACATTTTCTTATTGTTTTCATCCCGAACCAGGCCGTGGATATAAACCGTCTTAAAGGGCATTTGCCCGGTGAAGTGCCCCGCCATCATCGTCATGCGAGCCACCCAAAAGAAAATGATATCAAACCCAGTTACCAGGGTGGTGGTGGGGTAGTAGGTCTCGAAATCCTGGGTCTTTGCGGGCCAGCCAAGGGTGGAAAAGGGCCAAAGGCCAGAGGAAAACCAGGTATCGAGGACATCGGGGTCCTGTTCCAGTTGCACGGATGCGCCAAATTGGGCGATCGCCTTCGCTTGGGCTTCCTCAGCAGTATGGGCGACGACAAAGGGGGTGTCCTCGGTCAATTCGCCCCCCGTTTCACTAATGGCATACCAGGCCGGGATCTGGTGGCCCCACCACAGTTGGCGCGAGATGCACCAGTCGCGCAGGTTCACCAGCCAATCGCGGTAGACCTTGGTCCAGCGTTCGGGGACAAATTCTGGCGAGTTTTGCTCATCGAGACAAGCGAGTGCCCGCTCGGCTAGGGGACGGATGCGCACAAACCATTGGGTGGAGAGCAGGGGTTCAACGGGGACTTTGCCGCGATCGCTGTAGGGCACCGTGTGCTTGTAGGGTTCAACTTTGACCAGGAAGCCCTCTTCCTCCAGGCGCTTAACCACCTGTTTGCGGGCGACAAAGCGATCGAGACTCACAAAGGGACCGCCGTTTTCATTCAGGGTGCCGTCTTTATTCAGGATATTAATGAAGGGCAGATCGTGGCGTTTGCCCATCTCGAAGTCGTTGGGATCATGGGCGGGGGTGACTTTGACGCAACCGGTCCCGAAGCTGGCATCGACGTATTCGTCGGCAATAATGGGAATCTCGCGCTCCATGATCGGCAACAGGACCGTTTGGCCGATCAGGTGTTGGTAGCGATCGTCGTTGGGATTCACCGCCACTGCTGTATCCCCCAGCATGGTTTCCGGGCGGGTGGTGGCGACTTCGACATAGCCTTTCCCGGAGGTGAGCGGATAGCGGAAATGCCAGAGGTTGCCCTCGACTTCACGGCTTTCGACTTCCAAATCCGAGACGGCGGACTGGCTAGCGGGGCACCAGTTGACCATGTAGTTGCCGCGATAAATGAGACCCTCCTCATAGAGGGAGACAAAGGCGGTCATGACGGCTTGGGTCAGCCCTGGGTCCATTGTGAAGCGTTCCCGTGACCAGTCCACTGAGAGGCCCAGCCGCCGCAGTTGGCCGACGATTTTGCCACCGGATTCTTGTTTCCATTGCCATGCCCGTTCCAGGTAGGCGTCGCGTCCGACATCCTCGCGCCGTTGGCCCTGGCTGCTGAGTTCGCGATCGAGCAAGGTACTCACGGCGATGCTGGCGTGGTCGGTGCCGGGGAGCCAGAGGGTGTTGCGGCCCACCATGCGGTGGTAGCGCACGAGGGTGTCGATCAGGGCGTGCTCGAAGGCGTGGCCCATGTGCAGGCTGCCGGTGACGTTGGGGGGCGGGATGACAATGCAGTAGGGTTCGCCGGGGTGGTCGGGGTCGGCTTTGAAGACTTCGTGGCTCTCCCAGACCTGCTGCCATTTTGCCTCGGTGGTGGTGGGGTCATATTGGGTGGGTAGATTGGTCAGGGAGGGAAGGGTTGCAGTCATGGCAGCCTACTGGCAAGGGAATGGGCAAGTTGATGGTGGGGCAGGGAGAGCGATCGGCAGGGTAGGGGGTCTACACAGCCAAGCGATCGTCACCCAAACCTTACAATATGTTAATGAGCATTTTGCCATACCGTCTTCCCCCCCGCCCTGGGTAACCTAGACGGCAGGGGTTAAATCTGTTCGACTGTCTTGACTGGCTGTTGTTGAGGCTTAAGAATTAATAAACTGTATGGGGATGAACGTTCATGACATTTTAAGTCAATACATCCATGAGGCCATGCTCCAAACTGCCTACGACAAAAAACTTGGCTTGGACACCCTTATTAAAACCATTTTTAGAATGAAATAAATAGCCCTGCTACTGTACCGGCTGTGGGTGTGCTCATGCCACATCCTCCTCTGGCCAGCTCCAATCCTCAGCCAAGGCGGCTTCGCTCAGTAATGCTGCTCCCGGCATCTGAATGAACCAAAGTAGAAACCCAGCACGGTGCCGATTAGAAGCATTTGAGTCATCAACACTAAGATTAATACATCCTTAACTAGAATACTCGTTCGGGTAAATGCTTCTAATTCCTGAGCATCGATAAAAATAGATAGGATGACTAAAGTAAGGATCAATGAGAAGCCAGCAATTAAGGTAGCTACCAGTATCCAGAGTAGGAACCTTGCCAGTTTGAAAGAATTGGTTGCTTGCCTCACTTCTAATGGCGGACTTACGGTTGGCGATCGCAGCCTCTCCTCCGTGTTCTCGCCCTCAGCCTGGGGATCATCTTCTAATCTTTCTTGATCTGAAATTGCAATGTTCATATTTAGACTTTCTCTAAGCTTTAGGAAATTAATCTGGCTTACTACTCCTTGAGCCAAAGTAAAAACCGAGAGCTGTACCAATTAAACCTGTTTGAGCAGTAACAATAAATGTGATTAAATCCTTTACTAAGGAACTAGTTTTATCAAATGATTCGGTTCTTTGCCCGTCGATACGAACTGAAATAATTGTCAAAGTCATAATTAGTATGAAACTTGCACTTAACGTTCCAGCAAGTATCCCGATCAGATATATTGCCAACTTCGATCGCGTTGTTTCTTACCTTAAATTCCACGTATTCATTCACACCTGGCATAACATCAGGCATACTAACAGCAGGCATTATGTCAGCCATTTTAGGAGAAGTAAAGATTGATTCAGCTAACTTAGGAGATTGCTGCTGCCCTTCAGGCTTATCTTGCATTAACCGCACACCACTGTAAGTATTTACTTCAGAATAATCTCTGCAACCGAATTATTCCGGCGCTGGACTAAAATCTTACCGCCCTGAGTAGCTGTAAGATCGTGGATATAAGCTGCGTTTACAACAGCCTTCTTCAATGCGACCTCAATGCTAATACCTTGCTGTTCAGCAAGCCAATACAAAAGATTGATGACTTCCTGATCCTCAATTTTGATCGGCTGGCCTTCAATTTCACCATTCATACCTTTTGAGGCATCTAAAACGTTGCGTTGAGAAACATCTCTTGCCGGATCAAAATAGCTGATTCCTCCGATTTTCTTAAATTGTATGACTCCATTCTCCACAGAAGTGTTGAAAGTTAGGTTAAGCGATGGAAAAAAGGGACAGAATGCAGTAT
>JBBILC010000038.1:0-36662 GCA_037445115.1 Coleofasciculaceae cyanobacterium bin_20
CATCCCGGTTCCCCCCCCGGAACAGGCAGCCCCTAGTCCCACGATCGCGGGGAATGTCTGTCCGCCCCAACTGGTCAGCCAGATTGAAGCGGTGATCAAGAGTCCCCGTTACGCGGGTGGGACCTGGGGCGTGTTAGTGGAGCCGTTGACCAGTAGCCAACCCCTTTACAGCCATAATGCCGATACCTACCTAATCCCCGCGTCGAATACGAAGCTCTTTACGACGGCAGCCGCGTTGCAGATCTATAACCCGGCGGTCAAGGCGAGATCGGCCTCCTTCCCCACCACGATCGCCGAAATTAACCGCTGGAGCGATAATGCCACTGCCGATAGCCTCTTCAAGCAGATCGGTGGTCGGGCGATCGCGCGGGACGCCCTGGCGAATCTGGGGGTGAATCCCGCCAGTTTTGTGCAGGTAGACGGATCGGGACTCTCGCGGCAGAACTTGGCAACCCCCACCGCCCTAGTCCAAACCCTCAAGGCGATGACCAGCACCCCGGATGCCAAACTCTTCCGGGAAACCCTGCCCGTCGCTGGGGTGAGTGGGACCTTGCGCAATCGGATGCAGGCGGCTCCGGCACGCGGACGGGTCCACGCCAAGACCGGAACGCTGCGGGGGGTACGGGCACTCTCTGGCTATATTGACGGCACGGGGTATGGCACGGTGGCCTTTAGTGTGCTGGCCAATCACCCCAGCCAGGACGGGACCGCCCTCGTCAGTGGGATTGACCAGATTGCAACCCTGCTGACGCAAGTCACCCCCTGTCGCTAACTGGGGCAGCCTGCGGGTACGGGCGATCGTGGGGATAGCGATTACCGCTATAGTAGGTACGCGAAGTACGCTGCTTAGAGGTCAGGGCTAATGAAAGCGGTGGTAATGACTGCCCCCGGTGGGCCAGAGGTACTCCAGCTTCAGGAGGTGCCGGAACCCCAAATCCGCCACGATCGTGACCTGCGAGTCAGGCTCAAGGCTGCGGGTGTCAACCCGATCGATACCAAGTTGCGTAGCCGGGGCACCTTTTACCCCGATCAGATGCCCGCGATCCTGGGCTGCGATGGGGCCGGCATTGTCGAAGCGGTGGGGCCTGGCGTTGAACGTTTTCAGGTGGGGGATGCGGTCTATTTCTGTCAGGCTGGCCTAGGGGGACATCCCGGCAACTATGCGGAAGTGGCCGTCGTGGATGAACGGTTTGTTGCCCCAAAGCCCAAGTCCCTGACCTTTGCGGAAGCTGCCGCCGCGCCCCTGGTGTTGATTACGGCCTGGGAGGCCCTGTACGATCGCGGGCGGCTACAGGCGGGGCAATCGGTGCTCATCCATGCGGGCGCGGGGGGTGTCGGTCATGTGGCCGTGCAATTAGCCCACCTGCAAGGTGCCCAGGTAGCCACGACCATCAGCACCCCAACCAAGGCTGAGTTTGTCCGGCACCTGGGGGCCGCGTTCCCCATCTTTTACCGGCAAACGGATTTTGTGGAGGCGGTGCTTGACTGGACCCAGGGGGAAGGGGTCGATCTCGCCTTTGATACGATCGGCGGTCCTGTCCTAGAACAAACCTTCCCGGCGGTGCGGGTGTACGGGGATATCGTCACCATTCTGGCCCCCGATGCCCAGACGAATTGGAAAGTGGCCCGCGATCGTAATTTGCGCCTCAGCTTGGAACTCATGCTCACGCCCATGCTCCAGAACCTGAGCGCCGCCCAGCAAGATCAGGCAAAAATTCTGAAACAATGCGCTCGTTTAATCGATCACGACCAACTCAAGATTAAGCTCAGTCACACCTTCCCCCTCGTGGAAGCCGCTGCCGCCCATCGCCTATTGGAAGAAGGCTCTACTCTGGGGAAAATTGCCTTGACGATCGGGGATGATTAAGGCTAATCAATTTGGCAACAATCCCCAACTTTCCTAAGAGAGTGTTTGAAAAGTCCAGAAACAAGTCGTAGTGGCGACTTTAGTCGCCACTACAAACGCAAAGCAACACTTAGGACAGCCAAACATCGAGGTTCGTAGTCGCGGTTTTAACCGCGATCTCCCTTTTAAAACATCCTCTAACGCATCTAACTGAGGGAATCCAAATCCAGGGCTTGGGAGCCGCCCCGCTCTAGTTGCAGCAAAATCTTACCCAACTGACCCCAGACCAACGCGGCGGTAAAAAGTGTCAAGGGCAAGGAAATGACATAGGACAATTCCGATGGGAAGCCAAAAATTTGTAGCCCTGCTGTCAGAAACAGACCAATCCCTAGGCAAATACCCACAAACGAGAAAAATAACTTAGGACTCCGCACTGCCGCTAGATTCTCAGTTGTCCGGTTTTTCGACCAAGCCTGAACAGATTGCTTCAGGGTTCCTTCAAAGGCTGCCCCCGAAGTCATCCCAATAAATAAACCTGCTAAAAACAAAAAATACGGGGGATCGACAAGATAGTACACGCAGCAAACCTCTTCGTTAATCAACGCCAATGTCAGTCAATCAGCTAAATTACTCTTAACACAAAACCTTTAACGCAACGCATTTTGCAAGGCACTCAGGGGCGCCATTGTGGGCAGGAAGGTGGCGGCCCCCTCTAGGGAAAACTCCGCCAGTGCACCCAGGGCAGAACTAAACAGCCGCTCAGGCCGTAAGTCCTCTTTAATTAATGCCCACAGCCGTTGCACTTCTTCGGTATGCAAGCGATCGTCTTCGGTCAGCGCTAACAATACCTGCCGCCGTAGATAACGCCCCTCCTCCGACATGAGATATTGGAATCCCAGTTGGGCGGTGGGCAATAGGTCAAAGGTTTGATCCGTGCGGGCAATTCTTAAGAGGTTTTCCAGCCGTTGCCACTGGAACCGTCCATCCCGGAAAAGCACCTCCAGAAGCCGTCGTCGTAGTTGGGGCGATTCCCCTTGCAACAACCGACGGGCCACATAGGGATAGGCAACTTCGACGATTTTAAAATTGGGGTTCATGCTCAGGGCTAACCCCTCCTGCGTCACCAGCGATCGAATAATTAGGGCAAACTTGGCGGGCACCCGGAAGGGATAGTCAAACATCAACTCGGAAAAGCGATCGGTAATTGTCTTGAAGTTAAAGTCCCGCACACTTTCACCCATAATGTCGCCTAACACAGCTTCCAGCGCCGGGACGATCGGGCGAATATCCGTATTCGGGGCCAGAAACCCTAACTTGACGAAATCACTAGCTAGAGCTGGGTACTCCTGGTTGATGAGATGCACGAGGGCATCCACCAGGGTTTCCTTCGTTTCTTCATCCAGTTGGTCCATCATGCCAAAGTCAATGTAGGCTAACCGCCCTAGGACCTCCGGCTCCTGATCGCTCACGGACATGACAAAGAGGTTACCGGGGTGGGGATCGGCGTGGAAAAAGCCAAACTCCAGCAATTGCTGCAACCCAGATGTCACACCAATCCGGATAATTTCATTCACCTCCAAGCCCGCCGCCCGAATTTCCTCAGTCCCCGTCATCTTGATGCCGTCAATCCATTCCAGGGTCAATACCCGTGAGGTGGTGTACCGCCAGTAAATGCAGGGGACCTTCACCTGGGGATGCTCTTGGAAGTTAGCGGCAAACTTTTCGGCATTGCGCCCCTCATTCAGGTAGTCGATTTCCTCAAAGAGCTTGGTGCCAAACTCATCCACGATCAGCCGGAGATCGTGACCTAAATTCAGGGGGAGAACCGCTGCCAACCACCGCGCCGACCAACGCATGAGGAACAAATCCAGGGTCAATACCGGTAGGAGATTCGGACGTTGCACCTTGAGGGCAACGGGTTCACCCGTGTGGAGCTTGGCGCGATAGACTTGCCCCAAACTCGCCGCCGCCACGGGCGCTGCTGAGACGCTCTCGAAGACCGCCGCGATCGGCTGGTTAAGTTCCGCCTCCACTAAGGCCATTGCAGTGGTCGTGGGGAAGGGGGGCAACTGATCCTGGAGTTTCACCAGTTCTTCGAGAAAATTCTTATGGATCAGATCAGGCCGCGTGGACAAAGCTTGTCCCACCTTAATGAAGGTCGGACCCAGCCGAGTCAGCAGTTGACGCAATTGCACGGCCCGCACGGTTTTACGACTGCTTGGATCAGCCGCCAAGCGATCCCATTTCAAACCGAGCAGGAAACCCGCAAATCCCCAGAGAATATTGAGTGTTCGCCAGATCACTAACCAAGGACGCAGGGCATAATAGCGGGCGATCGCGTCGGGGTCGTAGCCGCGTAGTGAGTCAAGTGGATGCCGGGTCACTAACTTGTACCTCTACCTTGCTCTAATGGGAGTGTGTCATCACGGTCACTGGCAGGGGAAGGGGCGGCGTTGATGACCTCCCTTCGCAGAAAAAATCAAAAAATATTAAGACTTCAAGCAGAGGGGACATTGCATGGTAAAGATGTGTTCCTGAAAAATAGCGCATGAATTATCGATTTGTTAACTTAAGTATACAAAAATACAAATACTTTTTGACGATCGCAGGGAAAAAATCTGAATACTTGGGGCAACCAATCCCCTGCCTTTATGGCTAAAAGCTTGCCACTCCGGGATCGATCGCAACTGTCCCAGAAATCAGGCGAACATTAAGAAATATGAAGATATGCACCCATCGCCATCAAGATTGGGGTCCTCATAACGGCTCTTGAATTCAATCCATAGGGAGACAAGGATGAAGGGTCAGTTCCATTCTGGGGAATCGCGATCGCGGCTGTCTGTATCCTGCAAGTCAAGCGAAGCCCCGGCGTCGGGAAGTGGCGACGGCGCGGTAACGGCTCTCTCACGGTGATGGGGTGTCCTTGACCCGTTCGGGTTAGCCGGTGGGATGAGCGAGATTCACCAAACGGCATGAAGCGGGTTGCGGCCTGCGATCGCGACACTAAAGAGGTAGCCCATCAGACCCGATGCGAACGGTACCAACGGTGCCCATTGTGATATTAGGCGCGGCTGATCGGCTTCACCCCTTAGACACTGCTTTGATCAATCCCTGCCGGAATGGCTAGCCGTCGGAACGACTCACGCAATGACCGAGTTTCTAAATCCACGCTTCACACGCTCCTGGAATGTCCTATGAAAACGACCTTCACCCAAACCCTATTGACCGGGTTAGCGACCCTGAGTACCGCTGGCACAGTCCTGCTCACCCCACAACCCGCTGAGGCCATGACTTGCTACTACCATACGGTTTATATCCCTGTCGTCTCTGGCGGGTACTATACGGTCCAAGGCTATTGGGTCCCGCGTCAGGTGCGCTATGTTCAACAAGTCCAGCCCGTATGCGTTGTCAATGCCGTGGGTAGTTAAGCCCGACGACCCCCGTTTAGCCTTTATTCGAGGTTCCCTTCAGCAATTGATGAATACCTTGTAACTCCGTCAGGATGGCCGTCAGTAGTTCCTCGGTGCGATCGGGGGCTGGCGGTTGGACCTGGATAGTGATCGGTTGCAGGTCCAGGACATCCCTGGCAAAGCGGGCCACCTCGTTGGGGTGAAAGACCAAGGGTTCCCGCTTATGGTGGCGATATTCTGGGTTCAGCAGTTGGGGATTATAGGGGGGGTTCAGGAGTTTGCGATCGGTATTGGTATAGCGGTAGATGGATGCCCGCGATCGATGCAAGAGCTTTTGGACCGCATCAATATCCAGTAATCCCCCCGGTTCCGTCGGTTCGATGGTGGCCATACGCCCCAAACTCCTGCTGCTGGTCACCTCAATCTTAATTTGAGACTGGTGACATTAGGGATGCATCAAGGCTGTTGGCCGATTCTCCTCAGTTAGGGTCAACCACAGCCCAGTCGGACAGTTGCCCCCCAGCTTAATGGTGAGGGTTGTGATCTGGGCATCAATGAGACGGCTATGGGCGGGGCCAGCCCCAGTCCCCAGGTTTAAATCATAAGCCGGGAAACAGGCCGCACTGAGGCTCAGCCGGAGCGCATGCCCTCCAGGAATCTTGGCACAGATGGACTGTAGGGGAATCCGGTAGGGCGGGCTAGAGTGACCCACTACCACCCGTCGATAGCCCTGGCTGAGGTGATATACCCGCCCGTCGGCATAGACTTCCGACAGAATGGCACAGAGGTCAAAACTGGGCCGATCGGCCTCGCAGAAAACTTCCACCCACAGATGACCGGCCAACGGGAGGGGCTGGGCGAGGGGTGGGCTGGTGTAGGTGAGGACATCACTGCGGCTGTCGATCGCTCGCCGATCAAAGCCCCCCGCTGGCAGGGCGGCATGCCCCCCAAGCGCTGGGACAGGACGCCAGGGATCATGGACAAGGACATCCTGGGCCGCCGGTAGAGCAGGAACGGCCAGTTCACCCGCAGGCCCTGCGACTAAACGACCTGCATCATCCCGGATACTGGCCAAACCATTACTGGTTAACCCATAGACTTGCACGCGGCCCTGGGGCCAACGGGGGAACGATCGCCAGCCATGACTTCCCAGGTCAAATAACCGCACGGGCGGTTCAGCGACCAAGCCCGTATCCTGTCCCTTCAGAAAGTGATCAAACCAACGGAGTTGCAAGGTATCCACCGGGCTAAGGGCTTCAGGACCATAGTCAATTGCCCCCACCTGCCGCGACCAAGGGAGGTGTGCCCAGGGACCAATGAGCAACTGTTGCGGAAACACGCTGCGATCGGCCATTTCTTGATAAAGGCGGACATTCCCCCGCAGGAAGGGATCAAACCAGCCACCAATGTGGAGCATGGGCAGGTCAACCTGGCTTAAATCCGGCGATCGCGATTGCCAGTAGTCATCCGGCTGATCGTGGCGTAGCCAATCGTGATAAAAGGATTGGGGCGCAAGTTCCCGCAGCAGATGGGGGTTGGCCGGGAGCGGCTCAAATAAGGGCAAGTTGCGGGAGGCGGCGTAGAGTTGTGAGTAGGTATGGGTATTCCCCTGGCGGCGGGCAGTTTCAGCAGCCAGTTGTATCGCCCAACTCAGATTCGCTTGTAAACAAAAGGCCCCCCCTTCATAAGCCCAGTCGGCATACAGGTCATAGCCCACCATTGCGGGACAGATCACCTTCAAGGCGGGGGGGCGGGCCGAGGCGGCATACAGTTGGGTCATGCCTTGGTAGGAAAAGCCGTACATCCCCACTTCCCCCGTACTGCCCGGTAGCTGGGCAGCCCAGTTCACCGTTTCCAGTCCATCACTCACCTCATGGGCAAAAAGATCAAATTTGCCTTCCGAGGTACCTCGTCCCCGCACGTCTTGAATTACGACAATGTACCCATGCGCAGCATACCAACTGGGGTGGGCATAGACCACAGTGGAGGCGATTGACCGACCGTAGGGCTGGCGCATCAGTAAAACGGGAAATAACCCAGCGATCGTAGGCCGGTAAATATCAGCATCAAGCCGGACCCCATCGCGGGTTATGAGCGAATCGTTGTTTTTTTGGACGGATAGCATGGATGTATGGTAGCGCTAACCCGTCCAATGGGTTGGGGGATATCTGGGTTTGGGATATCGGGTGTTGCGATATCAAGCTGGATCGCAGTTGGCTTGCCGTGCTCAAACATCCCTAGGCGCGGGGCAGCAGGTTGCTGGTATAGGCATCCACAACCTCAAAGGCCGGTGTCCGAGTGCTGTGATCAATGCTTTGACCCGTGACCACTTCCGACAGCTTTTCAAACGACGCCGATCGCCAGTTACGCTCATGGATGGGCTTGGTTTGTTCGCCTCGGAAATAGGCTTGGGTACCAATCACGGACGCAGCCACCCAACCCACAATCAATACAGAAATCACGATAGCCATAGTCAATATCTCCTGGTTATTCAATCAAGTCGTTACGCATCAAAATCAACTCAAATCAAGCCAATTATTCCCAGCATTCCTCTGGCAATGGCTTGGGATCTAGGCCAGTAAACCGAGTTTTTTACCATTGTCACGCGCCAAGCGAATGAAGTTTTGTCGCTGGGTGCGATCAATACCCAGGCGATTGCAAACATCGGTAATGACCTGGGAGTGCAGGGCGATCGCCTTACCCCGCAACTTGATAAATTTGGCATCCCCTAGGGCTTGACGAACCAAAATCACGATCGGTGCAAACATCTTCCAATTCTCCTAGATAACGCTAAACCGTAACGATGAGGGACAGGTATAAAGTCAGCCGTTCCTAAACAGCAGTCGGCGAGCCAACCATCATGCTGGGAAACCCTATGCCGCAGCGGCAACCACCATCAGCAAAGTTACAAAGAGGGTCGCGACGGCACCTTGTAACGCATACTGCCGCTGTTGCGCCTCGGAGGGATAGGTGGCATAGGTCATCGCTGGCTCGATCGCGTAGTTGTTCAGAACGCCTCGGTCATCGGTGGTGTACATGTCGCTGGCTCCTTGAGTTGCTTGGGTTTGTAACTTTATGTAAACAACTATAACAGTCATGTAACAATCTTGCAACAATTCTTGCAAAATTTTTTGGAGGGTGCTAAAGCGGTAGTTCGGATGGGAGGGCGCGGGGTACGGATCGGAGCCGCTGCGCTAGGGGCGGGTTAGCGCATGGCCTTGGGAGCGATGGACGTGCTTAGGCCGGTGCTTCGGGGCGGTGATCATCCGTTTCCCGGCTGTTCTGCCCCAGGAACGGTGAAGTTTGACGAAGTTTCCAGGTTTTTTCCTGATCGCCTAGCGCGATCGTCGTTTGGGTGGGTTAAGGCGATTTCCGATGAGCCTTGCCGCGTCTGTGCAGGAGAATCGCTCCCGGCATCTACCGTGTTCCCCACCCTCTAGAGACTGGAAACGACTATGCATTCCCTCTGTATGTCTGGATCTGCTGTGCCTGGACCTACCCTATTGCCGAGCGATCGCCTGGAACTCAGTGCGGAGCAGTGGCAGAGCCTCATCCACCAGGCTGAAGTCGCGCTGTGCGAAAGTGATGTTTACCGTCAAGCCCTAGCGAAGCTACGCCAAACCCTCGGCGAAACGGCGGAAGAATTCCAATTCCTCTTGCAGACAATCGGCCAAGAAGCGATCCGCTTAGCACTGCAACCATTCAGTCGGCAGCCGCTCCCGGCCACCGTGGTCCATCCTCCCGATGTTAAGGTTGCTCCCTCCCCATCCTCCCCCCCAAGCCCAGAAACCCCTCAGGATCGGGCAGCGGTTTTGTTGGCGGATGATTGGGTACCGAATCCCACCCCCGCATTACCCGCTTCAGCGAAGAAGGGCCGTTTCCGTAAAGCCCAACAACAGGCGATCGCGGCAACCCAAGCGCGGGAAGAACGACTCTTAGAAATTGGCCGCATTCTCCAAAAAGCTAGGGCAACCAAACGCCTCTCCCTAGCTCAACTCCATAGCCTGACCCTGGTCCCCACCCACCAAATCACGGCCCTCGAAACGGGACAACTGGACCACCTACCGGAAGACATCTATATTCGAGGCTTTATTCGACGGCTGGGCAATGCCTTGGGCTTGCATGGGACTGAACTGGCGGCATCCCTACCGAAGGATGATCCCAATCGCGGGGTTGTACCCTCCTGGTACCATCCCATTAAGGATAAGGGCCTGTATCTGCAACCGAGCCATCTTTATTGGGGCTATGCAGCGGTCATGGCGGGGGCAATGGGGGGGTTAGCCTGGGTCACCCAGCAGACGACACCGGAAGCTGTTGCCCAACCGGCAGTTTCGGCAGCCAGTCTCCTCTCCCAAGCAGAGAAGGCGACAACAGTCACCAGTACCCCTGGGATGCAGGCCAATGGCCGAGTTGCGGTGGGTTCTGAGATTGCGGCACCGGAAGCCCTGCCTTATTAATGAAGTGGACCGAGCTAATCCAACGGATGTACCTCCCCTCGCCCCCAGCCCCTCTCCCCGTGGGTGAGGGGAGCTAGTCGCTTGTCATGCCTAAAATGATGGGCTGTAGGTTGGTGTCGAGCCTGCGAGACCTAACACATTTACTGGCATTGTTGGGTCGCACTGCGTTTGACCCAACCTACCGAATGAACCTTGACAGACTACTAGCTCAGTCGATCGGCAAGGGTTTGGACAAAGTGTTGATGGTCGGGTGAGTTTAAGCCTGCCTGGAGGGTGGCCAAGACTTGGGTCATCTCGCCATTGATTGGGTCACCTCGCCATTCCAGGGGGGAATTGTGTTGATGTTGATGGCTGGAGCGGACTGGGTGGCAGTTATGGCAGTTCACAGGGCGCAGGTGATCTCGTATTGGGAAGGATCAGGCGATCGCATACGCTAAGCTGAAAAGCGTAGATCTCTGCAAGCACAACGGTAGCCATGCCCCAGCAAGACTGGTCTTTCCTGATTCGACAATTTGAAGCCGCGATCGGCAAAGACAAGGTTATCCGTAAGCGGGAGCAATTGCTGGTGTATGAGTGTGATGGTCTGACCAGCTATCGTCAGCGGCCTGCGGTTGTGGTTCTGCCCCGGACGACGGAGGAAGTGGCGGCGATCGTGCGGATTTGCGATCGGGAACAGGTGCCCTTTGTTGCCCGGGGGGCGGGAACGGGGCTTTCTGGCGGTGCACTCCCCGTGGAAGATTGCGTGCTGATCGTCACGGCCCTGATGCGCCAAATCCTCAAGATTGACTACGAGAATCAGCGCATTACGGTCCAGCCAGGGGTGATCAATAACTGGGTGACCCAGGCCGTCAGTGGGGCCGGTTTCTACTATGCCCCCGATCCGTCCAGTCAAATTATTTGCTCGATCGGCGGCAATGTGGCGGAAAATTCCGGGGGCGTCCATTGCCTGAAGTATGGGGTCACTACGAACCATGTTCTGGGGTTAAAGCTGGTCTTGCCCGATGGTGCGATCGTCGATGTGGGGGGTAGCATCCCGGAAATGCCCGGTTACGATCTGACGGGCCTCTTCGTCGGCTCGGAAGGGACTTTGGGGATTGCCACCGAAATTACCCTGCGCATTCTCAAGGCCCCGGAAGCCGTGCGGGTGTTGTTGGCGGATTTCACCGCGATCGAGGCTGCTGGCGCGGCGGTCTCGGACATTATCAGCAGTGGCATTATTCCGGGGGGCATGGAAATCATGGACAACCTCAGCATCAATGCCGTTGAGGATGTGGTGGCGACCGGCTGTTATCCCCGTGATGCCGCCGCCATTTTATTGGTGGAGCTGGATGGCCTCGAAGTGGATGTGGAAACGAACAGTCAACGGGTCACCGCAATCTGCCAGCAAAATGGTGCCCGCAGTGTTGTCAGTGCCACCGATCCGGAGCAACGCCTGAAACTCTGGAAAGGCCGCAAGGCTGCCTTCGCGGCGGCTGGGCACATGAGTCCTGACTATTATGTCCAAGATGGCGTTATTCCCCGCACCCAACTCTCCTATATCCTGCAAGAGATTGAACAGTTGAGCCAACAATACGGCTTCCGGATTGCCAATGTTTTCCATGCGGGCGATGGCAATTTACATCCCCTGATTCTGTACGATAATGCCGTCCCCGGTGCCCTGGAGAAAGTGGAAGAACTGGGCGGCGAAATCCTGAAACGCTGTGTGCAAGTCGGGGGCAGTCTATCGGGCGAACACGGCATTGGGGCCGATAAGCGCTGCTATATGCCCGCCATGTTTAATGCCACGGATCTCGATACGATGTGTTGGGTCCGCCAAGTCTTTAACCCCAAGGGCTTAGCCAATCCCGATAAAATTTTCCCGACCCCCCGTACCTGTGGGGAAGCCGCCCAAGCCAAACTGAGCTACCAGGCACAAGGCGCTGAGGTATTCTAAGGCCCCGAATTCATACCCAGCAACCATACCCAGCAATATGATGGGGGTAGCGTTGGGGAACCAGCGATCGCCGGTACAATAAACGCGACCTCAAACCATGATCTCGAACGATTCAAGACGAGAAAGGAACGCTGAATGCTTGTCAAATCTACACAGCCATACCTGATCGCGAGTCTGGCGGTGACCCTTTGGGCGGGGGGGCTAGTCCCAGTCAACGCGGATGAGCCAGTCGTAACTACCCATTCCCAGACGGCGATACCCAGCCCCTTGAGCCAGAGACCCTCAACGCCGACAACCCCGCCTGTCATGGCGGACAACCCTCGCGATCGGGAAACCAACGATGCCGTCAGCGATATCGAAGACCGGGCCGAAGCCTTTGTCGATGCCCTCGCCGCTGCCCACTATGAGTACGCTTGGGGCTACCTCCACCCCATTTTGCAAGCGGAAATCTCCCCCGCCCGGGTTGAGCAAAAGTGGGAGTCCTTACGCCGCCGGACGGGTCCCTTTGAGCGACGGCTCAACACCCAAACCCAGCGCAATCTGGTAATTATCAAAGCCAAATTTGGACGCACCACCGACGATCTGTTTATTGTCTTTGATAATGAGGGGCGGATTTATAGCGTTGATTTTCCCGCCACTGAAACAGACGACTTGTTTGGCAAGACCGATAACGCAACGTCTCCCTAGTCGAATGGCTCCTTGTCTCCTTGTCCTTCGTCAGGCCGCCGATCGCCCCTACAGGTCAGCTCGTCTCCTTGTCCTTCATCAGGCCGCCGATCGCCCCTACAGGTCACCTCTCTCGCTCGGTAGATCTTCGGGATGGAGATACGAAATGCTTCCCTGAGCCAGTGTTTCCTGTAAAGAACAGGAAGGAGGTGGAGATGGTTGGGGTTTACCTATTGTTCCTTGCGATCGGTGTTGGCATCCTTTGGGCAGGGAGTCAATTGGCAGAGGAGGTCGATCGGATTGCCCTGCTGTTCAGCGGCTAGAAACCTCAAACAGCCTCACCACCCACCACCACATTGCGAATCCGCAAACTGGGGCCACCACAGCCCACGGGTAACCCACCCTGGCCTCCTTTACCACAGCCGCCCGACTCATCCCAATAGAAGTCATCTCCGATCGCTTCAATGTCGGCCAGGGTCTTAAACACATTGCCGGATAGAGTGACATCGCGCACAGGTTCGGCAAGTTTACCCTTGCGGATCATCCAGGCTTCTCCGGCACTAAAGGTGAACATTTCCCCATTCGTCATTCCCCCCAACCAATTGCGGGCATAGACGCCTTCCTGGATATCACGACACAAGTCCGCCACGGGCGTCTTTCCTGACTCGATCCAGGTGTTGGTCATGCGGACGATCGGGGGATAGTGGTAGTTCAGGCAGCGGGCGTTACCGGTGGGGGCTTCCTCTAGCTTGCCTGCCGTTTCCCGTGAGTGAAGGCGACCGACCAGTTCCCCATTCCGAATGAGTTGGGTGGTGGTGGCTGGGGTGCCTTCGTCGTCATATTGATAGCTGCCACGATGGCCCAGGGGAGCCGCGCCGTCAAAAATTTGCAGATCCGGGGGACCAAAGCGCCGCCCGATCGTCATCACTTCCAGCAGATCCGGATTTTCGTAGGCCATATCGGCCTCGGAAAGATGGCCAAAGGCTTCATGGACAAAGAGTCCCGTTAGGATCGGGTCAATCACGACCGTATAGGTGTTGCCCTTCACTGGGGGCAGAACGAGGGCGTCCACAGCCCGTTGGGCCGCACTCCGTACCTGCTGATCTAACCCTAGCAAGTCTTCATAGGCACGGCGTGAGCCGGTAGTTTCCCGGCCCGTTTGCACAGTTTCGCCATTCCGGGCGGTGGCTGCAAACCGCATTTCCATATCCACCCAGGACTGTTCGATCAGGGTGCCCTCGGAGGTGATCAGAATCATGCGTTGGGCGCTGTCCCCATACCGCACAGACACGGTGGCAATGCGATCGTCTACCTGGCGCAGAACCGTGGCGTAGTGATCACATAGTTGCTTTTTCTCGGCGAGGGGAATCTGACGCGGATCGGTGCCGCTGAGGGGCAGGTGACAGTCCGCCTGGACGATCGCGATCGGGGCTAGGATAGTTTCTTCGGTCCCGACTAGCCGTGCGGCACTTACGGCCTCTTCGATCCGCTCCGCCAGGGCACCCAGGTGATTAAAACTGGCAAAGCCCCACCCACCCCGGTAGCAGGCCCGCACTTGCCCCCCGATCGCCACCGCTTCACTGAGGGTTTCAACCCGATTGCCTCGCAGCAATATATTGGTATCTTCCGATTCCTCTAGGCGAATGGCTAGGTAATCAACCCGCGCCTGATAGCGCTGCATCAGGTCAGCCAACAGGTTTTTGACATCAGCGGGCAGCATCGGCATGGCGTCATTCTCCTCCGTTTGGCGCGATCGTAGCACAGAGTATTAAGGCAAATAGCAGCCTAGTCGCTCCTGGCGGCGCATTAAGCTGAGCGTCCAGTTTGGCGTAGGAAGTTGGCTTACACCCGCGCCCACACCGACGAGAAATATAACGATCTTAAAGCGCTATCAATAAACGCTATCAATGACAACACCCTTCTCCCACGGATCAAACGCCGTATCCCAGACGCAGTAAGCGGCAGTGCTATTGATTACTGCGATCGATCGATCTTCAACACCGCCATAAACGCTGATTGGGGCACTTCCACAGAACCCAGGGCCTTCATGCGTTTTTTACCCTTGGCCTGCTTTTGCAGCAGTTTCTTCTTCCGGGAAATATCCCCCCCGTAGCACTTGGCTAACACGTCCTTGCGCAGGGCAGGGATGTGTTCACTGGCCACAACGCGACTCCCGATCGCCGCTTGTAGGGGAATCTTAAACTGGTGGCGGGGAATTTCTTCCTTCAGTTTTTCCACTAGGGCCTTGCCCACATAGTAGGCTTTGTCCCGATGGACGATCGTCGCGAGGGGATCAACCGGGTCGTTGTTAATCAGAATGTCCAATTTGACCAGGTTATCCTCGCGGTAGCCAATGAAGTGGTATTCCATGCTGGCATAGCCGCGTGATCGCGATTTCATCTGATCGAAATAGTCAGTGACAACTTCCGCCAGGGGGATTTCATAAATCAAGGTCGTGCGCGATTGGGTGAGATATTTCATATCCTTGAAAACCCCCCGCCGACTTTGGGCCAATTCCATCAATGCCCCCACGTAAGTTTCCGGCGTGATCATATCCACCTGAACGTAGGGTTCCTCGATCTTTTGGCGATATTGGGGGTCGGGTAATTTGCTGGGATTGTCGATATAAATGACCTCCCCATCCAATAGCGTTACCCGGTAGATAACCGAGGGAGCCGTGGTGACCAAATCCAGGTTATATTCCCGTTCCAAACGCTCCTGAACGATTTCCATGTGCAGCAGTCCGAGGAAACCACAACGGAAACCAAAGCCCATTGCGCTGGAGGTTTCCGGTTCATAATGCAGGGCGGCATCATTGAGTTTTAATTTCTCTAGGGCTTCCCGCAGGTCCTCAAATTGATCTGCATCGCTGGGGAAAAGACCACAGAAAACCATTGGTTTGGCTTCGGTGTAACCGGGTAAGGGTTCAGCAGCAGGTTTATGGGCCAGGGTAATGGTGTCCCCGACCCGTGCATCCTCAACGGTTTTAATCGCGGCGGCGAAATAGCCCACTTCGCCAGCATGAAGGGTATCAACGGGAACTTGCATGGGGGCCAAAACGCCCAGTTCGTCAATTTCGTATTCCTTGCCAGAGGCCATCAGTTTCACCCGATCGCCCTTCTTGAGGGTGCCATCCATGACCCGGAAATAGACAATAACCCCGCGATAACTGTCGTAATAACTATCAAAAATCAATGCCCGGAGGGGGTCGGCGACGGTATCCTTGGGCGGTGGAATTAAATGCACGATCGCTTCGAGGATCTCGGGCACGCCAATGCCTTCCTTTGCCGAAGCGAGAATTGCTTGGGAGCAGTCGAGACCGATGATTTCCTCGATTTCCTGCTTGACGCGATCGGGTTCGGCTCCAGGCAGATCAATTTTATTGAGAACGGGAATGATTTCCAGGTCGTGCTCTAGGGCCAGGTACACGTTCGCCAGGGTTTGGGCTTCGACCCCCTGGGAGGCATCGACGACGAGCAAAGCGCCTTCACAGGCTGCCAGCGATCGCGAGACTTCGTAGGAAAAATCGACATGGCCGGGGGTGTCGATCAGGTTGAGGACGTAGGATTGGCCATCCTGGGCCTGGTAGTCCATGCGGGCGGCTTGCAGCTTGATGGTGATCCCCCGCTCCCGCTCCAATTCCATGTTGTCGAGGAATTGGGCCTTCATCTCGCGATCGGCAACGGTGCCCGTTACCTGCAAGAGCCGATCTGCCAGGGTGGATTTACCGTGATCGATGTGGGCAATAATCGAAAAGTTGCGGATTTGGGCAACAGGGACGTTGGTCATAGGGTTTCAGGTAAATCCCCAGGGGATCATAGAGTCAGTCTGCTTAACATATTTTAAGGCTTTGGTTCCCTTTCCGGGGGATAGGCTCCGGACTAGGGGAAAAACCACTAAGACACTAAGAATACAAAGGAACACAAAGGTTGCTCTAGTATTCTGGTTCGGTTGGGGGACGATCGCTATGTTGGTAGGCGACGTAGATGGCTTCTAGGAAAACTTCGTCGGTTAAGCCGGGGGGTAAGGTGTCGATGCCCAAAATGGCTTTGAGTTGATCGGCGAGTTGGTGGGTGAGGCGATCCTTGGCTTGGGGGGTCATGAGCGATCGGCGTTGGAGGTAGTCGCGAATAATCGCAAAGTCATCGGGCAGGACAGGACTGAGATCCACGGTGTTGAGGAGGCGGGTGGCAGCCCGTTGGGCCATGTCGGAGGTTTTGAGCGTTTCCGTGCCAAGGGGGCGTTCGACCTGAATCACGATCGTGCCTGCAACTAAATCACCTAGGCGTTTTTCTCTGGGGCTGAGGACAATGAGGAAAAAGCCGAGGAAGAGGAGATCGTCGATCGGGCGGAGGAGCGATCGGAGGGTAGCTTGATAGAGGTTAATCGGTTGGCCGGTATCTTGAATGACGCGAATTTTGGCAATACGTTTACCAGGGGTTTGGCCTTGCCATAGGGTTTCAAACAGGACAAAGTAACCAACATAAATGGCAAACCAGATCAACAGGCCGATCGCAATGAGCCATAGTCCAATGTCATTCCCTCCTCCCAATTGGACAACTAGATCGACAATTTGGGCAGCTAATAATGTGCCAACAATAATGAAACTCGCTAATGCTAAAAACCAAAGCGTATAGTCAATGAGTAGAGCATAGACACGGCTGCCGATGCCAGCAAGGGTAAACTCTAAATTAACGCTTTCTGGTGTTTTTAGAATAATTTTTCGTGAAAATCTCATGTTTTCTGATACTGATGTGGTAACTCGAAACCTCAATCCTGTCAGGTTTGTAGTCCTAGCTTTAGCCTGCAACGACTAAAGTCGTAACTACGAACGTCTCAAAATCTTATATTTGCTGTAGTAGAGTTTCTTGATCGATGTAAAATTTAATCTGAGAATTGACTCTGTCAGTAAGATCATCATGAAACTATAATGAATCAACATTACGATCGCGTAATTGCAAGTCTAAACCTTCTTTTCGAGCACGAAGATCGTAATAAACAACAGCCTTAATGGCTTGCCAAAAAGGCAAGATAAAAATGCCACTTAAAATTCCCAAGATATTGCCAAGTAGAATAGTTATGGTTACAAAGGCTGGTGAATCTTCCGCGAGGAAAGCGAGTATGAATTGTTGCAAGATATTGGTCAATATCTGAACAATTAAGCTGATAGGGATTGTGACACAAAAAGCGACACTAATAATTAAGATAATACGCCGTGCATAGTTTTGGGTTAAATTCCAGCATCGACCGATACTGGCTAATGCCGTTAGGGAATCTTCAACGGCAAGGGGAGCTTCAGGGAACCAAAATCTTGCCAATAACCATACCCAAAAAATTGAAAATATCAGTAGTATTAGGAAACCTAATAGAATTAGGACAATTACAGCGACAACATTACCTTCAATGGTGCCGCCAGTCATGCTGATTAAAATGCTCAGGGGAATCACCAAAAAGAGACTACTCACAAGTAGCACAGCGATCGCAACGCCGATAAACATCAAGAATAACAAGAAGGCAGCGATCAAAAAGTTCCACATCTTAGGTTGAACCTGCTGCTGGGCGATCGCCACACTTTCGGGTTGACCCAGCAATTCCCCAAAGGCCAGTCGGGTAATGAGGGCCGCATTCGTTAAGGATTTGGCAAGTCCGTAAACGAATAGCACCAGAAACAGGAGCAGGGCTAGTAAAGATCCCAGGATTAGAATCGAAGAAGGTTCAGAAATGGGCGCTAATAACCCCAGCGAGATCGGCAGGAGTGGGATGAGAGCGAGGACAGGGAGGAGGGTCCAGAGGGTGGCGCGAAGGGAAATCCCTAAATATTGCTTAAGATGGGCACCATAGAGCCGAAATCCGGCATTAATCACGTCACCCACATTGAGAGGACGACTGGGGGCAGCAGACGGTGGGGTTGGGGACATAGGGCAAACCGATCGCACGGCGATTACAGCGAGAAGTTAGCAAGCAGCTAGCGAGAAGTTAGCAAGCAATTAGCAAGGATCTAACCGACGATGAATATCAAACGATGGATTGCGCGGCGAGAACCCAGTTGGCAACAGTTAGAAATACTGCTCAGGCAGGCCGAGCAACGTGGCCTTAAGTCTATGGGCGTTATCCAGATTAAGCAAGTAGCTAGTCTTTACCGTTCCGTGGCCGCTGATCTTGCCCGTGCCCAAACCACCCAGGTTAGCCAAACCCTGATCCAAGATCTCCAAGGACTCACGGCCCGTGCCTATAGCCAAATTTACCAGGGTTCACGCCGCCAGGATTGGCAAGCGGTCCTGAATTTCTATCGCTGGGGTTTACCACGGGTCATCCAGCAAACCGCCAGTTACATTGCCCTCGCTACCGCCATCTTCCTCCTCGCTGGCGTGATCGCCTGGTGGTATTCCTGGCAAGATCCCAGTTTTATCGGGTTGTTGGTACCGGAAACCCTCATCAGTAAAGTGCGCGATCGCGGCGAACTCTGGATGGGGTCGATCGTCGGCATTGAACCCTTAGCTTCCAGCCAAATCATGACCAATAACTTGAGCGTGTCCTTTGCCGCGATCGCAGGGGGCATGACCTTCGGGATTTATACAGTTTACCTACTTTTTTTGAATGGCTTAAATATTGGGGCAGTAGCTACCCTCGTCGGCCAAAATCATTTAGCCTATCCCTTTTGGGCCTTTGTCTTCCCCCACGGTGCCCTTGAATTACCGGCTATCTTTATCGCGGGGGGAGCAGGTCTCTTAATCGGACGAGCACTCTTATTCCCCGGTCGTTATCAGCGCGGGGATGCCCTCAAGCTATATGGTAAACAAGCTGCCCAATTAACCTATGGCGTTATCCCCCTGTTGATCATTGCCGGTCTGATTGAGGGGTTTTTCTCCCCCAGCCCGATCGTTCCCTCTCCCCTGAAATATCTTTTGGGAATCTGCTTATTCAGTGCGTTAATCCTTTACTGCCTGCGGACTTCGGACCTTAAATAGGATCTTGATACAGCCGTTCTCTCTCTAATGAAGTCCTGTCAAGCCTTGTAAACAAGGGGCTTAAGCCCCTTGTCTGTACCTCACCCAGTATGGAAGTTCTGTAAGATCTTAATAAGACCTTAAATAAGAGAAAGTAAATGATTCACCAGCGTTTCTGGAGCCGCAAGGGATGGGTTATGGCTGGTATCCATTGAGAGCACCGACTGGCAAGGGAGTGCTGTATACATTTTTCTCTGCGTTAATGGCCCAATCACGTAGTCTTGCAGGCATTCAAGATAGACCCGTGGTACACGGCCAAAATTAGCTGCTGTGGTTGTTACCGGTGTTGCCAGGGGAGCCACGGCTTGGGGAGCCAAGAGCGATCGCACCAAAGCCATGTCTGTATCGGAGCAATCGGCATAACCAATCGCTTTCAAAGCTTCCGATCGAAAAGTTGCTGACAGTTGATCTCCCGAAAAAATCGTATTCGCTAATAACAGCGTTTCCGTATCCTGTTGGGTAATATCCAGCATACTTTGGCCATTTTCCAAAAGATAGCCCGCCACATAAACCAGTAGCTTAATCCGGTCCGGGCGATACTCCGCTACCTGGGTGGTAACGCCTCCCCCCAAGCTATGCCCGACTAAAATCACAGGTTCGGCTTGGGCATCCAGCACTTGACACACACGATCGACATAGGCAGCTAGCGAAATCTCCGCCAGGGGCGTTTTATCCTTACCCAACCCTGGTAAATCAGGCGCAATAACCGTATGGCCCTGCTGTTCAAGCTGGGGAATTACCTTATACCAATTCCAGCCCCCTGACCCGGCTCCATGAACTAAAACGAACGTACTCATTGAATAGACCTCGACTATAGACCTCAACTGACGCAAAAGCACCCGTGCCCCGATCGGGCAAATCCATCCCACCTTAGCGCAAACCACCGCTCCCCGTGGCACCACCCGCACCCGCCCGCCAGACTTTACCAATGTTCACTCGCCCTCTACAATAAATGCCTGCACGAAATACAGCCGTTCCCTCTCTAATGAAGTACTGTCAAGCCTTGTCAACAAGGGGCTTAAGCCCCTTGTCTGTACCTCACCAAGGATGGAAGTGCTGTATGCCTGGATGAAATAACACCGGCATGATCGATGGCCCCCAAGGAGGAACTGTGAAGGACCTGATTAACCTATTTGTCAAAAGTTCATTGGGGCAAAAACTAGAACAATGGGCAGCAAACGCATCATTAGTTGGGGATTCTGCCTTTTTCACCCGTGAACAATTCCCCTGGGTCAACCCCTTAGAGGCGAACTGGCAGTTGATTCGTCAAGAATTAGATCATATTCTTCAAGATGTCGATCGCCTGCCCAATTTCCAAGACATCATGCCCCGCCAGTACCGCATCACCCAGGACGATCGCTGGAAAACCTACTACTTTTGCGCCTTTGGCTATGTAGCCCAGAAAAACTGCGATCGTTGTCCCGAAACCTGGAAGATTATCCAATCCATTCCCGGCTTAAAAGTTGCTTTTTTCTCAATTCTGGCCCCTGGTAAGCATATTCCTGAGCATCGGGGTAAACATAAGGGGCTTATCCGCTGCCATTTGGCCTTGAAAGTGCCTGAACCCAAGGAAGCCTGTCGCATTCGTGTGGCCGATCAAATCGCCTATTGGGAAGAAGGTAAATGTTTGCTTTTTGACGATACATTTTATCATGAAGTGTGGAATGAGACCGATGGCTACCGAGCGGTTCTTTTCCTGGATATTGCCCGTCCCATGCGTTTCCCCATGTCCCTCTTGAATTGGGCTGTTGCTCAAATTCTGGTTCTGTCTCCCCTGGTGAAGACAGCAAAAGCCAACCATGAACATTGGGAAAAACAATTTGAAACTGTGGCCAAATCCAGTTAGTCGTTCGTCGAGCTTAATTTAGTCGGTTGGGTCAAACACTGTGCGACCCAACAAAGCCAGTAACCGTGTTGAGCCTCGCAGACTTCGACACCAACCGACAAGTCCCCAATTTTAGGCGCGAAGGAAAAACAATTGTGGGATAGGCATCCTGCCTGCGCCTGAAACAGTTGAGACGGCTATCCCGCGTTTAATTTGCGATTGACTGAGTCTGCCCCCTGCGTGATCGACTGAAGCTGGATTCCTAGCGGAAATTGCTGGGGTTCAGTTGGGTTCCACTCCCAGCACTGGAGCGGGTTGAGTTGAGCAGAATACCTCCCCGAAGATAGGAACCCGTACCGCCATCCTGGCGATCGAGGAAGGGACGCAGGTTAATATCGCCCGTCGCTGTGCGGATGTTTTCACGCGGCTGCGTTGCGCCGTTGCCATTGCTGGTCGGCAAATTGATGTTGAGTAGATTGCCAATTTGGTTGATCAGACCATTGGTTTCCTGCCCTTCGATAAAAGTGGTCACCGCCTGGGTTGACTGGCCACTATCCGCAACCGTCAGGTTTTGAAAGACGCGATCGCGGGTGATTTCCGGACTTTGGCCGGGGGGCACGGTCAGTACAATGCGACAGGTAGGATTTTGCTGGGTTGTGACACACACCGTATCGTAGTTATTTTCGATCGCCGTGCGCAGTTCCAATAACCCATCGGGTCGATAAAACTCAAGTCGGCGGCTGATCTCATTACACCGCCGTTCCGGTGACCACCCCCCGCCCAAGGTACTCGGTGTCGCCCAGGGATAGGCTTGATCTGGCTGACTTTCCGGGTGATACATCACCGTATATTGCCCGTTGTAGAACTGGCAGGTAAAGCGAGTCGAGTCGCTCACTGTTACCGGGGGAACCTCAGTTTCACTCCCTGCCGTGGTGGAGCCATCACTACTCGGTGCCGGTGGGGTGGTTGTGACCGGCGCATCAGCACCCGTCGGAGGCGGGGGGAGGGTGCCGGACTCCACCACCTGGTTAATCAAGTCGAGGAGGCGGGGCGCGGCCATCGCCGGGGAACTAACGAGAACCGGGATCGTCACAGTACCCACTAGGACGGCACTTCCCAAACAAGCGGTCAGGCGGTTGCCCCGACGCGTGCGCATATCTGCCATTGGGTTTTCCTCGCTAACGTTCAACGATGTGCAATACAGTCTGCTTTAACAGAGCCACTTCCTCAACGCCACATCCCGATCCCCTAGAGAAGTTCTCAGGATACCCTCGCAAAGTTGGTAGTCAGGACTTGAATCCTACCAGTAGGAGGTTTCTCAGGATACCCTCGCAAATTTGGTAATCAGGATTTGAGTCCTACCAGCAGGAATGGCTGCCAGGTGTCTATCCGTTATAGACGCCGATCTGACTCCTAGGGTTCCCCATCCCGATCGATTGTTTAACGCGTCGCCACTAAAACACCCATGAGTCCGCCGGTAATCGGGTAGTGAACCGCATCGGCAAAGCCAGCCGCCTGGGCCAGTTGCACCTGTTCGGCTCCGGTGGGAAACCGTTCGAGGCTGGGGGCAATGTAGGCGTATTCCTCCCCCAGCCCCCAGTATTGGGCGACGGGCACGACGATCGTGGCTAAATACCAGGCTTGGAAGGCTTGGGATTGGGGCGATTGAGGATGGTTGAAGTCAAGGATAGCTGCCCTGGCACCGGGTTTGAGGACACGCCGCAATTCCTGCAAACTGCGGGGAATATCCATCACGTTGCGCAGGCCATAACTCAGGGTAACCGCATCAAAGTGTTGATCCGGGAACGGTAAGGCTAGGGCATCCCCCTGGAGCCATTGGATCGGGAGGTGGGGGGCGGTGTGATCGTGGCGTTGACGGGCGATCGCCAATTGGCCCGCCGCAAAATCCAAGCCATAGACCTGCCCCGTTCTGCCCACCTGTTTTGCCAACAACAGGGTCAAATCCCCACTACCACAACACACATCCAGGCAGGTATCTCCCGATTGCGCAGCACACCATTTCACCGTCATCTGTTTCCAAACACGATGCAAGCCCAAACTCAGCCAATCATTGAGGGCATCGTAGCGCGGGGCGATTTGATTAAAGATGGCTTGAATCCGATGCGGCGATCGCTCAGCAGCAGGCGGGGGGGAGGATTCTGAAGGGGGTAGGGTGGAAGTTGGTGTTGCAGCAGGGGCGGCGATTTCCCCTGGGGGACGCTGTGCGATCGCAGGCGATGGGGCAGACATAAGCAGACATTAGAACCTAGTAGAAGAGCCTAGTAGATCGGAAAGTAAATTCTGCCACGTTTGTAGTGCTGGTTTTAGCCGGCAACGACTGAAGTCGTTACTACTCACGTTGCGAAGCTTGAGGTTTACTGTACTAGCGAGAAGGGTTATAAGTACTTCTGCAAGAGCAGACTTAACTTTGCCTTGGTGGCATCGGGGACCTGAGCGAGGGGAGTCAAGATCGCGTATTGCAGGGCCGTGTGGGCATCCGAGGGAGGCGGATTAAGGTGCAGCCGCCGCACCGTCTCTTGGACAACTTTTTGGGCATTGGTCGCATTACGGCGCAAATTTGCCAACACCATATCAACTGTGACACTATCATGATCCGGATGCCAACAGTCGTAATCCGTCACTAGGGCCAACGTCGCATAGGCCATTTCCGCTTCCCGCGCTAGCTTCGCCTCCGGTAGGTTGGTCATGCCAATAATGTCTGCGCCCCAACTGCGATAGAGCTTGGACTCGGCCTTGGTAGAAAAAGCGGGACCTTCCATGCAGAGATAAGTCCCCTGGCGATGGAGGGTGACATCTGGTAAGTCCAGGCTGGCCACGGCATCCGCCAAAACCCCTGCTAACCGGGGACAGATCGGGTCACCAAAGGTAATGTGGGCCACGATGCCATTGCCAAAGAAGGTGGATGTGCGGTTCTTCGTGCGATCGATTAACTGATCCGGGACCACCATGTCCAGGGGTTTCACCGCTTCCCGCAGGGACCCCACCGCCGAGGCCGAGAGGAGGTATTGCACCCCCAACTGCTTCATGGCATGGATATTAGCCCGGTAGGGAATCTCCGAGGGGAGTAGCGTGTGGTGACGACCATGACGGGCCAGAAACGCCACCCGTGCCCCCGCCAAGGTTCCCACCATCAACGCATCTGAGGGCGGCCCAAAGGGCGTATCTACCCGTACCTCCTCCACATCCATCAGGGCAGCCATTTGATATAGCCCACTGCCGCCAATAATGCCGATCGTTGCCTGGGTCATGGTCTCTCTGGGGGTAAACGGAATTTCTACGCAGTTTCCTTAGAATACCTGGATTCTAGCCCCTGAGGGCCACTAGGCTCACCGCGACTGGCAGAGGGTACATAACCGCACCTGGCCTGATCCTGGATGCCGCTGGCAATATCAAGCGGCTCACCGCGACTGGCAGAGGGTACATAACCGCACCACCATCATTTGCAAGGTGGGTAATTCTTCGGCTCCCTGTTTCAGGCTCAGTTCTAGCTCAAACAAGAGGGGCAGCGTGGCTTGTAGTTGCGCTAGCGAGAGCGATCGCACTTCCTGTTTGAAGTAGTAAATGCGTTTGGGATTACTAATGTCTGCTGCCGCCGCGATCGCCCGATCGTCCCGTTCGCCCGTGGTGGTCATGAGCTTGACCCAGAGCCAAGTGCGAAACTGGCGGACCAAAGTGGCGACGATCGCCAGCGCGTGTTCATTACGTTGGATCAGGTCAGCTACTAACCCTAGGGCTTGGCTGGTATTACCCAGGCGGATAGCTTCAGCCAGTTTCAGGCTGTTTTGGGTGCTGCTGGTAATCAACCCGTCGATATCACGCACGTCCAATGGTTGCGCCCGTGCCCCAGCAAACAGGCGTAGTTTCTCCAGATCTGTGAACAGTTGCCGGGTGTCGTTGCCGATCGCCTCGGCGAGAAAAGCGATCGCGTCGGGGGTCAGTTTCAGATCTATCCCCTGGGCTGCTTGACGGACCCGCTGGGCCAATTGTTCGGTCTGCCAGGGGGGAATCGGGGAAAATTCCTGAATCGCGGCGTATTTTTGCAGTAATTTTGTCGATTTGAGGCGATTATCGGGCTTATTGGGGGTGGTGAGTAGCAGTACACTGTTATCCGGAATCTGGGGCAAGGTCCGGTCCAACTCGGCAAACACCGCATCGGTCAGGTCTCCCTTGCTGCCGCCGCCCACCAGGGGGGTATTCACCAACCACACCAGCCGACTGCCCGCGCCAAAGGGAGGGGTCATGGCCTGGTTCAGCCCCTGGACGATCGCGTTGGGTTGGTCAGGGGGGATGCGATCGTAATTAAAGCTCTGCCAGGCAGGATCAAGCACCCGATCACGCAGGTTGACGATCGCCTGTTGCATGGCAAACTCATCTTCACCCCAGTAGAGGTAAATTGGCATAGAAGTGTTTTCGTGTACGAGGCATTGAGCGTTGGACGACACATATCAGGATTACTGTAACCGGGTGATTCGGTTAACGGTGCTGGAAACCTACTATTCCCAGGCCCAAAATATCCAGGAATCACCCAAATTCCAGCCCGCCGGGGATGGCACCTATTGGGCTACCCCGTTTCCGGGCTATACGATCATCACCCCCCCCTGGGCAGAAGTCCCCGCCGATGCTAGCTTCTATGCCCAATTAACGGCCATGCAGGAGCAGTTACTAGCGGCCCTGCCCCAGGGATTGGTTATCCCCCTGCCCTTATCCAGCCTACATCTGACGGTTGCCGATTTGCTGTGGGACAGTGCCTATCGCTACGCCAGCGAGGCCGATCCCGACTACGATACGCGCCTACAAACCTGCCTAGCCAACATCTTTACCCAGGCCCAAGCTAGCCTGCCGCCAGGCCCCGCCCCGGTGTGGCAAGTGTTAGGATGCCAGTTAATGCCACGGGCGATTGGCCTATGCTTGGTGCCGAAGGATGCCCAATCCTACGATCGTCTGATCCAGTTCCGACAATGGCTGTATCAGCGACAAGAGCTGATCAGCTTAGGGGTCGATCAGCAGTATCATTTCACCGCCCACATTACCCTGGGCTATTTAGGGGAAATGGCACCTGACCTCGATCGTCAGCAATTGTGTACCACCCTGTTTAACCTGAATCAACAGTGGCTCGATCAAGGTTTGCCAGAATTTGTAGTCAGAGAAGCCCAGTTACGAAAATTTGATGACATGACCCGTTATGATCGCGAACCGGATTGGCCAGTATTTACTTTTTAAGTCGCCCTGACTGAAGCAACCCGCGCGGTTGATACCCCTGGCACCCGTTTCCCCCTCGCTTTTACCCTTGTTTCCGGTCAGCGCTCCCGTCCTGACCCTTGCCCAAACCTATCACTTCCCTGCTCAGTGTCCACGTGATTCAAAGTCATTCAAAGTAACGTATCATGCAACTTTTGGAGGCAAAGCCATGACCGAGAAGAAAAACAACCGCTGGATTGTCAACACGGTCATGATTCTGGGATTGATGGCCTTTTTAGGCTTTTCCCTAATCCCCTTCATTGGGGCCTTTCAGGGAGATGCCCGCCAAGCGGAGACCGCCGCCAGTGCCCAAGCCAATGCCCAGGCGCAAACCAGTGAACTAGAAGCCCAAGCTAAGGGCTACGAATTGGTACTGCAACGGGAACCCGATAACCAAACGGCTCTGCGGGGCCTACTGGAAATTCGCCTGCAATTGCAAGATATTCCAGGGGTGATTGCCCCCTTAGAAAAGTTAACCAAGCTCCAACCGGAGGAAACCCGCTACGGGGTCTTGTTAGGACAGGCAAAACAATATACGGGCGATACGGAAGGCGCCGCCCAAGCCTACCGGGCGGTATTGAATACTCGCCCCGGTGATGCCGAGGCCCTGCAGGGGTTAGTGAAGTTATTGCTGGATCAAAATCGGCCCGAAGCGGCGATCGGCCTCCTGCAAGACACTTTACAACTCGCGACCCAAGCCAACCAGATTCAGCCGGGGAGTATTGATACGGTGTCGGTGCATCTGATCCTGGGGCAGGTCTATGCTGAGCAAAAGCGGTTAGATGAGGCGATCGCGGCCTACGATGCGGCGATTAAGGTCAATGATCAGGACTTCCGGCCCGTCCTCGCGAAGGCGATCGTCCTGAAGGAGAAGGCACAAACCCAGGAGGCCGAAACCCTCTTTGCTAAGGCCGTTACCCTGGCACCAGCCCAATTCAAGGATCAAATCAACCAACTGGCGCGGGGGGAAACGCCCCAGGTAGGGACTGAAGCGCCTCCTGACAGCCCGACTGGCGACACACCCGGTTCCCTGCCCGCGATCGAGACGCCGGATCAAGGATCACCCCAGGAAACCCCAGCCACCGAATAATGCGATGACCGTTACCTGGACCTAGACCCCAAAGAGCCATAACCAGAGGGGCAGGGTTAGCAGTAACGCCACCGTGCCGACGGCTAAACAGGTCACGGTTAGGGGGCGATCGAGATCGTAGGCTTCGGCAATGACTAGGGTGGCAAAGGCGGGCGGCATGGCGGCTTGCAAAACCAGGATGAGGCGCGGCGCACCCGTAACCCCCGCTAACGATAGGGCAATCCCCACCACCAGGGGCACCATTAGCATCTTAATGCTGAGGCTTTGCAAACCCTGCCGTAAGCTACGCCAGGAAGATACCTCACTCAGGCGCATCCCGATCAAGAGCAACGACAGACCTAACATCGTCCATGCGGCCCCCAAGAGTCCCTGCTCCCACACGGGCGGCAGAGCAAACTGGCGGATCATCAACCCCAATCCCAGACTCCAGGGGGCGGGATTATAGATCAGCGATCGCAGTAGGGGGCCAAGGCTCTGATCACCCCGTCCGAAATAGGCTGCCAACACAATCCCCAACCCATAGGCCCCCAGCAGCGTACCGATCATGTCGTAGAACAAGGCCCAGGCAAAGTATTGGGGGCCCACCAGGGAGAGGCTGACGGGATAGCCCAGATAGCCCGTATTCCCCACCATCGCGGTGAGGAGGAAGCTACCGCGCTCTGGATTGCTCCACACGGCTGTCCTCTGATCCTGACGCCCCAGAAGCGTTGCCCGCTGCAACCAAGCCCAGGCTAGGACTACCCCCAGCAAAATCGACACCCAGGCGATCGCCGGCGCTAGCCAGACGGACCCAGTGAGATTTGCTTGTTGCAAAAAGCCGACAATACTCAGCGGCACCCCCACCCAAAAGAGGAATTTACCCAGACGGTAGGGAACCAACGGTGGCAACAGGCGACCCAGCAAGATACCCAGGCAGACCCCCCCACCGAGTTGGGCATAGAGTATCAAGAGCTTATAAACCAAAATCCCACCTCACCGGAGAAGCCAACACTGAGAGCCACGATCGGGCCAACGGAGACGGGTCTGAATACGGCCTTGTCCTGAACAGAGCCATGTTATGCTCTAGGGCCAAACATTGTGGTCCAGATCTCAAGGTTCTATGATTCAGCCTAGCCAGGAACGGAGCAAAACCGTGTGCTGCCAGTCGATGGTTCAGCCGTGTTGAAATTGTGTACTTCAAATCGTCCGTTCCGAATTGTGTCCCAAATATTCTGTGATTCAGCCCCCATTTTGGCAGAGGCTTGATTAAAATTTGTTAGTCGCTGGGTTGTTGTTTCTGGGATGCACACCACTGGGTGCTGTACCGATAACGCCCGCCAGTCCGTTCTCGCCGATCGAGGGGGGGTAATATCTTGGATAACCTCATGCGTATGCACGAAACCCAGGCTACCGATGATGCTGATGACGATCTAGAGCAGGCATTTGTCCCGCTAGAGCACTTGCGGGCGTTCCGGGCTGATGCCCTACCCGATGATATCCCCGAAGCCCTACGGGAAGGGGTTCATCGGCCCCCCCACCGATTGCGTCAGCGGCGGTTGCTCCTGTTCTTGGGCCTTTTCTCCCTCGGGGTGGTGGCCTTTGGCTTTGGGGTGGGTTTAAATCTGGTCCCCCAATGGGCTTCCCTAGGACCTCTGTCTGCGGCGCGGGGAGAAAAGACCGCAGCGGCGGCTCCTGATACCGCGAGGGCACCATCCCCCAGGGCGGATGTGTTATTGGGACATCTGGCCTATGCGGAAGCACCGCCGGAAACCCTGCAAGCGATCGTTGCAGACGGCAGCCTCCAATTACGGGCAGCGGCGGCGGAAAAATTCCTGGCGATGCAGGCAGATGCGCGGGCAGCGGGGGTTGAGTTGGTGCCCCTATCGGCCTATCGATCGCAACAAGATCAGGAACATTTGTTTTTTGATGTCAAGGCTGAGCGGGGACAAAATCCCACGGAACGGGCCGAAGTCAGTGCGCCACCGGGCCACAGCGAACACCACACGGGCTACGCGATCGATATCGGGGATGGGAATCAACCGGGGACCAACCTTCAGGTCAGTTTTGAGGAAACCGCCGCCTTCCAATGGCTCCAGGCGAATGCTGCCTACTACAGCTTTGAGTTGTCTTTCCCGGAGAACAATCCCCAGGGAGTGGCCTATGAACCTTGGCATTGGCGGTTTGTGGGCGATCGCGACAGTCTGGAAACTTTCTATAAGGCCCGTCAGTTGAATCAAGCGGCGACCATTAATCCATAGACACTGAAGCAAACGTTGCACGATCGCCCCGATCTAAACCATGCCCCAACCCGTTCTGAATCTGTTCGCGATTACGATTTTTGGCTTAACCATGATGGCCCTGTGGGGACCCGTTATCCATCTGACACCCGTGATCCCAGCAACGGCAGTCCTCACGATGCTGGGGTTAGTCGCTTTTGACGCAGTCGGCCTACAAGGGCAGGGGCAAGGATTGCTGCGGGACTGGATCGCCCGCCGATCGCCGTCCTATCGTCAACGCATTCTGTACCATGAGGCTGGCCATTTCCTCGTGGCCTATTTGCTCCAGATCCCGGTGACGGGGTATAGCCTCAGTGCTTGGGACGCCTTTCGGCAGGGACAGCCCGGTCAGGGAGGGATTCGCTTTGATGATGGTCCGTTGCAGGTCGAACTTCGTGACGGTAAACTGGCGGTCCACTGGATCAATCGCTATGCCCAGGTTTGGTTGGCAGGAATTGCTGCTGAAGAATTGGTCTATGGACAGGCGATCGGGGGCAGTGACGATCGCCAACGACTAGCGCTTCTTTGGCAAGCCCTGCCTCAAACCAATGCCGAGTCAGCCTATCAAGAACGCTGGGCCATGCATCAGGTCCGGCAACATCTGCAAACCCACCGCGATGCTCTGGAGGCATTGGTCTTGGCCCTGGACGCACGGGCGACGGTGGCCGAGTGTCAGCAGATCATTGCCCAAGCGATCGCCCAGACAACGATTGCAGATATTAATTAAGTAGCTGCCTAGATAATCAGGATATTATCGCGATCGTGTCTGTAGAACGGGTACGGTAATCCTAACTCCACTTTGGGTACACAACCGAACCTATGCAACCAGTGGGGCTAGCTAAGCTAGTACTAGAGCCACAACGGAAATGCATGAAGGAGGTAAATATGGCAATCGTTCGTTGGCATCCCTTGCGTGAACTGGAAGAAGTTCAACATGAAATGAACCGCCTGTTCGACAGCCTGATCACCCTACCCCATGATGGCTTTGGGACAGCTTTTGTGCCGCCAGTTGAATTGGAAGAAACCCCGGAAGCCTATCGGGTGAAGCTGGAAATTCCCGGCATGGAAGCCAGTGATCTGGAGATTCAAGCGACGGCGGAATCACTGTCGATTAGTGGCGAACGCCGCTCCGAAACGAAGACGGAAGAAAAGGGGATTACCCGCAGTGAATTCCGCTATGGCAAGTTCCAACGGGTGATTCCGTTGCCCGGTCGCATTAACAACCAAGGCGTTGAAGCGGAATACAAGGATGGCATCTTGGCATTGACGTTGCCGAAGGTGGAAGAAGAACGCAACAAGGTTGTCAAGGTCAATCTTGGTTAGGGTGAGGTAGGCATCAGGGGTGTGGGTTGGCGAACCGTCAACGCTGATGCCTAGATAGCTGAAGGGGGAAAGAGAATGGCAACGTTCCCTTCCCCCCTTTTAATGAATCTTTTAATGAATATAATTATTGGCGCTGTGGGCGGATCTTAGTGAATTGACTCGATCATCGCGTCTAAAGCGTCGCGATTGCGGTCCAGAATTGTCTGACTTGGCATAAGCATCAGTCAAGCTCTATCCTGTGAGCGTTGTCCAGGGACAGGACTGTGGTCAAGAAAGCGGATATTGGCGGGAAGCGCCTCATCGGGTTAGCCCCAACGACCTGGGTACAGTGGGTGACGCAACAAGCCGATGTGGTCGCCCAGGAGATTCTGGGATCTGATTTTCAATGGGTAAGCCGGGAAAATGATGTCCTAGTCAAGGCGCATAGCCCAACACAGGGTGAGTTTTTAATCCTTAATGAGTTGCAGCTACGCTACAACGCCCGCCTTCCCAAGCGAATGCACGCCTATGCCGCCCTTGCCGCAGAAAAATATGACTTACCAGTGTATCCCGTCCTGGTCAACATTTTGCCAACCACCATCTCGGTCACGATTTGCGATTGCGATGAGTCAACCTTTATGGGACTGTACAGCCGTCAGGACTATCGGGTGATCAACCTCTGGGAAGTCGAGGCAGCAGTAGTCTTTCAGCAATCGCTGGCTGCCCTCTTGCCCTTTGTCCCGATCCTGAAGCAGGGGAGTGAGGTGGCGACGGTCGAGCGGGCGTTGGCATTACTGCGTCAAGATGAGCAATTAGTGGAGTTAGAAGCCTTGCTGGCATTTTTTGCTAGTTTTGTGTTGGACAGTGATGTTGTACGGCAAATCATGAGGTGGGATATGACAGTCCTCCGAGAATCACCCTGGTACCAAGAAATCCTGCGCGAAGGGGAACGCCAGGGTTGGCAACAAGGTTGGCAGGAAGGTAGACAGGAAGGCCGACAGGAAGGCCGACAGGAAGGCCGACAGGAAGGCCGACAGGAAGGCCGGCAGGAAGGCCGACAGGAAGGCCGACAGGAAGAAGGTCTAACGCTGATCCTAAGACTGCTCTCTCATCGAGTCGGGGACTTGCCGCCAGTCTTAATTGCACAAGTTCAAGCGTTATCCTTGCCGCAGTTGGAAGCGTTGGGTGAGGCGTTGCTGGACTTTAGCAAGTTGGTGGATTTAGAAGAGTGGCTGGACTCCCAGGGGGATGTTCCTCTCTCCTAAGCAAAGACAGCGTGAATATAACATGCATCAGTGACCTGATGTTGTTAATGCGTGGGTGGCACAATCAATATTGGCCCCCTGAATGCATTGATTTTGGCCTGAAAAGATTTCCTGCTTGGATGCGCTCTATCGAGATGTGTGGGTTCCGGCGGAAGTTTAGCTGGCAATTTTGCAGGGAGGTACAGGGCGGTTTGTGATCGCTGAATTTGATCAGGTGACTTGAATTAAATCGTTATTTTTCAATTTATTAAAATCGCTTCTAATACTTTATTCATACCTGTTTTATTTATTTACAGCACTTCCATACTTGGTGAGTACAGACAAGGGACTTAAGCCCCTTGTTCACAAGACTTGACAGTACTTCATTAGAGAGGGAACGGTTGCAATTGACATGGAGAGCACTTCGAAGATACCAATCCTGTGTTCCAAAGCAACGTAATCTCATCGGTTGGGGGGGTTGAACTGCTTCGATTCCAAATTAATCGATGTGCCCTAGAGAATAACTTTTTAAAAGCAGTCTAAACTCCAGTAAAAGCATAGGTTATGTGAAGCTTATATGAAACCTAGTTGTAGTAACTTTTAATATCTACGCTAAACTAATAGGGGCATAATCATTTTTCTCCAGCTACGATCGTGACTCAGCCGTCCCTAGACCTAGAGCAGGCCCTCAAACATTACTTTGGCTACGAGCAGTTTCGATCGGGTCAACGATCGATCATTGAGGCGATTCTACAAAATCGGGATACGCTAGTAATCATGCCAACGGGGGGCGGCAAATCCCTCTGCTATCAATTACCTGCCTTGCTGAGGAGGGGCGTAACCATCGTTGTTTCTCCCCTCATCTCCCTCATGCAGGATCAGGTGGATGCACTGCGCAATAATGGGATTCCGGCAACGTTTTTGAATAGCAGTATCACGGGGGGTGAGGCGCGATCGCGGGAAGCTGCCTTGTTACGGGGAGATATCCAACTGCTCTATGTCGCCCCGGAACGGTTGTTAATGTCGGGATTCCTGGAGAGTTTCTTAGACCCGGTGCAGGAACGGTTTGGGATTGCGGGGTTTGCGATCGATGAAGCCCATTGTGTGTCCGAATGGGGCCATGACTTTCGTCCGGAATATCGCCAATTGCGCCAGGTGCGCCAACGGTATCCCCAGGTTCCGGTCACCGCCCTAACGGCCACCGCCACCGAGCGGGTGCGGCAGGATATTTTGCAACAATTGGCCCTGAGTCAGCCTTTAATTCATGTTGCCAGCTTTAATCGACCTAATCTTTACTATGACGTACAAGAAAAAGCCTCAAGTACTCGCCAAAACTTGAAAGACCTAGTGCAGGCGATCCGGCAACAATCGGGGGCAGGGATTATCTACTGCCTCAGTCGTAAGCGGGTTGAAACCGTTGCGAGTTACCTGAATGATTGTGGCATTCGGGCACTCCCCTACCATGCCGGATTACCTGCTCAACAACGGGAAGAAAATCAAACCCGATTTATTCGTGATGATGTGCGCATTATTGTCGCTACGATCGCGTTCGGGATGGGCATTAATAAACCCGACGTGCGCTTTGTCTTTCACTTTGATTTACCGCGAAATATTGAGGGATATTATCAAGAATCAGGTCGTGCTGGCCGGGATGGCGAGCCTGCCCACTGTCGGTTGTATTTCAGCTATGGGGACCTGAAGACGGTGGAGTGGGGGATTGATCAGAAGCCCGATCCGGATGAACAACGAATTGCCCGTCAGCAGTTGCGCCAAATGCTCGATTATGCGGAAAGTACGGTTTGTCGTCGGACGATTCAACTGGGGTATTTCGGCGAAGATTTTCCGGGAAGTTGTGATAACTGTGATAACTGTCGCTATCCCAAACCGCTAGTCGATTGGACGATCGAGGCACAGAAATTCCTGTCCTGCGTGGCCCGCTGTCGCGAACGCTTTGGCATGAACTATAT
Source organism: Coleofasciculaceae cyanobacterium bin_20 (assembly GCA_037445115.1). Lineage (GTDB taxonomy): Bacteria > Cyanobacteriota > Cyanobacteriia > B231 > B231 > Trichothermofontia. Next base: position 34,262 of record JBBILC010000038.1, read on the forward strand.
TATTGATGTCTTGCGGGGATCGAAGAATTCAAAAATTCTCAGTAATCAACACCAAACCTTATCAACCTACGGTATTGGCCAGGATCATACGGCGGAGGAATGGAAAACGCTGGGCCGATCGCTGATCCACCAGGGCCTCCTCACAATGACCCCGGATGGCTATGGGATCTTGAAATTGAATGAGAAAAGCTGGGAAGTGCTGCGCAAACAGAGATCGGTCTATATTGCGATCGCGCCCACCGTCGCTCAGCCGATTGCCATCAAAACACCCAAAACGACCGCCATTCCCCCAGCCATTCCCGAACCTAAGGCGGCTGAACTGTTTGAACGGTTACGTCAATTGCGCAAGCGCTTAGCCGATGAGCAAGGGGTTCCGCCCTATGTCGTGTTTGCTGACGCCAGTTTGCGAGCAATGGCTAACCGTTGTCCTCTGACCCGCAATGCCTTTGCCGAGGTGTTTGGGGTGGGCAGTCGTAAGTTAAGCCAATACGGTGATCCGTTTTTAGCGGAAATTCAAGCCTATTGCCGGGAACAGGGCCTCCATCCGGAACCGTCACCCGCAACCCTCTCCCCAGCACGGCCCCCCGCATCAGACACGCCGCCTGATCCAGCCTTGTTATCAGGAACGGTTCAGGAAACTTGGCAGTTGTATCAGCAGGGGCTAGGGGTTGAGGCGATCGCGGCCCAACGTCAATTAAAACTGGCTACGATTTACACCCATTTCAGCGATTTAATTCAGGCAGGCAAGTTAACCAATATCGATCCGTTAGTTCCCCCCGATCGCCAAGCTGCGATTATTGCGGCCCTAGAGGCGATCGGCCCTGACTCGCTGCGGGATGTGTTTGACCACCTACGGGGCCTTTATAATTACGGCGAAATTCGGCTAGTGAGTAGTTGGTGGCAACTGGGCCGCTAGCTGCTGGACAAAGGCTTGGTGGGCCGGAGATTGCAGTCCGGCTTGCAGCGTGGTTAAGACGATCGGCATTTGTTGCGTCAGAAGCGCATCCACAGCCAGCCATAGACCAGGGAAAACCTGACTACGGAGAATGCCCTCAGCATCCGGAAAGTGCAGTTGATAGTCGCCATCCACCAGCACAAACCACTGGATTTGATTCTCGTAAACCTGCCAGATGATATATTCCAAAACCCCATTCCGCCGATATACCTGCTTTTTACTACCCATATCGATCGCGGCACTACTGGCGGCAATTTCAAAAATCAATTCGGGCGCACCTTCAAGATAACCATCGCGGCTTAAGCGGGTTTGCCCCCCGACCCTCGGCTCAATCAAAAGGACCGCATCGGGTTGGGGTTCGTTATCTAAATCTAGCCGAACCGTCGGGGCATCACTCAAATCAACCCCAGGGGTTTGGGCCTGATAGACCCCCAACCAGGTGATCACACGGCTGTGGGGCTTGCCATGCTGTTCATGGCGTAGGGGCGAAGCCACGTACACCACTCCTTCAATCAATTCTGCTTTTTTAACCCTAGAAACCGCGTAACGTCGCTCAAATTCAGGACGGGTTAAGCGATCGCCACTTTCCAGGGGAGGGATCGCTGGGGTATTGAGGGTTAGCGCAGACTGGGCGGCGGGCATAACAACTCAAATAGGGACTAGTTTCAGTCTAGCGTCAAAAAAAGAAGGGGCCATCTGGCCCCTACACTCAGCATAGGTTAACCCTAGAACAGCAATCTAGGGCAACCGACTTAGAACGTAAACGTTGTCCGGACGACACCCACTACCGCCGTGTCATTGTCCTTGTTCCCATAGGGAGCCGTGATCACAATCAGACCGGGCGTAATGGAAATGTTGTCGTTCAGTTGGAACTTGTAGAACCCTTCAATGTGGAGGGCAGTGTCATCTACACCACCAACATAGGGTTCCGCACCCACCAATAGACCCCCCAGGTTCCCTTCCTTACCCAAATCGGGGAAAGCCAAACCCAGCGCGTAGTACCAAATTTCCGCATCACCCGGACCACCCGTTTGCTGAACGTTGGTATACCCCCCGTAGGCATTCACCGCAAAACGCGGGGAAAACTGATAGGAAGCCTGAATCCCGTAGGAATTGGTAACCGCCGTACCAAAACCAGGGTCCTTGGCATTCGCAGTCCCAACGCCTAGATCAAAGATGACGTTGTCACTGCCATCCCCTGCTAGCCCATTAAAATAGGCATGGCCATAGGTCAAACCAATCTGGAAGGCATCACTCGGCTTGAAGGTTAGCTGGGAAAGGATGGAATATTCGCCATTGAACAAACCATTCTTCGGTGCTGGGTTAAAGGAATTCCCACCAAAGTAACCCGCAGAGAAGGTCACCTTTTCCGACAGGTTATAGTTGAACCCAATCCAGAAGTGTTGAATCTTAAGATTTTATTTTCTAAAAATAGACACACTAATC
>JBBILC010000039.1:0-36157 GCA_037445115.1 Coleofasciculaceae cyanobacterium bin_20
TGCCTTCCTCCTGGAAATTACCCGTCGCTTTCTCATCGGTGGTCCCGGCCTTGCCGGTGCCCTCGCCGTCGCCACCCCCGTCCTCCTCACCCTGCTGCAAGCCAACAGCCAACTCACAAAAACCGGCCAACAAGCCTTTGAAAAACTGATTGGCAAACTTGGCATTCCGCCCCACTGGCAAGCCGAAGCTAGCCTCGGTACCACCACCCTGCTCCTACTCAGCCTCCTGCTCTTCTGGAGCCGCCTCCCCGCCCTCTCCCAACGCGCCAACGATCGCGGCCTTGCCCTCTACGCATCGGGCCAACTGGGCAGCGCCGAACACGCCTTCCAACGCGCGATCGCCCTCGATGAGAACAACGCCGATGCCTACTACAATCTGGGGGATCTCTACGAAAGCCTTTGGGACATCCCCAGAGCACGCGAACACTACCAACGCGCCGCCCAAAGCCAACTCCCCGAAGCCTACAACAACCTCGCCCGTCTCGATATCCAAGCTGGAAACTATGCTGATGCCGTCGCCCGATTGACCCTGGGGTTACAGAAATTACCCGATGACGCTCACCCCGAAATCCGCTACAGCTTTCTCAAAAACCTGGGTTGGGCACGGTTTCAGCAAGAACGGGATGATGAGGCCGAAATAACCTTAAAAGCCGCGATCGCCATCCTGGAAACAAACCCAGCCGCCCTGCCCGATGTGCGCCATCCCGGTTCCGCCTACTGTCTCCTCGCCCAAACCCAAGAAAGCCAGGGAAAACCAACCCAAACCGTGCAACCGCTCTGGCAGCAATGTTGCGCCCTCGCTTCCCGCACCGATCCCAACGAAGACACCTGGCTCCACCTCGCCCAAACCCAACTCAAAGCCCTCGCCCCCCACCAACCCCTCACCTGCGGCAGCAGCCAGAACAACACAATTTCTCCCTAGTCCCCTAGCCAAAACCGGCTCCGACCCCCTACGATCATCTATATCTTTCTAAACAGCAATCCTACAGTAGGGAAGTCTGCAATCTTTCGTTGCCTCATTGTTTAGCTGATGCAAATACAAGCGCCTGCATCCCAAGCAAAGATAACCATCTACAAAGCCCTACAGAAGGGCAAAGGTCAAAAAATTCTGAATAACGGTTTCCAACCCGAAGACTTTCCCTATAACCCTCCTTACCTTGATGGTATGTGCTACTTTGCTGGTTCCCAAGATAGAAGTATCGCTGAGGAATTTAATCAAAGTTACCAAGAAGGTATCCTGGAAGTTAGTATTGACATAATAGTTTATCATCAAGAATTTAAGCACCTGGAATGTCGGTACGATGAAAAAGATGGCCGAGAGAGGATTGAAGTTGTCGTTCCCCACAACCTCTTTCCAATCCTTAATCAATTTTCCAGAGTTCTCAAACCCCAGTGAATATAACCAGTAAATACAATGGCTAATACTACTTGGTCAGATTTCTCAGATTGGTCGGCAATTAAATCTCAATATCCCATTGGTCACTTTACTCAAGGAATCGTAGAATTTCACGCCCCCTTTGGTATCTTTATCCAGCTTAAAGAAAACTCAAGTATTAAAGGGCTTATCAAAATCCCTGATTTCCTAGATGAAGGCACCATGACCCCAGCCATGTATCCCCCAATTGGAAGCAAAATTGGAGCTATTGTTGTTGGCTACAATGAAAGTAATCATGCTGAAATTTACCTCAGCGCCAAACCCAGCATCCTGCACAAAGCCCTAGTGCCCCTAAAAATTCCAGCGATCACTGTCTAAATTAACAGCACTACTCCCAGCGATCACCCCCAACGAGATCTGAGTGAGGGTTTGGTCGATCGCCCTCTTAACATCTCCTTCCCTTAGTCATCCCTTGCCATGTATAACTATCTCCTCACGATCGGTGTACTCAATCTGGCCTTGCTGGGGCTGACCGCACCAACCCTGGCCCAGAACACACACCAACCGCTGAATCTGCTCACCCTGGTCCAAGGCAATGTCCAAATTCGGCGAGCCAGTTGGCTGGGACCCTTGGCACAGTTTCGACCTGTAGCAGTCGGTACGGTCGTCGATAGCGGCGATCGCCTGAAGCTTGCACCAGAGGCCAACGCGATCGTGCTGTGCAGTAACCTGAGTCAGTGGCAAGTCCCCGCTGGACAGGAGATCCCGGTTGCCCAGGGCTGTGGCGATCGCGAACAGCGGCTCTATCGCCCCGGCAGTCAGCAGGTGTCCCCGCGTGCAGGTGAGCATGAGGCCAATCTACCCTACTTCCTCAGTCCGCATTGACTGATTGTCGCGACGGACCGGGCAGTGGGATATACCCGTTTGGTCGATCGCTCTCGCTGTAAGACATTCTTTTCAGTTTTGCCGCAAGCAGATGCCCAACAAGTTAAAACCGCCGTTGCCCACCTGCAAGCCACCCTCGATGGTGAAGCCGAGGCATTGGCACTGGCCCATCTCTACCGCAGTCATGAACTGTATGCGGATGCGATCGCGCTTCTGGAAGCGTACCATCAAGCCACCAACCCACCGTCTATCGCCGTGGCGCATCTGCTAGCCGATCTTTATTGGGAAGTGGAACTATGGCAGCAAGCCGAGGCGTTGTATTTGCAGGTATTAGAGCAGTATCGCCAGGCCGAAGATTTAGACGGTGAAGTCACTGTTTTGACCCAATTGGCGACATTCTATGGGGCGCTACTGGGACCCACGGATGCAAAGACGATCGCCTATCAAGCGCAACTCGATCGCCAAAGGCAAGCTTTAGGGATGAAGGAGCCATCAGCCCCTGAGCAATTTGACGGATCAATTTGACGTTAACCAAGCCTCCAAATCGGCTAATGTAGAAAATTCTAGTAATGCCTCGCCGAGCATTTCTAATGGCTCGATGGATAGGGTGTCAATTTGCGATCGCAGTGCTCCAGGTATTTCACCAAGACGGCGGCTGAGTTGTCGGAGGATGAGCGATCGTTTTGGAAGATTTGGGTCTCCTGCGCACTCAGGCGCAGGTAGGTGTCGATGAAGCCGGAGATCAGGCGGGTGCGGGCCGGGTTGAGTTTCAGGGTGGCCAGCAGGCGCAGGCATTCGACTTTGACCTTGGGCCGATCGCGTTTGGCAATCTTCATTTTTGCCATCAGGGCGGCGGCGACGGGGTTGGTCTGGTTGAGGTAGTCGCGCCAGTTGAGGCGGTTGAGTTGGATGGTTTGGAAGTTGAATTCGAGGATGGTTTGGCCAAGGAGTTCGACGGTGTAGCGGTGGGGCGCTTCTCGTTGGGGGGTGTCGTAGGAAAAAATAATGATCGGGTAGATAGGTTGGCGATATTTTTGGTGGAGGCGGGCGAAGTAGAGGAACATGCGCTGGTTAAAGCGGGTTTCGTCGCAGGCTTGGGCTTCAATGTGGATCAGGAAATGGATGTCTTGGCCGGTGAGTTGGGCCTCAACGAGGCGGTCGATGATGGGCTTCTTGAAACTAATTAAGCGCCAGGCTTATGGGTTTATTAATTTTGATAATTTCCGTACACGACTGTTAGCTTGCTGCTCTCATTAGTGAAATTTATCACCTTATAGTGATCCCCATTGAGCTGCTTTTAATAGAAACATTAATGGGTACCTTGGAATATGTGAGGTATTCAGACCAGCAATTACAATAGCCTTTGACTAAGGTCGTTGGGAACGGCTACACTGGGGTTAGTGGGGAAGTCTATTGGCTTCATTGAAGATGTCTAAGCTAACGCGAGTCAACCAAAATAAAAAGCGCGCTCCGATGAATCGAACCTTGACACTAGATGATCAAGATAGAAGGAGATTGGCTTCCAGAATTCTGACAAACCTGCCTTCAGAGCCGTTTTCATCTCCACCTGTAGGGACGATCCAAGGGAATTGTCTTGAGATCGCCAACTTTTTGCCCCGCAGTTTCGTAGATCTTCTTTTCCTTGATCCACCTTATAACCTTAACAAAAGCTTCAATGGACACAAATTCTTGAAACGTACGGTTGATGAGTATACAGATTGGTTAGATAACGTCATCATCACCTTAAAGCCCCTGTTGAAAGAAACAGCCTCTATATATATTTGCGGTGATTGGCTTTCTTCAGCATCAATATTTCAGGTTGCCGCATCACATTTTATTGTGCAAAATCGCATCACATGGGAGCGAGAAAAAGGACGAGGTGCTAAAACTAATTGGAAAAACTCTAGTGAAGATATTTGGTTTTGCACGATGTCGGCGAGCTACACATTTAACGTAGATGATGTGAAGCTTAGAAGAAGAGTGATTGCGCCTTACCGGAATGGGGATGGAGCACCTAAGGGTTGGGAAGCCACGCAGTCAGGCAATTTTCGAGATACTCATCCGTCTAATATCTGGACTGATATTACAATTCCATTTTGGTCAATGCCAGAAAACACTGATCATCCAACTCAAAAAAGTGAAAAATTGATTGCTAAGTTAGTACTTGCCAGCACCAATCCTGGTGATTTTGTTTTAGATCCCTTTCTTGGAAGTGGTACAACTTCAGTGGTTTCCAAGAAACTTGGGAGGAAATATCTAGGTATTGAATTGGATGAAGAGTACAGTTTGTTGACTGAATTGAGATTAGAAATCGCAGAAACTAAACGAGAAATACAAGGCTTTTCAGATGGTGTCTTCTGGGAACGCAATACACTTGCAATACAGCAGAAAGGGTCACCAGGTAGTGGCTAATTTCAGCAGAGACAAATTACGTCTCTTCAATTTCTAAATCAATTGCTCATCACTGATGTTGATATTTATCCATACCATCTCTATCATTATTAATGATTAACCGACACACGATCGCAATACCCAACCTACAATGATTCCCAACCCACCAAATCGCACCGCCTGCCAAAATACCTCCCGCAAACTCTCCCAATTAATCAGACGGCTTTCGAGATTAACTGACAGGGCTTCCAATTGGTGCAAAATTTGTTGGGCTTCCTTCTTTAGTTCTGTAATCTGAAGTTGGGATTGGGCGGTTTGTAACTCAAATTCAATTGTTTCCAGACGATGTTGGAGCATGGCCTGTTGTGCCTGATCCTGTTTAATTTGCTGATAGCGCTCTTTTAAGCTTTGAAAGCTACTTTCCAGATCCCCCAAAATACGCTCAAAGGCATCGGTATCCGTCTCCTCTGCATGGGGTAAAGGCTTCGGCTGCGGTGGATGCTGCGCTGGGGAATCCACTTGGGAACTTTCCTGGCACTCATCTTCAGGCGTGGGGTTAGTTTCTGGGAACGGTGGCATATCAACAACTAACAAGCAAGGGTGTGATTAAGTCCATGCGGTTGAGCATACCAGGGTTAACGGGTTGCTCCAGATTGCGGTAACCAGAATGGGTGCGAAGCTGGATAATAGAAAAACGTGCGAGTGTGGTTAACCAGTTTACGCCCTATGTCCCATCCTGCCCAAACCTCCCTGCCAATACCAGAGTTACGCTCAACCCCGCATCATCCCGCGATCGCCGATCTCAGTACCCTAGAGTTGGCCCAAATTCTAGCAGAGCGACTGGCGATCGGTCCCCAGGATTGGCACCAGCTTAAAGCTAATCGTCAGGCGCGATCGCTCGAACAAGCGGCCACCGCCCTGGTTTATCTACTCAAACAACAACCCCAGGAAGCATTACCGCGCTTACAGCAAGCAGTGGGTTGGCTCGATCGCTCCCTGTCGGCTCCCCCCTGTCCCACCCACGGGCATCAAAAAACAGCCCAAACAGATACGCCCTAAAAAGAGTCCGTCGATTCTCCGTTGAAGACGCTACGCGCACGCAAAACTCTTGTGGGGAAGGCATCCTGCCTGCCCCTGAAGGCATCCTGCTTGCCCCTGAAGGCATCCTGCTTGCCCCTGAAGGTATCCTACCTGCCCCTGAAGGCATCCTACCTGCCCCTGAGACAAGCCAAGACAGCTATCCTACGTGCCATTGGCGATCTCCTGAGAATTCTTAAAGGTATTGCCCTTAAAGATATTCCGCCAATAAGCCGCGCTGCCGCACCCGCTTTTGTTCCTCCAGTAAAACACAGCCCCACTCCTTGAGTTGGAAGAAACTGAACTGGGGTTGGGCAAAGACGGGGGGACCACTGGCACTGTTCATCACCGCCAGGGAAACGTGTTCAATCCCCACCTGATGGATAAAGTGGCGCACCTGTTCATCGTAGGCCCGCGCCCGGAGCGTGCTGAAAAAGTCGATCGCCTGATCTGGGAAGCATTCCACCAGACGGGCAATTTCCGAGGTGCTCAGACCGTCGTTGCGGAAAATTCCCTGGACGATCATCAAGCGTTCCTCCAAAACGGGATGCCAGTAAAACTTTTCCATACGGCCATCGCGCACTAGGGGGGCATAGAGCGTCGAGAAATCATTCCCCGTCACAATAATGGGAATCCGTTGAATCGGTTTACTGTCGTAGCTACCGGGCAATTGCACATTGGTGGGATTATCGGCAATGTTCATCAACGTGGCATTTACCAGTTGGGTGTTAACGGTGTATTGGGTGGCCTGATCAAAGCGTCCCGCCCCCGCATCCAGGTCATTGATCATCAACACACACATGCGCCCTCGCACCCGTGCCAATTCCGCCGCCTCCCGGTAACGCAAGCGAATCAACCGGGACGGATCACCCGCATCGGGACTTTCCAACTCACCCGCCGAGATATGGACAACCTCCACCTGCATCCGCTCAAACACCAGCGCACACTGGAAGGATTTGCCTTCCCCCTTGGGACCATGAATCCCCAAAATGAGGGGTACTCGCACTCCTGGCAAGTCCAGGAAATTCTTAGTGATATGAATGGCCAGTTTTTCAAGAAACCGGGGTGGAATTTGATAACGGGTATCCACAGTTGCACAAGCTCTAAACAACGCAAGCAATCTTTAAATTAAAAAGCCACAAAGACGGGGAGACACACTCGCGCATCGGTATCCGATCGCGAACTTTGTCTGTCCCCTGCCCTTGTGGCAACACGCAAAACGTTAACTGAAACTCTAATCACCCGATCGGCTGCTTCAGATTATGATCCCTCGATTCGGGAAATAATCTGCTCCGATCGCTGATCCTAGTCGCTAAATCGCGATCGCAACAGCGATTAGTAGCGGCTTTGATTCGGCTTGTGGACAATAAAGCTCAGCACTTGGCACTGCTTGATATTGTCGAAACCCACGACCCGCACAAAGCAATGGGAATATTCCGTCCGGCAAGCCCGGATTTCCGACAGCACTTCATCGGTGGAGCGGGCACCGAACAGGGGCAGCTTCCACATCGTCCAGTAGTGTTCGGTGGGTTCCGAGGTTTCGCTGAATTCCACCGCTGGGATGTAGCCCTGCTCCAGGATGTACTGGATCTGCCGGGTCATTTGGGCATCGGACAAGGGGGGCAGATAGGAAAGGGTTTCGTAGCGGCGCTCTTTGGGTAGCGTTTGCATAATGTTCGATAACTCCCGAAATCTGAAAACTAAAAACAAAAACAAAAACGAAGGCAGAACCTCGATCGTGGCCCACTGGTTTAACCCTCAGGGCTAAGGTCCGGGGCATCCGAGTCATCATTGGCTTCAGGATGGGAACTAGTTGTTTGCGGGGTCAGTTGGGTGATCCGCTCCAAGAACTGGCGTCGATGTTCCATATTCGACTGCTGAATACCCGTTTGCACCATTTCCGGCAGAAAACTGGTAACTTCCTCCGCTAGGTGGGTACGCAGCGTCATAATCCGCAACGCGAGTTCCTGATTGGCCTGTCCCAATTCCCGCAGGTAAGCCTCGCCATCCTGAATCTTGTCCGTGGCGGAAAAGTGGCTGAGCCAGATGGCTTGGGGTGGATTCGTTTCACTCAACTGGGCAATCACCGTGCGCACGGCTTGGTAGGTCAGATAGCTCATCAGAACCTTCGCCGTATCCTTGGCAATTTGCTTTAAGTTCATGGTCCCCACCCCATAAGCATGAAGAACGCTTGGTGAAGGGTGAGTATAAATGCCTCATCCCCCACCGTTCTGCATTCAGGCTTACAGCGTGTCCATCGCCTCGAACTCGAACTTGATTTCCTTCCACAGTTCGCAGGCAACGGCCAGTTCCGGCGACCACTTGGCGGCTTCGCGGATCACATCACCGCCTTCACGGAAGAGGTTGCGACCTTCGTTACGGGCTTGGATACAGGCTTCCAGAGCCACGCGGTTCGCGGTCGCACCGGGTGCGTTCCCCCAGGGGTGGCCGAGGGTCCCACCGCCAAATTGCAGGCAGGAGTCATCGCCGAAGATTTCCACCAGGGCGGGCATGTGCCAGACGTGAATCCCACCGGAGGCCACCGGCATCACACCGGGCATGGAGGCCCAATCTTGGGTGAAGAAGATACCACGGGCGCGATCGGCTTCAATGTGATCTTCACGCATCAGGTCAACGAAGCCCATCGTGATGCCCTTTTCCCCTTCCAGCTTACCGACCACGGTCCCGGAGTGGAGGTGGTCACCGCCGGACATCCGCAAGCACTTGGCCAACACGCGGAAGTGAATCCCGTGGTTGCGCTGACGGTCGATCACCGCGTGCATCGCCCGGTGGATGTGGAGCAGCAGGCCGTTGTCGCGGCAGTAACGGGCCAGGGTGGTGTTGGCCGTAAAACCACCGGTCAGGAAGTCGTGCATGATGATCGGGGTGCCAATTTCCTTGGCGAATTCGGCCCGTTTCATCATTTCTTCGCAGGTGGCAGCGGTCACGTTCAGGTAGTGACCCTTGACTTCCCCAGTTTCGGCTTGGGCTTTTTCAATGGCTTCTTGCACAAACAGGAAGCGATCGCGCCAGCGCATGAAGGGCTGGGAGTTAATGTTTTCGTCGTCCTTGGTGAAGTCCAAACCACCGCGCAGACATTCATAGACCGCACGACCGTAGTTCTTCGCCGACAGACCCAGCTTGGGCTTAATCGTACAACCCAGCAGGGGACGACCATACTTGTTCAGCTTGTCCCGTTCTACTTGAATGCCGTGGGGCGGACCTTGGAAGGTCTTCAGGTAGGCGATGGGAATCCGCAGGTCTTCCAACCGCAGGGCACGCAGGGCTTTGAACCCGAATACGTTCCCCACGATCGAGGTCAGCATGTTAGTGACCGACCCTTCTTCAAACAGATCAAGGGGATAGGCCACGTAGCAGAAGTATTGGTTATCTTCGCCAGGAACAGGCTCAACGTCGTAGCAACGGCCCTTGTAGCGATCGAGGTCGGTCAGTAGGTCCGTCCAAACGGTGGTCCAGGTCCCGGTAGAAGATTCAGCGGCCACGGCTGCGCCAGCTTCTTCGGGAGGGACACCCGGTTGGGGCGATACGCGGAAAGCCGCCAGAATATCCGTGTCCTTCGGGGTGTAGTCCGGTGTGTAGTAGGTCAGTTTGTAGTCCTTCACCCCCGCTTGATAGCCGGATTTGGACGAAGTTTTAGTTTGCGCGTAAGACATAAGTTCCTTTCCTGCGAATAGTGCGACTTCAGGTTCAAGGTGTCAGGTGACAAAATGGACCTGCCCCCTCTTGTGATCGATATCCGATGGCGTGATGACAGACAAAAGCAGCGCTTATCAGATAAGCGTTCCCTTGATCCCATCCCCTCTGCCAAGCATTCCAGGGCAATCGCCTTGAATGGCTTAGTATCGATGCAAAACGGAATACCAGCTTCTACCAGGTCAACAAAATTTCGCTGTTGTTAAGCTGTCCAGTATTAAGAATATCAGTAATGGCATTCTGAAAAGTTTAGTTTTTTCAAGCCAGTGAATAAGTTTGATTTATTTTCAAGCAGCCTGATTGCCCGCTCAATTTTATATGTACCTGTCCAATGAAATTTTAATTTTTGTCAATTTTCACGCAAAACATGTCACGCAATCTGCTAGGGGTACAGGGTGGGCGATCGTGCCGATTGACCCCTCAACTTGAAAAATTTGACGAATTGTGCCTTTATGGCAATACTTTGGGGCAGTAGAGAAGAGTTGCCGAGAAACGATCATGCGCCCTGCCCATTGGTTTCGTCTAGCCCCCCTGCTGGCCCTGCTCAGCCTTGTCGTTCCGCCAACAGTCTTAGCTCAGGTGCGTGAGCGGCGACCGAGCACGGCCCCTCCGGTCACGCCCAATCCCTTCAATGAGCAGGTGGAATCGACGACGATTTTTACCCCTGCCCCACCGCCACCCGGCATTGATCCCCTGCCGCCGGAACGGTTGCGTTTGGAACCGGAATCCCTAGGGGTTGATCGCCGCATCAGTGCCCTCTATCCCGATCCACACCGGGGGGGTCTTTGGGTCGCTTCCTGGCAGGGGTTAGCCAAAATTAGTCCGCAAACTGGCCAGATCTATGCACGTATTCATTTGCCCAATGTCACGATCGGTGCCCTGGTACAGGACAAGGTGGGTCGCCTCTGGGTGGGGACCTATGATGGCTTAAAGCGGATTGACCCCCGTACTCAGGAAATCACCGCGCAAAACTTTTTCATGCCCTCAAACCGGGTTCTCTCCCTCCTCATGGATCATCGCGGCTTTCTCTGGGTAGGCAGCGATCGCGGCCTCAGTATGATCAGCCCCGATCGCGGGCTACTCATGACGACCCTCCAAGTCTTGCCGGGGGTGAGTGCCAACGCCCTGAGCCTTGATCCCGATCGCAATCTCTGGGTAGGGACCCTCGAAGGCTTAGTCAAGGTCAACACGGCCAATGCCTATCTCCTGCAACGGGTGGGGAATTTACCCGGCAGTACAGTCCAGGCGATCGCCCTGAGTCCCAAGGGGGTCTTATGGGTGGGAACCCCTAGTGCGCTGTTGGAAGTGGACTACAAAACGGGTGAGGTGGTGCGATCGGTGACGGTCTTCCGCAATCGGAATGTGACCGCGATCGGTTTTAATAGCAGCAACCAGAATCTTTGGGTGGGAACCACCAATGGTCTGTTTGAGGTCAACCCCTACAACGGGGCGATCGTCAGCCAAATCCGCGATCTTCCCTCCAGCCATATTTTGAGCATCACCCCTGATGTGGGGGGCAAGCAACTCTGGATCGGAACTCGGCAGGGGTTAGCTTGGGTGGGGATGAGCAGTGATCGGGCCAAACCCCATTTGACCTTCAATCAGCTAAGCCCTCCCTAGTCGTTAGTCGTTCTTTAAACCACCAAGACACTAAGAACACTAAGGTACACTAAGGCTTTGTGTTAACTTTGTGCCCTTTGTACCTTTGTGGTTCCCCCAAAGCACCCAACCTTCACCCACTTTCCCCAGCATGGTAAGAACTGCGGACCAACGGCCCCGATCGCACCTGGCTAAACCCCAACTCACGGGCAATCATCCCCAGCCGTTCAAACTCATCCGGTGTCCAATAGCGGCGCACCGGCAAATGGGCCAGGGAGGGTCGGAGATATTGCCCTAGGGTCAAGCGATCGCAGCCAACCGCCCGTAGATCCTGCATCGCCCCAATCACTTCAGCCTCCGTTTCCCCATGTCCCAGCATCAGCCCCGATTTGGTGGGCATACCAGGGTCCATCTGTTTAACCAGGGATAAGACCCGGAGGGAGCGATCGTAACTAGCCCCCCGCCGCACGGGTCCCTGGAGACGACGCACGGTTTCGATATTGTGGTTGTAGCAAGCGGGTGCCGCCGCCACTACCCGTTGTACGCGATCGGCCTGGGCTTGTTCCGCCCGGACGTGATCGCTATACCCCCCCCAGAAATCCGGCGTGAGCACCTCAATCTGGGTCTGGGGATGGCGCTCCCGAATCGCCACCATCGTCGCCACAAAATGACCGGCTCCCTGATCCGGCAGATCATCCCGTGCGACAGAGGTCAAAACCACATACCGGAGACCCAGAAGTTGCACCGCCTCCGCAATTTTGGTCGGCTCATCCCCATCGAGCGGCATCGGGGCATGACCCTTATCCACCTGGCAAAACGCACAGGCACGGGTACAGGTGGGTCCCATTAATAAAAAGGTAGCGGTCTGCTGGGCATAGCACTCGCCTCGATTCGGACACCGACCTTCTTCACAAATGGTATGGATCTGGCGCTGCTTGATGATGCGCTGCACCGTTGAGAGAGCACTGGCCCGACCGATCGGACGTTTTAGCCAGGGAGGCAGGGGAAGTGGCGGGGAGGGAGGCGAAGGGTCTCTCGTTTGCGTCAGCCCCCCACGGGGGGGGGCTGGCTGAGATGGCAGGGGACTCTCTCCAGTCAAAAATTCTTGGGTTCCCATTGCTAGTTATCCCATCCTGCTAGCCATGATTACTGCCACAGTTTAATCGTAGTATCCCCACTACTGGTGGCTAACCAGTGACCTTTCGGACAAAACGCCACCCCCAGGACCGTCTCCGTGTGCCCCCGCAAGAGTTGTACCAGCCGATCCTTCCCCGCTTGCCAGACCTGGGTCTCTGGTTCTTGGCGAGAGTGCCCAGCCTGCCAAAGGGCACAGGTGCGATCGGCACTACCACTGGCGAGGAATTCACCATCAATGCTGAAGGCGACACACAACACCCAATCACTATGGCCAGACAAGATCCGCACCGTTTCTGCATCATTCAGTTCCGCATTCAGCTGCCACAGGCGAACGGTATTATCCGCACTGCCACTGGCGAGGGTTTGACCATCGGGACTCAGGGCGAGGGACCAGACCCATTTCGTATGCCCCTCCAACGTCCGGAGCAACTCCCCCGTGGGTACCTGCCACAGGCGAATCGTTTTATCCCAACTGCCGCTGAATAGGGTATGGCTATCGGGGCTGAAAACCAGGGAAAAGACCCATTCGGTATGCCCCTCGAACTGGCCACTCAGGTGTCCGGTGGGTAGCTGCCATAGGCAAATCCGGCGATCGCGACCCGTACTGGCTAACCATTGCCCGTCCGGGCTAAAGGCCACTGCCAACACCCAATCCCCATGCCCGGTCAGGGTTTTAACCCGCAGACAATCCCCTTCGGGTTGCCAGAGTTTGATCGTTTTGTCCTTACTGCCCGTGGCCAGGGTTTTCCCGTCGGGGGAAAAGGCGATCGCCGAGACGGCATCGGTGTGGTGACTCAATGTATGCAGGAGGCACGCATCCTGGGTACGCCAAAGCCGCACACTGGCATCCCAGCCAACACTTGCAAGAATTCTGCCGTCTGGACTAAACGCCAGATTGCGTACCCAGTCCGTATGCCCTGTTAACGTATGAACCAGTTGGAATGACGCAGACACGGCTGGTTAATACACCCTTTGCCAAGATTTCCCTCAAACCTAACAGATGTTCGCACAACTCTGAATAAAATGGCAGATCGGCTTAATTTTTCTGGTGTGATTCGTTACCCCAGTTCGTGGGTTTCCTCTCCCAAGAAATCCTGACGTTGGAGCAAAGCAGCCAGCGCAATGACCCAATGTACGGGCAGATGGGGCAAATGGCCAGGCGGGGCTGTTTCTCGATCGAAGCTCAGACGACGCCAATCCAACCAGAGGGATTGGAGGGACCAGCCCAAGCGATCGCCAAAGGCATACCAGGCATCCAAGGCCGCATAGGGACTCCCCACTAGGGTGTGCCAGATTTGCTGCTGGACACAAAACCCAAACCGTCCGCCACTGCCGTTATACCAAAGCTGATCGAGCGTCCGTAGATCGGCTGCGGGAAACTGTTGCAAATCCTCCAGCCGTAACCAACCAGCAGCTTGCCGCCCCATAATTTTGAGCATTAACCCCGCCGTTTCGGCATCGGCCCACTGCCACCGCTGTGCCGCCAGTTGCTCTCGTAGCGGACCATAGTCAATGCCCGTAGACGAGATCAGGGGAACCGATTCTAAGGTGGACAAGGGGGGCATGGTAGGGACAGCCACGAGCGCCGGGGTCGAATTCAGACGGCTACCTGACGCGGGCGGCGGGGACAGCGGTGGGGCATTGCCAGGCTCAGGCGAGGAAGCCGGGTCTGGCATCGGGAGGTCGGGTAATTGGCTCAGCCAGTCCCGCACGGTTTGGGGGCGATCGCTCGCCTGCATCGCCATCCCCTGCACGATCGCGGCATTAGTGGCCTCGCTAATACGGGGGTTGAAGCGTTTAGGTGGCTTCAGGGGAGCTTTGGCCGCACGGGCATGGGCTGAAATTGGGATTTCCCGCGTTAGCACGTAATACAAGGTTGCGGCGAGGGCATACACATCGGAAAATTCACCGCGTAACGCCTCCCGAATATATTGTTCCACCGGGGCAAAGCCGTGGGTCATCACCAGCGTATACGCCTGACTGGTATCTGGAATAAACTCCCGCGCCAACCCAAAGTCAATCAGAACCGCTTCGTACAGGGGGGCCGCTGGGGGCGAGTCGGCCAGTCGTCGCATCATAATGTTCTGGGGTTGGATATCCCGGTGCAATAACCCCTTCTCGTGAATCGTGCTGAGGGCGCTGCCAATCTGACGAATGTAGCCTAACCCCTCCGCTTCCGATAGGGCACCCCGCTCCTCCACCCATTCCCACAGGGTTTGACCCGCCACATACTCCATCACAATGCAGGGAAGATCCCCCTCCTGAAAGGCATTGTCGATCTGGACAATGTGGGGGTGGCGGCACAGGGCTAGTCGCAAGGCTTCATCCCGAAAGCGATCGCAGCGACGGGCAAAGTCCTTCTCTTCGCGCAGAGTGTCCTTGAGGGTTTTAATCACCACCTGGCGACCATGGGTATCCCGTGCCAGATAGGTGATGCCAAAGCCCCCGATACCCAAAGGTCGCTCGATCGTGTAGCGATCGCCGTGGAGGGTATGTCCTGCATTCCAAGTCATCCTGCTGTCCCCATGATCCGCCCTTACTCTATCGCTACGGCGGGCTGCTGTCGCTGTCGCTGAATTTCCAGTGTGACTTGACCTGAAAAGTTGGGGATGGGTGGGGTCAGTTTTGTCAGCCGCACCTGTACCGACTGAACCCGATCGTCATACGCCAACAGGGCCGCCGCGATCGTCGCCACTAGGCGCTCTAGTAGCTGAAAACGAGCGGTTTGTAATAATTCCTGCACAATGGCAACGACCTGGGCATAGTTGAGGGTGTCCTCCAGACGATCGCTTTGGGCGGCGATCGTCAAATCTAGCCAGAGGCTCACATCCACCTCAAACCATTGTCCTAGCGTCTGCTCTGCCGCGAAAAAACCCGTATACCCGTACCCGCGAATCCCCGTGACCTGTATGCAATCCATGCCGCGTTCGGTAATGACAATCAGCGATTTGGCTCATTTACTCCTTAAACCTAACGCTTAATGGTGCGATCGGCACCCCCGCCGCCTGCGCGTGACCAGACACCCGTGATGTCCCCCACCCCGATTACCGGAGATTCCCTTCCCCAAAGCGGTTACGGTAGGATACAGTATCCAGACTCATCTGCACTCGCTGACGTTGAGTCTGTCCTTTACTAAATAAAGAGTGTTGGTTTGTGAGGAATCCTTCATCCCATTGCCGCCCCCACCCGCAAGGGGCGACTTCAGTGCCAAACACACCCTTGTCATTACACCTAGCCGAAAACGCGGCTACGACTCATCGGCCTGCGGCTCGGATTGGTATTTTCGATAGTGGCTTGGGGGGGTTGACCGTTCTGCGGGAAATCCAGCGCCAACTGCCCCAGGAGTCCGTGCTCTATTTTGCCGATACAGCCCGTCTGCCCTACGGCACCCGCAGTCCGGGTGAAATTCTCCAGTTTGTCCGGGAAATCCTGACCTGGATGCAAAGCCAACAGGTCAAGATGGTGATTATGGCCTGTAACACCAGCTCAGCCCTGGCCCTAGAGGCCGTACAAACGGAGTTTGATTGGCCCATATTGGGGCTAATCCTGCCAGGGGCACGGGCAGCCGTCCAACGGGCCAAGCGGATTGGGGTGATTGCCACACCAGCGACGGCGGCGAGTGGAGCCTATGGCCAAGCCATTCGTGAAGCAGACCCCAGTGCCCAGGTTTGGGAAATCGGCTGTCCGGAATTCGTCCCCCTAATTGAACAGAACCGCCTAGACGACCCCGAAACCTACCAGGTTGCCCAACAGTATCTTGCCCCACTCCTAGCCCACCCGATCGATGGTCTAATTTATGGGTGTACCCACTATCCGTTGCTAGAGCCGATCCTACGCCAGATCCTACCGCCATCAGTGCAGCTGATCGATCCGGCCCAATCCCTGGTAGCGGCGGCGGCCCAAGAGTTGGATGCCTTGGGGTTAGCCAGCACACATCCCGCCCGACCAACCCGGTTCTGTGTCAGTGGGGATGCCCACGCCTTTGGCCAAGCAGCCCGTCGTTGGTTGGGCAGGGTTCCCCCGGTTACAGCCGTTACCCTACCTAGGGCCGTATCCAGCCAGATTGGATTATTAGGCTAGATGGGGGTGAGGCCCCACTAGCTGCGTCGACGGCTGGGCCTGAGCATCAGGGCAACCGATCGCCAGGGCCAGCCCCGGACAGGCGATGCCGATAGGGGTTGCGCAATCTCTCCGGCGGCTACCTCTTTAGGAAACCGGCGGCTACGGTAATGTTGTGCACCCAGTTTCAAGATGAGGTAAACAGCTAGCAAATAGCCCGTGGCCAGGGCCAGGATCAGCAGGGGCATCGAGTCATAAAACATAGGACAGCGCACGACAATAGGGTAATCAATAAGTAGAAAAATGAGCATAAAAAATTAGGCCGATCTCCCAACGGAGCCAACCCCTCACTCGCGCCATCAACCCCCACCCAAGGAATTCCAGGGATTGGAGCAGTGTCGCCATGAAGCCACCAATGGACTCCCTAGAGACTCCGTTGTTAGTTAATCAAGCAAACTCAATCGCCAACTGCCATCGGGCCAATACCGTCGCCAATCAGCTAAAATTCACCACTTAACCTGAAGCGTGTCAGGGGTCCTAACCGTTGGGACGACAAATATCCCACATCAGTGGAGCACTCCGTCCGATACCCTTCACCTAACACAACATTACCAGTCGTTATTTACCGGTAGTTACATCGTATGAGGCTTACACAGGGCACTGATCCTGGACTGAACCTGAACAGGTTTTCGTGTATTCAATGCTTGCGGATGCTTATTCCTAAGGTAACATAAGCTTTCCAAAAGTCACGGTCCCGTCCACCGGATCGGCAGCTTAATTTACAAAACTTCATGAATTCTTGGGTGTGGGAGGGACGAGCAGCGACGGTGGGGGAGGCATAGGCAAGGCGGAGAGCCTTAACAGTTAGGGGTAGAGGCCCAGTACCCGTAAGATTTGCGATTAAACATCAGAATTTCAGAGGGTTAGCTTAGAATAAGGACAGACAATGTAAAATTTCGTAAATTTGCTGGTTCTGGCTCGCCCATGACTTCCGTCAAATCCCTCTTCTCCCCCGTTGAAGCCGACCTACAAGATCTGACTGATAATTTGAAGCGCCTGGTCGGTGCCCGCCATCCCATCCTATATGCAGCGGCTGAGCATCTGTTTGGTGCGGGCGGCAAACGGCTGCGACCAGCGATCGTCCTGTTAATCTCGCGAGCAACCCTACCCAACCAGGCCATCAGTCCCCAGCACCAGCGCCTTGCAGAAATTACAGAGATGATCCACACGGCCAGTTTAGTCCATGATGATGTGGTGGACGAGGCGGAAATTCGTCGGGGGGTGCCAACGGTTAACCAGGGGTTTGGGAATCGAATCGCGGTCTTGGCGGGGGACTTTCTCTTTGCCCAATCCTCCTGGTATCTGGCCAATCTCAATAACCTGGAGGTAGTCAAGCTCCTATCGGAAGTGATTATGAACCTGGCGGAGGGGGAAATTCGCCAGGGGTTAAACCGCTTCGATGCCAGTCTTTCTCTAGAGGCGTATCTGGAGAAAAGCTACTACAAAACTGCCTCCCTCATTGCCAATAGTGCCAAGGCGGCTGCCCTCCTGAGCCAGGTGTCGCCTGCCCTGCAAGAAAACCTTTACTACTATGGGCGTTATTTGGGCCTAGCCTTTCAAATTGTGGATGACATTCTTGACTTTACGACCTCTGCTGAGGTCCTGGGGAAACCCTCAGGCTCGGATCTGCGCAGTGGCAATTTAACGGCCCCGGTCCTCTTTGCCCTGGAGGAGCAACCCTTCCTGGAAACCTTGATTGAACGGGAGTTTGCGCAACCGGGCGATCTCGAACAGGCCCTCACCCTGGTCTGTAATAGTCGCGGCATTGAGCGATCGCGGGAACTAGCTGCCCAGCACGCCAAAACCGCGATCGCCTACTTGGCTGACCTCCCGGCCAGCGAATCCCAGCAATGTCTCGTACAACTGGCGGAGTATACCCTTAGTCGGCTTTACTGAGCCTGATATTTTCTAGGGTCCTATGGTCAGGCTCCCAACCCTCTGGGGGGGTCTTCCCTAACGCGAGGACCAGTCCGCTGTCAGGCGACGGTAGTCATACTTGGGCGCACCCGGATGGCAACTCACACAACCCGCTAGCGTAATGGGGCGTTGCAGGGGGACATTGGGATGTAAGGCGCGAAAATAACGAGACTCCTGAACTCGAAAGGGAATCGTTTCATCCACCGCGTGGGGACGGGAAGACAGGAGCAGATAGTTCCACACCAGCAACCGCGCCGGATCAACGAGGGGAGTCAGCTGTTGTCCGTAGTGCTGGGAGTCCTGTAACAATTGCCGCCAGGTTTCAGTGGGTAAAACCGCTGGAGGAACTGCCACATGACAGCCTTGGCAGGTTTCGATGTAGAGGTCTTGGCCCAGCCGATAGGCGGGTGGGGTGGGATCAACCGTCCCGATCGGCGGTAGGCTTTCCCAGGAGCGCTGCGGGGATTGTTGCACTTCCAGGGAAGGGATTGCCTGGGCGGTGACCACCCCTGTCCCATCACCCTGGGCATAAGGCATCGTGGTTGCCCTAGCCAAACCCACTCCCAACAGCAGGCTGCTGCCGAGGATGCACAGGAGGGCCACCCAGGCCAGGAAACGCCGGGGGTAACGCAGTGATCGCTGGACTAAGCGATCGGCATAGGCATACCCCGCCCGGAGAACAGGAATGATCATGAGCCTACCCCACCCGTGCGCAGGGACCCGGGGCTAGCGATCGTAGAGGAGGACCTTGGACAGCTCCCAAGCCAGAACCCCGCTCGTCCTAACTTAACCACGGGGATCGGTATAGACGCGATCGGCCACAGGTCGTTCAGGGGAGGGTTCAGGGGTGGATGGCTCTGACGGGGCACGGTGGGTAAAAAATTTCGACATAACCTGCGGGGTATCCGTCGGATGAGCCAGATTGGCATCCCGTTTATCGTGACTGGCATAATTGGCAACCATTCCCAGAATGGGTAAATGAAACGTCTGCAATTGCTCTAAAACCCTAGACGTTTTGGAGCGGTGAGTCGTTCCAATATCAACCACCATCACAATACCATCGGTGTAGTCAGCCAAAAAATTAGCATCCCGCGCATCCGTTAGGGCAGGTGCATCAAAGATCACCCAGTCATATTGGGTCTGGAGACGCTCGATCAGTAGACGCGTGGGGGGGGCCGCAAAGAGACGGGCGGCATTCAAGATCGGTGGGCCAGCCGTGAGAATTGATAAATTCTTCACCAAAGGGGAGGGTTGGATGGCTTGCTGAATCGCTTGCTTGCGCAGCCGACCGGTTAACAAATTGCTCAAGCCGCGATGATTTTCCATCCCCAGCCGCAGGTGAATCTGTGCCGAATGCAGATTGGCATCCACCAGGAGGACCCGCTGGCCCGCCAGGGCTGCGGCCTGCGCCAAGTGTAGCGCTATGGTTGATTTGCCATCTCCCGTCGTGGGGGAAGAAATCACCATTGCCTTTAAGGGGGCTTGGGGACGCAGGAAGCGGAGGCTGACATAAAGGGCATCAAAGGCATCCAAAAAAGGTGCAAACGTACCACTACTGTCTTCCAGTACCGATAGTTTGAGCAGGGATTGGGAGGTAAGGGGTTCGCGGCCCTTATAGCGAGGAATAATACCCAGCATTGGCACCTTGGCCGCATCCTTGAGATCATCGGGTTCAAAGAAAACATTTTGCAGCTTTTCGAGACCGAGGGCCGCCGCTACCCCCAAGATCGCTCCCGCCATGAGACCCATCAAAATTAAGCGACTAGACTTGCTCGCCCCCCTAACCTCGGCGGCTTCGGGCTGGGTTAATTGCACCCAAGGAATTTGGGTTTGGGCACTTTCGAGCCGTAGGGCCTCCCGTTGGGTAAGGAGTTGGGTGCGGGTGCGGGTGGCAATGTCGAGTTGCTGTTGTAACTCGGAATAGCGCCGCACAATCGCAGGCTGTTGCTGAATCCGGGGGACGAGTCCAGCCGCAGTTTGGTTTAATTGTTGCTCACGGGTCTCTAGTACGCGGATTTGGTTCAGGGTGGTAAACATCTGCTGGATTAAGCCGAGGCGTAGACTATCCTGAAAAACCGCCGTGGGGGAAAGATTCACCAGTTGTTCACTGGGAACCCCCAGGGTTTGCGCCAGTTGCTGCCGGAGTAGCGTTTCCTGATTCTGCCGTTTACGCAATAGGGCCTGGAACTCCAAACTTTCCGGACGCACCCGGGCAGCCTGGACGGCAATTTCCGCATCAGTTTCCGTTAGTTGGGTCAATAGACTCTGGTAACGGGGGTCTTGGCTTAAAACTGACGCAATCATCGCATCCCGTGGGTTTAAACCCACTTGACGCTGGATCGCGGCAAAGAGCGCCCGTTGTTCCTGGAGTTCCTGGCGGGTTTGTAGCCTCTGAGCTTCAAGATTGCGGGCCTGTTCGAGCAGTTGTTCTCCCTGGGTTTCTGGGTTCAGAGCTGCTTGTTGTTCCCGTAACTGTTGGATCGCGGCCTGGAGCTGGGTGACCCGTTGCTGTACCGCTGGCAGTTGGGTGTCGATAAAGCGAATCCCTTCACCAATTAACGTTGTTCGTTCCTCCAGGCTATAGCGCAGGAAACGATCGGCGGTAGCATCCAGAACCGCCTCAGTCAACTGGGGATCGGGGGACTGAAAGCCAACCTGGAGGATACGGGTACCTTCGGTCCGAGGACCGTCCTTAATACTGATCCGCTCGACCGTTAAGGATTCAAGTTGGTCCGCATGGAAATTGCTAAACAGGGGGTTATCAGGGTGGGCTTGCTGAACGGCGGTAGCAATATCCGCCATGAGAGCTGGGCTTTTGAGAATCTGAATTTGGGTACTGTAGTCCAACGCATACAGATCCTCATTGGGAACTCCCCCGCCCGTCCGGGTTAAGGTGGTGGGTTGAACAATTCTGGCTTCGGTGGTGGCTGGTTCGACCAGCAGTTTAAAGCTGGCTGTGTAGTTAGACTGCACCGATCGGGGACTCCGATACCAGGCCAAACCGCCGAACAGACTTGTGGTCAGCAGGATTAGCCAGGCTTTACGGTAGCAGGTTCTCAGCAGGGGACGCAGGTTAAAGCCTTGGGCTTCAGCACTGGCGTCAGACTCCTCTATGCCGTTCGCAGGAAGCGGGGGTTGCTCATTCCATTCCAAGCGTCGCTCGGTCTCTTGCCTCAGGTTTGTACTATTGCCCTGCATTACCATCTCCCACTTGAGCTACTTGACACATCACCCCAGCACTTGTTTAGAGCCGATAGCTTGCACCCGATTACTGGCAACCTCGATGCATTGAGATGGGCGGCTCCGCCGCCCGCCTCACCCTCGTATAATTTCGTGGACACAGTTGGGGAACTTGGTATTTTTCGAGGTGCCCTACTGTTTATGATTGTCCAATTTGGGCCTAATGACCACTTCTTTAAACAAGCTTCACCCCATCTAGCTCCCAAAAGGTTTTGAAACGGTTTCTTTGGCAATCATGCCCCCTCAGTGTGTACCCTGGGCTTGTACCCTGATCTGATCCCTAAGTCTGTCCCTTAAAGTTGCTGGAATTCACAGGTAGGGGAGAGCAGGGGATCATCCGGCGCAAGGTTACGTTTACCTACCAGCCAATAAGTGGTCATTGGCCCCCGACCTTTGATTTCGATTTCGCCTCGGCATTCAAATTGGTAGCGATCGTGGAGGCGTTGATAGGTCGCTGCGGTGACCTGAATCTTGCCGGGAATGCCCTGGGATTCCATCCGACTGGCGATATTGACCGTATCCCCCCAAAGATCATAGGCAAATTTCTTCAGACCAATCACCCCGGCGACAACGGGACCCGTATTCACGCCAATCCGCAGCTTGAAGGGTTCCTGGTTATCCCGGAGGAAGCAGGTGATCGCCTGTTGCATCGCTAGGGCCATATCGGCCACGGCTTCCGCATGATCATCGCGGTGAGCCGGTAGCCCCCCCACGGCCATATAGGCATCGCCGATCGTCTTAATTTTCTCCAACCCATAGCGCTCAGCGAGGTGATCAAAGGTAGAAAAGATCTGATTGAGGATACTAACCAGGCGAACTGGCGTGATATTACTGGCCAAACCGGTAAAGTCCACAATATCGGCAAACAGAATCGTGGCCTGTTCAAACCGCTCGGCGATCAGGGTTTGGTCCCGTTTTTGCTTCAGTTGCTCCGCGATCGGCTGGGGCAGGATGTTGAGCAATAACCGCTCTGACTTTTGCTGCTCTTGGCGCAGGGCTTCCTCCGATCGCTTGCGTTCAGTAATATTGCGGGCCACCCACACCACCATGTTGTCATTCATGGGCGAGACATTGGCAGAGAACCAGGCCGTTGCCGGTGGCGGTGTTGTGGTGCCCTCAGGGTCGGTCGCGGGTGGGTGGGCAAAGCTACCCATCGGCATACTGTATTCCAGACTGTAGGTCGTCCCTGTTGCCAACACCTGGCGGATGTAGGTCAGGAAACATTGGGCCAAGTCCGGTGGCAACACCTCATGGACCGTGCGCCCGACCCGCTCCTCGTGGGGGTTGTAGGGCAGGGTGGAGTTGGTGGCTACCATTTTGAGGTAGCGACCTTCCGCATCAAAGACGGCAATCACATCGGTCATGGCAGCGAACAGGGCACGAAGTTCGGCTTCGGAATTGCGCAGGGCCAGTTCCACCTGTCGCCGTTCGGCAATTTCCACCCGCAGGCGATGGTTCACTTCCCGCAGGGCAGCGGTGCGCTGCTCGACCCGTTCTTCCAAACGTTCATTGGCCTGTTGCAAAGCCATTTGGGCACGTTTGCGCTCGGTAATATCCTCGACGGTCCCTTCGTAGCAGAGGATTTGTCCCGTTGCATCGGTCACCACACGGGCATTTTCCGATATCCAAATGCGCTTACCATCGCGGCGGTATACCTCGGACTCAAAGTCGGCCACGGCCCCCTGCACCTGCATCAAGCGGGAAAATTCCATGCGCCGTTTTGGGTCAATGTAGAGTTGCTGCTCAATGTCGGTGAAATAGGCCATCAAGTCAGCGGGGCTTTCAAAGCCATACATCCGGGCTAGGGCTGGATTGGCACTGAGGTAGCGACCATCGGGGGTGGTTTGGAAAATCCCTTCGATCGCGTTCTCAAAAATGCCGCGATATTTTTCTTCCGTTTCCCGTAGGGCCGCCTCCATGCTCAGCCGCTCGGTGATATCAATACCAATGAAGAAGGCAGCTTTACCCTCGTGGTATTTCTGGGTCACCATGAGGAAGTGATGCTGTTCCCCCCCCACGCGGGCAGAAATTTCCTGGGAGGTTTCCCAACTAGAGCTGGCGAAAAAGTCACGCACAAACTGGTTGAAATCACTACTACTGCCCAGGAAGCCGATCGGTTGTCCGATAAATGCCTCGCGGGATAGGCCAAACATTTCCGCTAAATAGCGGTTGACGCCCAGGTATTTCAACTCATCGCTGATCCAGGACACAAAGCCGGGGACTGCTTCTAGGATGGCTTCCAGTTGATCCTTGGTAGTGTGCAGGGCAGCTTCCGCCCGTCGGCGATCGGTGATGTCGATGCCCACGGCAAAGGCGGATTGTCCCTGGTTATATTTCTGGACGACAATCAGGAAATTGCGAATTTCACCATTGACGATCGCGGCAATTTCCCGGAACCCATCGGATTCGGGGCTGGCAAAAAACTCCCGCACAAATTCAGTAAAGTCATTACTGCTCCCTAAAAAGCCAATGTCTTGCCCCACAAAGGCTTCCCGGGGCAGGCCATAGAGTTCCGCTAGCCGCCGATTGACCCCCAAATACTGCTGATCTGCACTGATCCAGGAGACAATCCCCGGCACCGCCTCCAGGATCGCCTCCAGTTGCTCCTTGGAGTCCCGTAACTCGGCTTCCGCCCGCCGCCGTTCAGTGATGTCGATCCCCACCACAAAGGCCGCCTGAGCGCGATCGTACTTTTGGGCGACAATCACAAAGTTGCGGCTCTCCCCATCAACCTGCGCCGTGATTTCCGCATAAGCATCCGGATCAGGCTGACGGAAAAAGTCATCCATGAACTGCTCAAAATCAGGGCTGACACCGAGGAAGCCAATATCCCGACCCGCGAAAGCATCCCTGGGAAAGTGGAACATCTCGGCCAGTTGGCGATTTACCCCCAGGTACTTGCGATCGGCGCTCACCCAGGACACGATCCCCGGTACCGCCTCCAGGATCGCCTCCAGTTGCTCCTTGGCCCGCCGCAGATCTGTCTCAGCCCGAGATCGCTCCACAACCTCAGCCACCAGATCATCATGGGCCGCCTGGAGGGCCGTGGTCCGTTCCCTCACCCGACGTTCCAGGGCCGTGTTAGCTTGCTCCAATTCAGCTTTGGCTTGCTCCAGTTCTCGGTTGGCGTGTTCGAGTTCCTGATTGGCCTGGTGTAGGGCCATTTCTGCCCGCTTGCGGGGGGTAATGTCAATACAGGAGCCTTCGTAGTACGGTTGGCCGTTGTGGGGATCGCGGCGAATGCGGACATATTCGGCCACCCATATCGGCTGACCATCCCGACGGCAGATTTGGCTTTCCCGTCCCAAGACTTCACCGTGAATTGCCAAGTGATGGGCAAGGTCTGGCCAAGCACGGGCATCCATGTAGAGTTGGGCGATCGTGGTCGTCCGTTCCAGCAAGTCATCGGGGGAGTCGTAGCCCAGGAGACGCGCAAAGGCCGTATTCACCTGGCAGAGCTGACCCGCAGGCGTGGTTTGATAGAACCCTTCAACCGCGTTGTCGGGAATCTGGCAATAGGCCCCCAGGGGAGCAGAGGGGGTAAGGGCCTCCAATTCATCTAGACGCGCTCGGAGTGCAGCTAACTCTGCCAGGAGTTGTTCTCTGGTTTTATCTTCGTCTCTCATGGATGTCATTCGTTCCTGCCAGAATCCCTGAGCGCTTTCACCGGGAGCGTTGGGTCCCTCCCGTGCCATTGTGCGGACGCGGTTGACAAACTCGGTGTTTGGGTATGGGCCAACGCCGCCCCAGATTTACCACCTGTGTTCCCCTATTATTGCGATTATGTGTCATCTTGGCTGACCTCAGCTACCCTGAACCACGGGGGTGCCCCCAGGGAGCAATGGCTACGGACAAGGTTGCCCAACCATGGGTACCTTTCCTAGTTATTCGTCAGGTTACCCCTAAGACAGGACAAATCTTGGAATTTTGCCCCAGGCAGACACCGGGTCAGGAGAGGTTCACCGAAAAAATGGGTCTCAGACCCCGTCCTTCTCGTGGTCTAGCAAACTGAAGATTAGGGCTTCGACTGGCTCAGCCCAAACGGATTATTTTCCCGGTTATCCTGAGAAGCTCTCTGTCGAAGGATCTGAGCATTTATCTGCAACTCTCAAGTTTAGGGCTGACAGACCACTAGTACAACAAACATAAAGTTTCGCAACGTTGGTAGTAACGACTTGAGGCGTTGCAGGCTAAAGCCTGAACTACAAACATTGCATCATTAAATTATATGCTGCACTAGTGTCTGTGTCTGGAAGTTCATCTTCCGAGCAATCTCCCTAAACGATACGCTCAATCACGTCTAGTTCCTGAGATGTGAACACCTTCTGCCTGGGCTGTGTCACACAGACCACATGCATCTTCAAGCCCGTAACGCTGGGTGGCTCATGTCTGTAACAGCTTGACATCTTGGATAGACCCAATAGCGATCGCTTCAGCGTCCGGCATAGGGTTCGCCGAGCAGGACGATCGAGCACTGAAGGCTTTCAAGGACCTGGGTGGTGACATCACTCACGGCTAGGCCCGCTGCTGTGCGCCGTCGGACCGATCGCAGCACCACCATGTCGTGGCCGAGGGCCGCCTTAAGGATGGTTTGGGCAATGTCGTCACTGGTGCGGGTGTACAGATCGACCGTGGCTTGGGAAGGAATGGCGGCATTGGCTGCCCCTAGCTCCGCCTCGAAAGCCGCAATGGCCGGGGGGGAGGTTTGGCGATCGCACACATGGAGCAAGGTAAGGCGGGCCTGGTTGGTATTGGCGAACAGGTGGGCAAAGCGGAGGGTCCGCAGTTCCGAGGCCGTCAGCGCTTTGATGGGCACGAGGATGCGTTGAATATTGATGGGTTCCTCCAGTAACCGCATCACGGCCACAGGACAGTGGGCCGACCAAAAGACACTATCAATCACATTGCCAAAGAGCCGCGCCCGCAATCCCAGCCGTGGACTCCAGCCCATGACAATCAGACTCGCCTCCTGTTCCCGGGCAGTGCGACTAATCCCTTGGGCGATGTCGTCATCAATACGGACAAGGGGGGTGGCTTGCACCTGGAATTCGTGGCTGACGGCGATCGCCCGTTGCAGGAGCTTATGGCTGCGTTGCAGGGCGGCGTCCAATTCCGGTTCGTCCATGTGCATATGGGCCTTGGCGATCGCGAGAGGGATCAATTCTCCCCCCTCACTACGGGCCAGCAGCCCCCCCATTTCAATCAGGTAACGCTCGGTGGAGGGGTTATAGACGGGAACAACGACCCGATAGGCGTGACAGGCGTAGGCATCGGTCGTGAGGGCAGCACCGTCGTCTAGTTCACGGGGCACCCTTTCCAGTTCACCCGCGATCGGCACCTTGGGAACCGTCAAGGTACGGGCAAAGCGAGCCGTGAGGATAGGGCCTAAAATCGAAGTGACCAGCATCAGGACAATCACCGCTTTGAACACCGACGGCGCAATTAGCCCGACCTTCAAGGCCGCTAAGGCGGCAGCTAGGGTGGCAGCCACCTGGGGTAACGACAGGGACCACATGGTCAGCGTTTCGTTCCACTGGTAGCCATAGCGGTATTTGATCACGAGGGCGGCCAGGAATTTGGTACCGATTAACGTGGCGACGATCGCCAGGGTCAAAAGGAAGTCGGTGGTCAGGGTTTCCACAAAGCCGGATACCGACAGCAGCAACCCCATCCCAACAAAGAAAAAGGGAATGAAGAGGGTACTGCCGACGAACTTCACCTTTTCCTCCACGGGGCCGCGCCCGACCACATCGTTGACCGCTAACCCCGCCAGAAAGGCCCCCACAATTTGCTCAATATTGATCACTTGGGCACCGACGGAGGCAAGGAAAACCGCAACCAGAACAAACAGAAATTGATTGCCCTCCTGATCGCCCGATCGCCGGAAAAATTCCCGCCCTGCCCAGTCAAAACCCACCAGGACAAAGACAACATAGGCGGCGAGGGCCACTAGTTGCGTCACGAGGCCCACGGTCGAAAACTCGCCCACATGAATGGAGACACAAATCGCTAAAACCAGTAGGGCCGCAATATCGGTAATGATCGTGGCCCCCACGGTGATGGCCACGGCTTCCGTGCGGACTACTCCCAGACGGTTGACGATCGGGTAGGCCAGCAGGGTATGGGAGGCCAACAGGGACCCAATCAACACCGACGTATTCAGCCCCATGCCAAACAGTTGCCCCACCAGAGTGCCGCCGATCAAGGGGATCAAAAAGGTTGCGATCCCAAAGTTGAGCGATCGATTCCGGGTTTTGCGAAACTCCGCCAGATCAATTTCCATCCCCGCCACAAACATGAGATAGATTTTGCCGATGTCAGAGAGCAACTTCATCACATCAGAACTGGGATCGAGCAGTTTCAGACCATCGGGTCCCAAAATCATGCCCGCAAACAATAAACCCACGAGTCCTGGCAGCCGAAACCGCTCAAAAATCGGCGGTAGGGTCAGGATCACCAGGAGTAAGATGGTGAAGTCAACCAGGGGGCTATCGGGCAGCCAGTTTGTCAGCTGTGCCATCGGTGCAAACCTTTAACAACGGGAGAGAAATCACGGCAGGGATCTTGCTTTGACGGGGCAGGCCCTGTTGGCAAGCCCAGGGGTTTCTCATCCCCCCAACTATAGTGGACATCCACCCCGCACTGAAGACAGGGGGAGATTCCTAAATATCACGGTTACCCTAGCCTGGTCCTGCTGACGCGAGCCTTTCTGCTTCCGACCTACCCCCTGCTGTGCCCGACGCAGTTTCCGGCCATGCTGAGCAAACACCTTTGCACACTGCCTACTCTCCGGTGGAACAGCGATGCGGGTTCGGGCGTAGGATAGAAACGGGAGTTGTCGGCTTTTCCAGCTTTGACCTTAGGGCAGCTAACCGGTGAGGTGCAAAGCCATGCCGGCAGGGCAGGGTTTCAGACCCAAGCTTTCGATGATGGTTGGGAGCGTTTATGTGTTGAGAATCGTGAGGGCCAGGGAAGCGTATGAATCCAGACACGGAAATTGCCCGGTTGCGGGAACTGATGCCAGCCTCCGGACGCATGCATACCAAACTGGTCAGTCGTCCAGAACAGCGATCGGTGCTGGTGGTGCAATTGCCACCGCCGTGGCGGCAAACCCGCCTGATTAGCCTTAACTTTGACCTATGGGGCCGTCTGCCTCGCCCGCAGCGGGATCTATTGCTCCTACGCGCCGTTGCCTGGACCCTGGGGGTTCGCTGGTTTAAGCCGGACCTTTACCAGGGGTTGATTGTGGCGGGTTTTGTGGGTGCGGTGGTCGAACTTGCCCAGGGGGATGCGGTGGGTATCTTGATGGCTGGCGGATTGAGTACGATCGGGGTGGTGCAACTCTGGCGCAGCCAATCCCAAACGCAGCGGGAACTAGAGGCCGATGAAGCAGCCTTGCAAACCGCCCAACGGCGGGGGTATTCCACAGCGGATGCCGCCCGCCATTTGTTGGAGGGGATCGCTGCGATCGCAAATTTGGAAAACCGACCCACGCTGGATTTTACGGAATTACTGCGTTCGCAAAACCTGCGGGTGATCGCGGGACTATCCACCGTTACCGTACCAACCGCTGTGCGTCAAGAATAGATACCTTGCCATAGGGTCGTTGCTAACCCTGCGGCAGGCTACGCGAGCGGTAATTGTGGCTATACCATTGCCAGCGTTTGGCGATCGGCATTCGCCAGCCCGTTCCAAAGGCCCGATCGGTAATTTTCAAGCCGGGGGGGGCTTGCCGACGTTTGAACTCCGAGCGATCGACCAGGGTCACCACTTTTTGGACTAATGCCGCGTCGTACCCCGCTGCCACAATCTCCTCGAGGGATTGGTGTTCCTGGAGCAAACGGGCCAGGATGTCATCAAGAATCGGGTAGGGCGGCAGCAAATCGGCATCGACCTGATCGGGACGCAATTCGGCACTGGGGGCCTTAGTCAGAATATTTTCGGGAATCACTGCCTGTCCCGGCCCTAGGTCAACCCCCCAGCCCCCCTGATTTAACCACTGACAGAGGGCATAGACTTGTAGCTTGGGCACATCGGCGATCGCGGCTAACCCGCCATCCATGTCGCCATAGAGGGTGCAATAGCCCACTGCCATTTCTGATTTGTTACCCGTTGAAAGCAACAAATGCCCTAATTTGTTGGAGATGGCCATCAATAACGTGCCCCGAATCCGGGATT
Source organism: Coleofasciculaceae cyanobacterium bin_20 (assembly GCA_037445115.1). Taxonomy (GTDB): domain Bacteria; phylum Cyanobacteriota; class Cyanobacteriia; order B231; family B231; genus Trichothermofontia. The sequence continues at coordinate 29,633 of JBBILC010000039.1, forward strand.
GGATATTCTCCTCCGCGATGTCTGGCTGCCGATCGCCAAAGACAGGGGCTAGGGCGCGATCAAACCCCTGCATCAGGTCCGTGATCGGCACTATCTGGTGCTCAATTCCCAAGTTCTTAACCAGTGCCAGGGCATCCTGCACAGAATGGTCCGAACTGTAGGGAGAGGGCATCAGTACCCCCAACACCCGATCGGGGCCGAGGGCCGCCACGGCGATCGCCGCCACCAGGGCTGAGTCGATCCCCCCACTCAGGCCCAGCACAATTTTGCTAAAGCCACATTTTCGAGCGTAGTCCCGCACCCCCAATACCAACGCCTGCCAGATTTCTGCTGTCTCATGCACAGGTTCCGGGGCGATCGCCCCCGGTAATAAATCCCCTCGTTGGGGGTCAAACGTTAACTCTAGCCAGTCCGTCCCAAAGGCGGTGGCCCGTCCGACTAACTGCCCGCCCCGGTTCACCGCCACACTACTGCCATCAAAAATCAGATCATCATTGCCCCCCACCTGGTTGGCATAGAGAATGGGCTGGTCGTAACGGCGGGCCAAATGCCCCAGCATCGCCTCCCGGATCTTTTGTTTACCAACGGTATAGGGCGAGGCCGAGAGGTTAATGGTTAAATCCACCCCAATCGCCGCCAAATCAGCAATGGGATTGTGCAAGTACCGTCGCTGGCCCCAGAACTCTTCGTCGTTCCACAGGTCCTCACAGATCGTTACGCCAATATTCAGGCCCTCTAGTTCAAAGCAGTTTGGGACCTGGCCCGCCGCGAAATAACGATCTTCATCAAACACATCGTAGGTGGGCAATAGGCGCTTATGGAAGCGTTGCTGGATTTTCGCAGCCTGGAGCAGCGCCATGCTATTAAACAAGGGCTTGCCCCCCGTTTGCTGGGCTTGAGGATTAGGTTCCACCGTCCCCACTAGGACGGTAAGGTGGGGTGGTAACTCTTGTGTTAACGCTTGCAACGCGGCTTGGGTTGCTGCGACAAAACTAGGATTCAGCAGCAAGTCTCTAGGGGGATAGCCGCAGAGGGACAGTTCCGGGGTGAGGAGAAGCTGCACCTGACGATCGGCGGCCCGTTGCGCTGCTTGCACAATTTGCTGGGCATTACCGACCAGATCCCCGATCGTGGGATTCAATTGAGCGATCGCGATTTTCATCGGGAGATTGGGTCTGAAACCTCGTCCTTGAGGACGACTTTAGTATTAAATTGTCGTTTGTATTAAGTAGATGGTCAATGCCCCACCCAGACGATGGAGACATCAAGCCTCACACTAAAGTTTACTGTAACGAGCAACGGCAAAGAAAAATCGGCAGACTGGGATAAGAGGATAGGACAATGGGAAGTCCACCCATTTAATCACAATAGATAAGAGTGCTCTTTTTGAGATTTCATGGTCTTTATAATCACCCATCATCCAAGCCTCAACACCCCCCAGGGGTATGCTGCCACCTACGACGAAGCCATCTTTCGCAACCCAGAGACCCATGAAGTCCGCCGCTCATCCCTAGCTGTCCGATTGGGTGAAGGACTGGCTGAAGGCTTGGAGGCGATCGCGATCGCGTAATTCAATTTTGGGACCATTCACCGCGATTAAGCCCTCACTACTGAGGCGGTAAAACGCCCTGGACAGGGTTGCCGGAATCGTCCCCAGGATCGCCGCCAGTTGGCTTTTGGTTAAGTCTAATGTGAGCACGTGAGTCGGGGAAGTAGGGGGATGTGATCCTTCAACGTGGGCATCATTTTGGGGATCGTTGAGGTTGAGTAAATAGGTCGCTAACCGTTGCGGCACATCCTTAAAAGAGAGATCTTCAATCACCCCGGCTAAATGTCGCGAGTGTTGTGCAAGACTAATCAGCATATTGATCGTAATGTCAGGCGATTGATGGAGTAAATCCAGGAACAATACTCTGGGGAAGAAGAGCAGTTCGGAAAACTCTAGCGCTTCTGCGGATGCGGGGAAAGGTTTACCATCCAGGGCGGCAATTTCTGCAAAATTTTCACCCACCTCAAAAATATTCAGAATTTGCTCCTTGCCCGTTGGTGACATCTTAAAAACTTTGATGCGGCCTGTTTTAATAACGAAACAACCGGTAGCTTCACCCCCCTCCTGGAAGATCAGGTCACCTTTATTAAAGGTTTGTAACTGGGCGATTCTCAGCAAGAATACGAGTTGCGATCGTGAGAGATCGCGAAACAGGAGTGTCGTGTGTAACCAACTCGCCAGTTCTGATTCATTGAGCATATTTAATCCGCTGCTAAGTTCTCATCAATCCCTAATGCCTGTCGTTGTGCTGGGGAGAGGGCTTGTAATTTAGCCAGAAGTTGCTGTCGTTGTTCACGTTCCTGTTGAAGGGCCTGTTCAGCTTGCTCCGCTCGTTGGGCAGCTTGCTCCGCTCGTTGGGCAGCTTGCTCAGCCCGTTGTATGGCCTGCTCAGCCTGTTGCATGGCCGCTTCTTCCGGTAGGGGGACTAATTGGCCACTATTACTAAAGAGACGAAGAACGCGATCGCAGATTCCCAAATAACAGCCTAATTCTCGGCTCCACAGCCAGCCATGCAGGTCGGCTTGAATCGGTTGATAGGCACCGTCGATGAGGTGAAATCCCTGAAACTCCAGTGTGATTGGGTCAAACCAAAAGTATTCTGGAACTCGCCATAGGGATTGATAGAGATCTTTTTTTTCGCCGCGATCGACGGTAGCAGTTGAATCCGACAGCAATTCAACAATCACATTAGGATATTGCCCCCCTTCGTGCCAAACGGTCCAACTGCGGCGCGGATGGTTATCAGTCCCTAGGACAACAAACACATCTGGCCCCCGGGAAAATTCCGATTTTTTTTGATTGGGGCTGTAGTAAATCGTCAAATTTCCCGCCACATACACATCTGTCCGTCCCCCTTCCCCTCCCTCACGGAACCACCAGCGAATCAGACGAATTAATAAGTCAATTTGCTCACGATGTAGATCACTTTCCAAGGGGGGTTCATCACTCCAGAGATCGTCAGGGGGAAATGGAATGGTGTCGTCAGGTAGGAGGGTCACGCTGTTGACGGGGGTGACCGTGTTGGGAGTCGGTTGCTTCGGTTGCTGAATGACCATCCTGATCTTCCCCATGTCTATATCTTCCAGTTTACGGGATGCATTGGGTGTTGCACCACGATCGCTGCTTTGGACTACCATTCCTTTGGACGGCTTACCCGATGAGAACACTGGGAGCCGCGATCGCCGCCAAACATGCTTGGGGGATCTACCGCTGCACCGCTAGCCTTCTATCCCAAGCCGGTCTCCCTGGCAGGATGTCCCTATTTTCCGGTGCTTTGGCATCCCCAGAATTAAGAATTTCTCAAGATCAGCTTTGACTTAAGTCAAGGCATGATGAAGGCTATTCATCTACGCTTGTTGGGTAAGTGCGTGATGTGCGTGATCACGTATGAATAGCGTTCTCCAGGTGTTACAGCACTTCCATACTTGGTGAGGTATAGACAAGGGGCTTAAGCCCCTTGTTCACAAGGCTTGACAGTACTTCATTAGACAGGGAAGGGCTGTAATAGCGCTCTCCAGGTAAGGCGCAGTCCCAAAGGTGAACGGGGTATTCTCGGACACTTGAGCACGTTGCAATTAGCGTTATTTGCAGAGATTTCTTAAGAACCGCAATCATGGCGAACTCAACCTTTGATATAGCTGTGGCAACCCGCGAGCGCCCACGGCCCTTCAGTCTACCGGCTTGGCTGGTGCTGATTTGTATTGTCACCTTTACGGTTTTAATTTCAGCCGGGGCCGCGATTTACAAAAATGCCCCACCGATTCCCGCCACGGTGGTTTCCCCCCAGCAAACGGTCATTCTGACCCAGGACAACATTCAACACGGCCAGGAAACCTATCTGGCGCGGGGTGGACAGCACATTGGCAGTGTGTGGGGGCATGGCAGTTATCTGGCTCCCGATTGGACTGCGGATGTGTTGCACCGTTGGGGCTTGGCCACCGCAGGCGTGTTGTATAACGGCGATGCAGACTTCGATCAGGCGGATTGGGAAGCGTTGTCGGAGAGCGATCGCGCCTTGCTACAGGTGGAGGTGCGCAACCAATTCAAGCCGAACCGCTATGACCCCGATACGGAAGCCTTAACGCTAACCGCCGCCCAGACCCAGGGGTTGCAAAAGGTCTTTGCCGATTATCAAACCCTGTTGTCTAAAGGTTCAGCGGTACATTCCATCCCCAGCGGTTGGTTTACCGATGCCACCGAAATCCGGGATGTGACAGCGTTCTTCGCTTGGACGGCCTGGGCGGCCTCGGCCAATCGTCCCAATGCGCCGTTCTCCTATACCGCCAACTTTCCCCATGACGACCTGATTGGCAACCAGGCACCGGGTCAGTTTTTGATCTGGTCGATCGTGTCGGTGATTGTGTTGATTGCCGCGATCGCCCTCTTCCTGTTTGTGTATCTCACCCAGGAGGATGCCGAAGACGTGCAGCCCGTGGCGGAGCGCCCAGCGATTCGCCTTGCCACTCCCAGCCAAAAGGTGACGACCCTGTTCTTTGGCGTGGCGATGGCTCTGTTCTTCGTGCAAATCCTGATGGGCATGGTCACTGCTCACTATGCCGTTGAAGGCGATGGCTTTTATGGCGTACCGATTCAGCAATACTTACCCTATGCCGCGTCGCGCACCTGGCATTTGCAACTGGCGGTTTTCTGGATTGCGACCTGCTGGTTAGCAGCGGGATTGTACTTTGGTCCCCGCTTTGGCAAACACGAACCCAAGTTCCAGGCCTGGGGCAATGGGGGGTTGCTGGCGGCGTTAACACTCGTCGTGGTCGGTTCCCTCGTTGGTGCCTGGGCGGGTGTGCAGGGCTACCTGGGCGATAAGAGCTTCTGGTTTGGGCATCAGGGTTACGAATACGTGGAACTGGGTCGCCTCTGGCAACTGTTGCTGATTGGCGGCATGGTGTTCTGGCTGTGGTTGATGTTCCGTGCCCTCAAACCCGCGCTGAAAGCCGAGGGCAGCAAAACCGGGCTGAACCACTTTTTCCTCTACAGTGCGATCACGATTCCCCTGTTCTACGCCTCTGGCCTGATGTACACCAACCATACGCCGTTGAGTATTGCAGAGTACTGGCGCTGGTGGGTGGTGCATCTGTGGGTGGAAGGGTTCTTTGAGGTGTTTGCCACGGTCGCGATCGCCTACCTATGTAGCGAACTTGGGTTCCTCAAGCGATCCTCTGCTTTGCGGGCCACCTATCTGACCACGATTCTCTATCTCGGTAGCGGGGTGATTGGTACGCTGCATCACCTGTACTTTGCCGGAACACCCGTGTTTATCACCGCAATGGGGTCGGTGGCGTCGGCGCTGGAAGTGGTGCCCCTGACCCTGATTGGCTTTGAAGTGGTGAAGTCCTTGAAGCTCTCCCAGGAAGCCCAAGGGTTCTATCGGATGCCGCTGAAGTTCTTCATTGCGACTTGTTTTTGGAACTTGGTCGGGGCTGGCGTGTTTGGGTTCTTGATCAATCCGCCGATCGTGCTCTATTACTCCCAGGGTCTGAACACAACGCCGATTCATGCCCACTCGGCCTTGTACGGGGTATACGGTTCGCTGGCGATCGCCCTGATGCTCTTCGCCCTGCGGGAGATTACGCCCGATCGCGCCTGGGATGAAAAGAACCTCAACTTCTCCTTCTGGTGGATCAACGCCGGACTGGTGGTGATGATGGTGTGTGGGTTGATTCCCAACGGCTTCTATCAACTGGTGCAATCGGTGAATCACGGCACCTGGTATGCCCGCAGTGCCGAAGTGATCAGTTCCCCCTGGATGCAGTGGACCGTGTGGCTCCGCATTCCGGGCGACATCATCTTCACCGTAGGCGCGATGATGCTGGTTTACTGTGTCGGGCGATCGGTGGTGGGCATTTTCCAGCAACCGACCCAGGCGCAACCGGCTGAGGTAATGTCTGCGGAGTAGGTGGGTAGGTGGGTAGGTGAGTAGGTGAGTAGGTGAGTAGGTGAGTAGGTGGAACGTTATTTATTTGCCACTCACTCACCCACCCACCCCCTCACTCACCCACCCACTACCCGTTATCCCGAAACTTTATTTTCATACAAAGCTCCTAGCGGCGGGTTGGTGGAGTGAGCGTCCAGGTCTTGGCGTTATGGCTGAGGTTAATGAGGGTGGCGATGATGCGATCGTAGGTTTGATGTAAATCGTTGCCAATCTGACGATCCAGATATTGGCATCTGATAGCAAACGCAATCCAAGTTTGGGTTTCGGCTGCTTCTGCAATACAGTCAGACAACTTCGCGACAAACGATGCTTCATAAATTCGCTTGCGCCAAGCTTCCGCTAAATTGGCACAAACCGAACGAGAAGACCGCCGCACTTGATCAGTCAACGAATATCGTTCCTCCACAGGAAAACGTTTAGAAACCTCAAAAATTCGCATAGCTGCTTCAAAAGCCACCTGATAAACCTCCAGATCCTCATGCCGCCTTACCAACTTTTGACCCACTGCTCCCAACCTCCATCACGC